>JBOGMU010000160.1:0-48058 GCA_050746865.1 Candidatus Acidiferrales bacterium
GAGACCCGCAGGCGCTGGAGATCGCGCGCGAACGGCTGAAAGAATTCGAGCGACAGGTGATATTTGTGCAGGAAAATTTTTCAAAGATCGATGAAGTGACGAGCCGGATGAGATTGCAGCCGCTCGACGGCGTGGTAGCCGATCTGGGCGTTTCGAGCCTGCAACTGGACAGCCGCGAGCGCGGATTTTCCTTCCGCTGGGCCGGGCCGCTCGATATGCGCATGGGGCCGAACGAGCCCTTGACGGCAAGCGAAATTGTGAACCGGTGGCCGGAGAAAGAACTGGACGACCTGCTCTATCAATACGGGGAAGAGCGGGATTCACGCAGAATCGCCAGGGCAATTGTTCGATCGCGACCGATTCGCGATACGGAACACCTGGCATCGATTGTGGCAGGGGCAAGCAAAGCACGGGGAAGGCAGAAACTGCATCCCGCGACAAAAACGTTTCTGGCGCTGCGGATAGCGGTGAATCGAGAAGAGGAGGAACTCGAGCAGTTTCTTCCACGGACCCCTGCCACTTTGAATTTAAGAGGACGATGGGTGGTGATCAGTTACCACTCGCGCGAAGACCGGCCGGTGAAGCGCGCTTTCCAGCAGCTTGAGCGCGAAGGCGGGTTTCGCGTGCTAACAAAGAAAGTAATTGTCCCAGGTGAAGCCGAGATTGCAGATAACCCGCGAGCGCGCAGCGCAAAAATGCGCGTGGCGGAGAAAGTGGCGGCCTGAAGGCGCCAGTAGAGAATCACGATGACGGAATATCACACAGTAAAGAGGATAGACAATTCCCGGCTTCTGCGGCCGGCTCCTGCTGCGCGGCTGAATCCTTTGTGGCAGCGCGTTGCGGCAGGCTCTGTGATGGCCGGATGCCTCTTCTTCTATGCCTGGCAGCATTTTGAATGCATCCAGCTGCGCTATCAGATTGAGCAGTTGCAAACTCAAGAGGATCAGGCGGGTCAACTGAACCAACAGTTGCAGTTGGAGGTCGCGACATTGCGCGCTCCAAGCCGAGTCGACGCGATCGCGCGAAACGAGCTTGGACTAACGGTTCCCGTGCCGGGCCAGGTTGCGCCCGTGAGCTATACCGTCGGCAATGGGGTGCTGGCGCAGGCGAGCGTGAATCGTCAGATGCCGCAGCCTTGAAACGTATTAGGTGCTGACGATAGATCAGTCGCACTTGGCAGCTTTTGGTGGTGTAGAGATTTTGAGATCGCGTAGGGGTTTGTTTGCCGTGCTTCGTAGCGGCGGAAATTTCCTTCATCGATTCGAGCCCGATGAGGAAGTCCTGGCGCGCTTCACGCGAAGCGAGCCCGCCTGCGGCTAGGCAGGTGAGGCAGCCGGCAAGCAGCCCCTTACCGATGTACCGAATTCCGAGGCAGGCCCGAATTCATGGAGCAGCGCAACGCGCGTCTCCGCTGGCTCACCGTCTGGGTGCTGGCGGCGGTCTGGATGATCGCGATAGTAGCGCGGCTCACTTACCTGCAGTTATTCCAATACAGCGACTATCTAGCGAAAGCTGAGAGGCAGCAGCAGCGCGTCTTTGAGATTAGCCCCAAACGCGGCACGATTTACGACCGCCGAGGGCGCGAGCTTGCAGTGAGTCTGCCGATGGACTCAGTGTTCGCGGACCCCACGGAAGTTTCCGACCCCTCGATGGTGGCGCAGCTCTTGGCTCCTGCGCTCGGATTGTCATCCGATGATGTAGAAACAAAGATCCAAGGTGCGCACACTCCCGTAAGGCTTGCGCGGAAACTCTCTCCCGAAATTGTTCAGCGGATCACAGATATGAACTTGAAAGGAGTCTTCTTCGAGAAAGAGAACAGGCGCGTGTATCCGCAGCATGACCTTGCCGCAGCCGTCTTGGGCTATGTGGATGTGGACGAAAAGGGAATTGGAGGTCTTGAATATTCGCTCGACAGCGTGATTCGAGGGCAACCAGGGAAGATGATCGTCATGGCCGATGGACGGCGGCGTTTCTACGATAGTTCCGAATCAGCGCCGACACCCGGTGGCAGCGTTACGCTTACGATCGACGAAACCATCCAGTACATCGCAGAAAAGGAACTGGCTGCGGGCATTGCGGAAACGCACGCGAAGCATGGAACTGCCGTCGTACAGGACCCGAACACCGGAGAGCTGCTTGCCGTCGCGAATTGGCCAACCTTTGATCCGAACGATGCCGGTCACTATTCGGCGGACACAAGAATGGATCGTGCGATCGCCGCCGCCTATGAACCGGGATCCGTATTCAAAGTGCTCACGATGACTGGCGCGATTGAGAATCATCTTACGAATCCCGCGGAGCTGATCGATTGCCAGATGGGCTCGATTGATGTGGCCGGAAGGATTATTCACGACCACGCGCGATTCGGCGTGATCAGCGTACGCGACATTCTAGTTCATTCGAGCGACGTTGGTTCAATCAAAGTGGCTCTTCGCATGGGATCGCAGCGCTTTTACGATGCGGTTCGTCCGTTTGGGATAGGGCAACCGACGGGCATCGCGCTTCCAGGCGAAAATCGTGGACTGTTCCGACCCGTTTCGGAATGGACGCCCAGTTCCATTGGTTCGATCGCGATGGGGCAGGAAGTCAGCGTGACGCCGATTCAGATAATTTCGGCGATTTCCGCCGTGGCAAATGGCGGCGAGTATTACCACCCAACGATCGTGCGAGACATTCAAAGCGTGGGACCACTGCCTGATTTGAACGGCCCGGATCCGCATCGCGCTACCGATGAACAGACTGCCGAACAGGTTAAGTCCATGATGGAATCGGTTGTTTTGCGGGGAACGGGCCAGCTCGCGCAATTGAATGGATACTCGGCTGCCGGGAAATCGGGGACGGCGCAGAAGATCGATCCTGCGACCGGCCGTTACTCGAAGACGGAATACTACGCTTCCTTTGTCGCCTTCGCGCCGGTAGAGAATCCGGCCGTGACGATTATTGTGGTGCTGGATTCTCCTATCGGAGGTCACGAGGGAGGCCTGACGGCCGGACCTATCGTGAAACGGATTGCGCAGCAGGTGCTGACATACATGGGTATACCGCACGATATTGTGGTGCCGTCGAGCGTCGAGATGGCAAAAAATGCGAAGAAAGCACCGGAAATTGCGTTTAAGAACGCATCGCGACGCGGATTGGATGAAGCATACCAAGCGAAATTCGATGCGGTTGTCGAAAGACAGACACGGCGCGTGAACGCAACGGCAGTGAGCGTGGAGAAGACGCCGATGGTGGCTGCGCCGAATCTGGTGGGCCAAAGCGTGCGGAGCGTCATTGAGACGTGCTCACGGTTAGGTCTTGATCCCGCGCTCATCGGAGACGGTGTCGCAGTGGAGCAATTTCCCCAACCCGGTACGCAGATCCAGCAGGGAAGCCAAATAACGGTGCGCTTTGGGCGGGCGGCGCAATTGATTCCGACTGCGGCGAACGGAGTGGGAAATTGAGTATTGTGGTGGAGGCGGCATCACGCCAGCGTAAGAGGGTAAAGGATAACCAGACGGCGGCAATGGTGAAACTGAACGATCTTTTCGCGGGTTGCGAGGGCGCGCGCATCGATGGGCGTGACGATATCGAGGTGCGTTCAGTCGCTTATGACAGCCGCAAAATGGAGCCGGGAGGAATTTTCTTCGCGCTGCGCGGGACGAAGTCGAATGGGCTGGAATTCCTTGGAAATGCGATACGTGCAGGGGCGATTGCAGTAGCGGCGGAGAGTGTGCGCCCTGAATCTTTGCCGGCAGAAACCGTCTGGGTTGAGTTACAGCCGGGGACTGACCGGAAATTGCTGGCGCAGGCGGCTGCGAATTTCTACGCCCATCCGGCCGATGCGCTGAAATTGATTGGCGTAACCGGCACGAATGGAAAAACAACGACGACATTTCTTGTGGACGCGATTTTGCGCGCGGCGGGATTCACGTCGGGGCTGATCGGAACAACCGGCTATCGCACTCCGGCCGGGGAAAAGGCGGCGCTGAATACAACGCCGGAGTCGCTCGACTTGCAGCAGATGTTTGCGGAAATTCGCGATGCTAACGGGACACACGCCACGCTTGAGGCCAGTTCGCACGCGTTGGCGATGGACCGGCTCACGGGACTGCATTTCGCCGTCGCCATTTTCACGAATCTAACTCGGGATCATCTCGACTATCACAAGACGTTTGAAGAATATTTTGCCGCCAAGCGGCGCCTTTTTGAGGGCACGGGCGCAGGAGTTCCCGACGCAGCCGTGATCAATATAGATGATCCATATGGGCCTCGGCTGGAGGGGTTGGCGAAGAAGACGTTGACTTATGGTTTGAAAGGATCGCCAAGCGTGACTGTGAAAAAGGTCAGCCTGGACTTTGGCGGTTTGCAGTTTGCGGCGCAAACGCCCGCGGGAAAGATTCAGGTCGATTCGCCGCTCGTGGGCCGCATAAACGTTTACAATATTCTGGCGGCCATCGGTGCGGCCGTCGCTCTGGAAATTCCCAACCTCAAGATCGAAGAAGGTATTGCCCGCCTGCCAGGTGTTCCCGGACGATTCGAGCGAATCGATGAAGGCCAGCCCTTTCTTGTCGTGGTGGATTACGCGCATACGGACGATGCTTTGCGGAACTTGATTGCGACGGCGCGCGACATCAGCGCAGGCGCGCGGATTATTACGCTATTTGGAGCCGGCGGCGAACGCGACAGAGCGAAACGTCCAATGATGGGCGAGGCGGCGGGGTCGGCGAGCGATCTAGTGGTGCTAACGAGTGACAACCCGCGAAGCGAGGATCCGCTGCTGATTATCAATGACGTGGTCGTGGGCCTGCAGAAAGCGAATGCGAGTTACCGCGTCGAGCCGGACCGCGAAAAAGCGATTGATATCGCCTTCGATGAGGCGCGTGACGGGGATATCGTGCTACTCGCGGGCAAAGGGCACGAAACGTATCAAGTGCTGCGCGACGGGCCCATCGCGTTTGACGATCGCGAAAAGGCGCGGGCGATACTTCGCCGAAAGGGCTACTCGAAAACGAAACCGGGCGCAAGGTAATCGCGCCAGGGAACGGAAGTTGCACTAAGTTCAGTGGGCCTTCAGGTCTGCGAGGCCTGCTGCCGGAATGCGAGGCGTGCGGCTGACGGTGAGACTAAGCCTGCGGGGGACGCAATGCGGTGGAATGTGGCGCAAGTGGCTGAAGCATTGGGTGTCTCGCGGCCTGCCGGGCTCGGAGGCGGGACCGAACTGGTTGGAGTATCGATCGAGTCCCGGACTGTGCGGCCAGGACAACTGTTCTTCGCGATACGCGGACCGCGTCACGATGGACACGATCATGTGTCTGCGGCGCTCGCTACCGAAGCAGTTGCGGCCGTGGTCGAGTGTGGACGAGTTGCCGGCTATCCTGAGGATGTCCGAGGCAAGCTTTTCGGCGTGGACGATACGCTCGCGGCGTTGCAGCGGCTGGCCTCGCGAGCTTGCGCCGTTTGGCGCGCCGCCAAACCCGGACGGCGGATTGCAGGCGTGGCCGGATCGGTGGGTAAGACGACGACGAAAGAAGTTCTTGCGGCGCTGCTGCGCTCGCGGTTCGGTGTCCTGAAGACGCAGGGAAATTTGAACAATGAATACGGGCTTCCGTTGACGCTGCTTGGGTTGCGGGAGGAGCACGATGCGGCGGTAGTTGAGCTGGGAATGTCGCATCGGGGAGAACTGGCGCAATTGACGCGGATCGCTTCGCCGGAAGTGGGAGTGATTACGCGCGTGGCTGTGGAGCATTTGGAGTTTTTTTTGTCGATTGACGAGATTGCTCTGGCGGAGCGCGAGTTGATTGAAAACCTGCCGTGGCCCAATGCGACGGCTGTGCTGAATGCGGATGACGAGCGAGTGGTGCGTTTTGCGGAAGTCGCACGTGGGCCAGTGATCCGTTTTGGGACGACTCCTAAGGCGGAGTTTCGCGCGGAGGCAATCGAGGAGCGCGGGATCGAGGGCGCCGCATTTGATTTTGTCTCGCCAGGTGGACGCGTGCGGTTGGAATCGCCTTTGATCGGGCGGCACAACGTGATGAATGCCATTGCGGCTCTGGCCGCTGCGAGCGTGTGGGGTATTGGTGCTGAGGACGCGAAACGCGTTTTTCCGAACCTAATGCCTGCCGAGAAGCGCGGCGAAGTGGTCCGGTATGAAGAAGGTTTCACCGTGATCAACGATACGTATAACTCGAGCCCAACGGCGCTGAATGAGCTTGTGAAGCTGCTTGTAGCGACGCCCGGTTACCGGCGAAAGATTCTGGCTACGGGCGAGATGCGCGAACTGGGTGATTCATCGGCGGAGTTACATCGCGGATGCGGACGCACGACAGCCCAGATGCGTGCGATCGACTGGATTGTCGGCGTGCAGGGAAACGCGGCGGAGTTTATTGAGGCAGCTATCAAAAGTGGCCATCCGCGGGAGCACACTCGGTTTTTTGAAGACTCTGCCGAAGCGGCGGAATTTCTGAAGAACTTCGTTGGAAGCGGGGACCTGCTGCTTCTGAAAGGTTCGCGTGGAGTGAAGATGGAAAAAATCCTGGAAGCGATTGACGCGTCGCGCGCCCGAAAATTTGCGGCAGCAGAGCCAAGCGGCGTTGCGCCGGCTCAGAAGAATCGCTGAATGCTTTATTACCTTTTCTTCTTCGTGTTGCGGGCGCATTTTAGCGCACTAAACGTCTTCCGCTACATTACGGTGCGGACGGCCGTGGCGAGCGCGTCGGCGCTGGTGCTCTCGTTGTTGATGGGACCACGGGTGATCGATCGATTGCGCGCATTGCAGGTGAAGCAGTACATCCGGGAAGAAGGGCCCAAAGCGCATCAGAAGAAAGCGGGCACGCCCACCATGGGCGGCGTATTGATCGTGGCCTCGATCGTGATTCCAACGCTGCTCTGGGCGGACTTGCGGAATCCATATGTGCTGTTGGCGACGGGAGCGACGGTTGCGTTTGGGGCCATCGGTTTTATCGACGATTACAATAAGGTGGTGCGCAAACGGAATCTCGGACTGAGGCCAAGCGCGAAATTTACGCTGCAAGTGCTGACCTGTCTGGTAGTGGGTATTGCGCTGATCCATTTGCAGGCCAACGGCGTATATTCGACGCAACTGAGTATGCCGTTTTTCAAGAGAGTTCATCCGGACCTGGTGGTGGGTTGGCTGCTGAACATAAATTACGTCTGGCCGCTGGCCTATGTACCGTTCGTGATTTTCCTCATTGCGGTGATCGTTGGCTGCTCGAATGCGGTAAACCTTACGGACGGTTTGGACGGGCTGGCAATTGGATGCGTTCTCGTGACGGCTGCGGCACTCACCGTGCTCACCTACCTTTCGAGCAATGCAAAATTTGCGGATTATCTGGAGATCCAGAGGATTCCGGATGCGGGCGAACTGGTCATTTTCTGCGGCTCATTGGCCGGAGCCTCTCTTGGGTTTCTCTGGTACAACGCACATCCGGCGGAAATGTTTATGGGTGACGTGGGCTCGCTTGCGTTGGGTGGAGCGATCGGGACAGTTGCCGTAATCATTAAGCAGGAGATTTTGCTGCTTTCGATCGGCGGCATTTTCGTAATTGAGGCCGTTTCGGTGATTCTGCAGGTTGGATCGTTCAAACTGACGGGCAAACGGATCTTTAGAATGGCTCCGCTGCACCATCATTTCGAGCTGATTGGCTGGAGCGAATCCAAGATCATCGTGCGATTTTGGATCATGGCGCTGGTGTTTGCGCTGTTTGCGTTGACGACGCTGAAGTTGAGGTGACGCGATGAAGTCGGCGTTCGATCTGCGAGGGAAGCGCGTGCTGATCGTTGGACTGGCGCGGACCGGCGTGGCCGCATCGCTCTTTTGCAGCGCGCGTGGCGCTCGCGTGACGGCCACCGACCGAAACAGTGAGCAAGAATTGGCGGAAACGGTTGTCCTTCTGCGCGCGGCTGGAGTATCGCTTGCGCTCGCCGGGCACGAGCAAGCCAGTTTGCGAGAGCAGGATTTGCTGGTTGTAAGCCCCGGAATTCCGGTGAATGCGCCGCTGCTTGAAGAGGCTCGCAAATTGGGAATTCCCGTTTGGAGCGAGATTGAGTTGGCGTGGCGATTTCTTCGAGGGAAGCTGATCGCGATCACCGGCTCGAATGGGAAAACGACAACGACTTCGCTCGTCGCTCACATCCTCAAGACGTCTGCTATTCCGACGCTCGTGGGAGGCAATATCGGGGTACCGCTGCTGTCGCTGGTCGATTCTTCGAGCGACGCTACGGTGACCGTGGCGGAGATTAGCAGCTTTCAACTCGAGAACGTTGAGGAGTTTCGGCCAGAAGTGGGCGTTCTGCTCAACCTGACGCCGGATCATCTGGACCGGCACGCGTCCTTTGAAGAATATGCCGGAGCGAAGATGCGCATGTTCGAAAACCAAAGCGAGCGCGACGCAGCGATTCTGAATGCGGACGATCCGGAAGTGACGCGCCGCATGCCGAACGGGCCGCGCGTCTATTGGTTCAGCCGTAAGAAGCGCGTGGCGGCGGGCGCGTTTTTGCTGGAAGAAGAGATTGTGTTCCGCGCGGATGGTGACGAGATACAGTTGCTTCGGCGGTCCGACATTACTTTGCGCGGCGAACACAACCTGGAGAACGTACTGGCGGCGTGCTCGGCGGCATTTCTGGTTGGAGCGCCAATCGCGGGCATTGCGGAGGGCGTGAGAAGTTTCGCAGGCGTGGAGCACCGGCTCGAATTCATCGGCAAGATAGCGGGGGTGCAGTATTACAACGATTCGAAGGCGACGAACGTGGACGCAGCGCTTAAAGCTATTGAGGCATTCCCTAAGGCGCAGCCAGGCGGTAAAAAAGGTCGGTTGATCGTCATTCTTGGCGGCAAGGACAAGGGCAGCCCATATACGCCGTTGCGAGAACCGCTCGCGGCGCGTGCTCGCGATGTCTTATTGATTGGTGCGGCCACCGAAAAAATTGCGACAGATCTCGAAGGCGCGGCGCCGTTGGAACGGGCAGGAACGCTCGATCGGGCTGTTCAGATTGCAAAAGACAGGGCAAAGGCGGGCGACATTGTGCTGCTCGCGCCGGCTTGTGCGAGTTTCGATCAGTTCGAGAGTTATGAGCAGCGCGGCCGCGTTTTTAAGGACTTGGTGGCGAAACTCTCAGCGCAAACCGCCACGATTTCCGCGAGCAAAGGATAGCAAAGAGATGCCACGCAGCCTTCAACCTGACCGCCGTCTTTTTGGAACGACGCTCGCGCTCTGCCTGATCGGCGCTGTGATGGTCTTCAGTGCATCCGCGATCACGTCGAGCGATGAGCACGGCAGCGCTTATTACTTCCTGCTGCGGCAATTGGCCTGGCTGGCGCTAGGAGTCGGCGGAATGTTTGCGTTAATGAACTTTGACTACCGGAAATTACGCCAGCCGAAGGTAATTTTTACAGTGTTGTCCATCACGCTCACGATGTTGATCGCGGTGTTCTTCCTTGACCGATCGCACGATACGCACCGGTGGATACGCTACGGCTCATTCAGCTTGCAGCCTTCCGAAATGGCCAAGCTCGCGCTAATCGTGTTTCTCGCATGGTTTTTGGAGATTCGCACTAGCCCGCGAGGATTCAGTGTAAACGATTTGCGGCGAACCCTTTTGCCTGCCCTCGGAACCGTGCTGCTCGTCGTGGTGCTGGTTTATAAAGAGCCGGACATGGGCACGGCCTGCATGATCTTCTTTATTGCAACCGTGATGCTTTTTGTCGCCGGACTTTCGTTTAAATACATAGGCATTGCGGCGGCGGCGGCGATGCCCGTCGTCTATTTTGCGGTCGCGGGCAGCGCTTACCGCCTTCAGCGCGTAGAGACGTTCTTTTCCCCGGGCTCGGATCCACAGGGCCACGGATTCCAGCTTCTGCAATCGCTCATTGCGGTGGGATCGGGCGGTTTCAGCGGAGTCGGGTTAATGGAAAGCCGGCAAAAGCTCTTCTTTCTTCCCGAGGCGCACACGGATTTTATTTTTTCCGTGATCGCCGAAGAATTGGGCTATATCGGAGCTGTAATCGTGATCGTGCTATTTGCGGTTTATGGCTGGCGGGCGCTGGTTTCCGCAATGAAAGCGCCTGACGATTTTGGCCGCTATCTGGGCATCGGGATCGCGACGATGGTGGTTGGGCAGGCGCTGATCAATCTCAGCGTGGTGCTGGGACTCGTGCCGACGAAAGGGATCCCACTGCCATTCATCAGCTACGGCGGTTCGAATTTGCTCGGAATGCTTTTGGCAACGGGCGTGCTGTTGAACATCAGTCAGCACGTGGATGAGACGTGAGTTCGGAGCGAGCCGCCAATGCGAAGACGCTTTTAATTGCGGGAGGCGGAACAGGCGGCCATGTCTTTCCGGCCCTGGCGGTGGCAAGAGAATGGATGGTGCGTCCTGCAGATGCTTTTGGTGAAAGGCGTGTCGTGTTTGTGGGGACGGAACGCGGAATGGAGTCACGGCTGGTGCCGCAAGCGGGATTTCCGCTGGCATTGATCCGTGTTGCAGGATTGAAGGGCATCGGGGGGGCGAAGTTCTACAAGAACGCGGCGAAACTGCCGCTGGGGCTTTGGGATTCGGAGAGGATCATCCGTAGACACCGCTTTTCCGTAGGCTTTGGAGTCGGCGGATATGCGTCCGGGCCGATGATGTTGCTCGCGGCGGCGCACCGTGTGCCCACCGCGATCTTCGAGCCAAATGTGGAGGCCGGCTTTACCAACCGGATGCTGTTCCGGTTTGCAGCGCGCGTTGCTGTATGATATCCGCAAACGGCTGAGCGGCTTGGCGGCAAGGCTACGGTGACCGGATGCCCGATCCGGCCTGAGTTTTTCAAGATTCCCCGCAAAGAACACACATTGCCCTTCACAATTTTGGTTACCGGAGGCAGCCGGGGCGCTTTGCCGATCAATCAGGCCGTAATCGAGTCGCTCGATCTGCTTTCGGCAAAAAAAGATCAGCTTTTCGTGGTGCATCAGACAGGCGAACGTGACTATAATGCTGTTCGCGTAGCCTATGCGCGTCGTGAATTTCATGCGGAGGTTCTGCCCTTCATCGAGAATATGGCGGACCGCTTTGCCCAGGCAGACCTGATCGTCTGCCGTTCGGGTGCGATCACGGTGGCGGAAGTTGCTGCCGCCGGACGCGCCGCCATCTTCATCCCCTTCGGCGCTTCCACTGACGCGCATCAGACGCGAAATGCCGAAGTCATGCAGGAAGCAGGCGCAGCAGGGCTGATCTTGCAAAGTGAGTTGACGCCCCGGCGCCTTACGAACGAAATTTTCGCCCTCCTGGACCAGCCCCGGAGAATAGTTGAAATGGAAGAGCGCGCTCGTGCGCTTGCACGGCCGCGCGCGGTAGAAAACATCGTCGATTTGCTCGACGATCTCGCCGGGGTGAAGCGGCAATGAATCTTACCTTTAGAAATTTTCAGCGCGTCCACCTTATTGGCATCGGCGGCAGCGGTATGTCCGGAATCGCAGAGGTGCTCCTGGCGAGCGGCTATGCGGTTTCTGGTTCAGACTTAAAGGCGACGCCCGTCACGGAACGGCTGCACGCTCTGGGCGCGGCGATTTACGAGGGGCATCGCGCAGAGAATGTTCGCGGCGCACAGGTTGTGGTGGTCTCCTCCGCTGTCGCAGCCAATAACGTGGAAGTTGTGGAGGCGCATAAGCAAAAAATCCCCGTGATTCCGCGCGCGGAAATGCTGGCTGAATTGATGCGGCTGAAGCATGGCATTGCAGTCGCGGGCGCGCACGGCAAAACGACGACGACCTCGATGGTTGCCGCGGTGCTCGGCGCGGCCGGCCTCGACCCGACGTTTGTAGTGGGCGGTCGCGTGAATCACGCGGGCACGAATGCGATGGTGGGCAAAGGCGAATTTATAGTCGTGGAGGCCGATGAGAGCGATCGATCATTCCTTTTGCTCGCGCCGGTGATCGCGGTGATTACGACGATTGATCGCGAGCACCTCGATCAGTACAGCTCGCTTGAGGAAATCCAGCAGGTCTTTTTACAGTTTTCGAATCGAGTCCCGTTTTACGGTAGCGCGATTCTCTGCCTTGACGAGCCCAACGTGCAGGCGATTATTTCTGGCGTCAAGCGGCCGGTGATTACTTACGGTACTTCCATGCAGGCCGATCTTGTCATTTCAGATGTGAAGCTGCAGGGCCTATCGAGCGATTTTCGCCTGACATATCGAGGGGATGATTTGGGGATTTTCCATTTGCCGTCGCCTCCAGGGATTCACAACGTTCGCAACGCCGCAGCCGCGGCGGCTGTGGCACTGTCGCTTAACGCGCCGGCGGAGCTGATCCGGGCAGGCCTGGCGAAGTTCGGCGGGGTCGGGCGGCGCTTCGAAATCCGCGGGGTGTTTAACGGAATTACCGTAATTGACGATTACGGCCATCATCCTACCGAGATTCGCGCGACGCTGGAAGCTGCGCGCGGGTGTGGATATAAGCGTTTGGTCCTTGTGTTTCAGCCGCATCGTTATACGCGCACTAAGGCGCTATGGGAAGATTTTTGCCGTTCGTTCAACGAAGCGGACGTCTTGGTGTTGACGGAGGTTTATGGCGCCGGCGAAGAACACATCGAAGGAATCACCGGTGAAAAGCTAGCCGAAGCGGTCAGCGCGGCTGGCCACAAGAACGTGGTGTTCTGCAGCACAATGCAATCGGCGATGGAGTTTGTTCTGCGCGAGGCGCGGTCCGGAGATGCGGTCTTGACGATCGGCGCGGGAAGCGTCGGGCGCGTTCCAGAACAGCTGGGAATGCTGCTGGAATCGAAGATTTCGGCTTATGCGGATTAGTGCGGAAATAGCGGAGAAACTTAAGGCGCTTGGAGTTGAAGTACGCCAGGGCGTTGCGCTTGCCGATCTGACGTCGCTCGGCATAGGCGGCGCGACTGACGAGATTTTGCTTCGACGGTATGAAGCAATACCGGAAGTGATGCGGCTCTTGAAGAATGAAGGCATCCCGCATCGTTTTCTGGGGGGCGGAACGAACGTGCTGGTGATGGATGGGGAACTTCCTTTCGTCGCGCTGCATCTTCCGTCATCGCAGCCGGGAATGCGCGTGGAGGGGAATGCGGCTTATGTGGATGCCGCCGCCGATCTGGGCGGCATGGTTACGTTTTGCGCCAAGCGCGATTTGGGCGGCATGGAGGGGCTGATTGGCGTTCCGGGAAGCGTCGGTGGCGCTTTGCGCATGAACGCGGGTGCCTATGGCACACAGATCGGGCCACACGTGCGCGAGGTAGAGCTTTACCGCGAGGCGACGGGCGAAATCGAGACTTTGAAAGGCGCTGAGATTCGCTTCGATTATCGCCACACTTCGTTTGCCCCTGGGGATATCATGTTGCGCGTGAAGCTGGAGCTCCCTCCGAAGCCTTATAAAGAAATTATCGCCGGTATTCGCGTCTGCAATGAAAAGCGCCGTTCGAGCCAGCCGCTAAACCAAAAAAGCGCGGGTTGTATTTTTAAGAATCCGCCGGGTGGATCGGCCGGCCGGATGATCGATGAGCTTGGCCTGAAGGGCCATCGGGTCGGCGATGCGATGGTCAGCGACCGCCACGCCAATTTTTTTGTGAACGCCGGAACCGCGACCTGCGCGGAAATGATGAAGCTGATCGATGAAGTGCGCGAACACGTGCGCGGCGCGTTTAGCGTCGATCTCGAGAACGAGGTGATTTTCTGGCAAAACTAAGGGTCATCGAGCCGGATACTTACCCCCAGGAAATCCTGGCTGATGAGGAGCCGAAGTATCTCCGGCGGCAAAAGCCCCTTGGGATTAAGCGGCGCAAGTTCGGTCGGAAAGCGTGGAAGACGTATCTTCGGGTGGCGCTCTGGACCACTGCCGGACTTGCGGGCGTCGGCTGCGCCTATATATGCGGACAATTTCTGCTTTCGGCGCGCGAGATGGAGTTGATTCACCCCAATCAGGTGCATCTCACGGGAAACCACTACGTGGAAACAGCATCAGTGCTCGAGATTTTCGCTTCGGACCGCAACCATAGTGTTCTTCGCATTCCGCTTGACGAGCGCCGCCGGCAGATCGAGGCGCTTCCTTGGGTTGCCCGCGCCACGGTGCTGCGAGCGTTGCCTAATACGTTGATGGTCCACATTACTGAGCGGACGCCAGTGGCATTTTTGCGCGAAGGAAGCACCCTATCGCTGGTCGATATCGGCGGAGTTATTCTGCAAAAGCCGCTGCGCGACAATTTTCATTTTCCCGTGGTGAAAGGCATTACCGGGGACACTCCGCTCGACGACCGGGAAGAGCGTATGCATCTTTTCGCAGGTTTTATGCAGGGCGTGGAGTCTGCACATCCAGGCGCATCGAACCAGGTGAGCGAAGTCGATCTTTCAGACGAGCACGACGTGGTCGCGACGCTTACGGGCGTCCAGCCGGACTTCGTTAATAGCGCGATGCCGATGGCTGATTCCTCCGCGCCACTGCTTGTGCATTTCGGCGACGGCAATTTTGAAGCGAAGTATCGGACGTTAGTTGAAAAGATCGGCGAGGTGCGGGCCAAAGTTGGACTATTAGACTCGGTGGACTTGCGTTTTGATGGAGAGCTTATAGCAAATCCGGAAATTGCAGCCGTGCCTCCGCAGGCTGCACCGAAAGCACGCGCGGCGAGACATTTACACTAGCGCGGCGGCGGGGATTAAAGGAGTAGGGTTTTGACGAAGAAGGAACGACATATCGTCGCATTGGATATTGGCAGCACGAAGACCTGTGCCTTAGTTGGCGAACAGAATGACGACGGCGCCGTGCGGTTTGCCGCACTGGGCGCAGCGGAATCGAAGGGCTGGCGTAAGGGTCAGATTGTAAATCTGGATCTCGCCGTAAGTTCGATTCGCCGAGCCGTGGAAGAAGCGGAAACTATCGTGGGTGTGCCGGTGGAATCGGCGAGCGTCGGTGTTGCAGGCAGTCATGTGCGCGGAATTAACAGCCGAGGCGGCGTTACGGTGGCAAATCGGCCGCGCGATATTCAGCGCGACGATGTTCGGCGCGCGATCGAAGCGGCTCGTGGCATCACCTTGCCAGAGGATCGCGAAGTATTGCACGTTCTGCCACAGGAATTTTATCTCGACGGCCACGATTCGATCCGCGACGCGATCGGCATGGTAGGCCAGCGTCTTGAGGCGAATGTTCATATTGTGACTGCGTCAGGAACGGCTACGCAAAATATCGTGACTGCTGTGAACCGTGCCGGCGTCCGCGTGGACGATACGGTTCTAGAACCGTTTGCTTCCGCGGAGTCTTGTCTGACGCAGGACGAGCGCGAACTTGGGTGCTGTCTGCTTGATGTAGGCGGCGGCACAACGGAACTGATTGCGTATTCGGGCGGCTGCGTGCGGCATACGGCAGCGATTCCGGTCGGCGGCGATCATTTCACGAACGATCTTGCCGTCGGTTTGCGCACGCCGATTCCTGAAGCGGAAAAAATCAAGCGCGAGCACGCATGTGTATTTCGCGGGCTGATCGCCGAAGACCGCGCCATCGAAATTGCAAGCGTAGGCGATCGCCCGCCGCGAACTGTCTTTTCGCGTATGCTGGCGGAAATTGTTGAACCGCGCGCACAGGAATTCCTAATGCTGATTCGCGACGAACTTCGCCGCGGCGGCATCGAGTCGCAAATCCCGGCCGGAATTGTTTTCACCGGCGGCGGCGCTCATCTTCGCGGATTGCCGGAGATGGCGGAAAAGATTTTTAATCTGCCCGTCCGCATCGCCGCGCCGCGCGGACTTGCGGGGATGACAGATGAGGTCTCTCAGCCCGAGTATTCAACGGCTGTAGGGCTAGTGCTTTACGGAGCGCGAACCAGACGCGCCTCGGGAGCACGGGCCAACGGCTGGGTAGGGAAGTTGAAGAGCATGTTTGCGGGGGCGTAACAGCTTTTAGAGCGGTCCTGGGGAGGGCGCATGACGCCAAAAGAGTCGAGCATTCGGGTTTCACTCGCGGAAGATGTGCAGAACGGCGCAAAGATCAAGGTGATCGGCGTGGGCGGCGGCGGCTGTAACGCCGTCAACCGCATGATCCGCGCCA
Organism: Candidatus Acidiferrales bacterium; assembly: GCA_050746865.1. Classification (GTDB taxonomy): domain Bacteria; phylum Acidobacteriota; class Terriglobia; order Acidiferrales; family UBA7541; genus Palsa-295. Next base: position 16,029 of record JBOGMU010000160.1, read on the forward strand.
AAGTGGAAGGTGTGGAGTTCATCGCCGCCAATACGGATTTGCAGGCGCTGAAGCTGTCGCAAGCGCCTGTGAAACTGCAATTAGGCGCGAAGCTGACGAAAGGCTTGGGCGCGGGCGCCAATCCCGAGGTCGGCCGAAAAGCCGCGCTCGAAGACACGGAGAAAATCCTCGAGGCGCTCGACGGCGCAGACATGGTGTTCGTCACGACTGGCCTCGGAGGCGGCACAGGAAGCGGCGCTGCGCCCGTAGTGGCGAATCTTGCGAGCGAGCTCGGCGCGCTGACCGTTGCGGTGGCGACGAAGCCGTTTGCCTTTGAAGGTAAGCGCCGGATGCAGCAGTCCGAACATGCATTGGCGGAGCTGATCGGCTGCGTTGATACGGTGATCGTGATCCCCAACGAGCGCCTGATGGAAACGGTCGAGCACGGGACGAGCTTCTTTGAGGCGTTCCGCATCGCCGACGATATTCTGCGGCAGGCCGTTCAAGGTATATCGGACATCATCACGATCCCCGGCATCATCAACCGCGATTTTGCAGACGTGAAGACGATCATGCATGGCATGGGCTTTGCTGTGATGGGCACAGCCGTTGCGTCGGGAGCAAACCGCGCCGTAGATGCCGCGAATCGCGCTATCAACAGCCCGCTCCTGGAAGACAACTGCATCAATGGGGCTCAGGGCATCCTCATTAACATTACCGGCTCGAACACGCTTTCGCTGCAGGAAGTGCACGAAGCCTCATCGATCATTCAGAAGGCCGCGCACGAAAATGCGAACATCATTTTCGGTGCTGTGATGGATGATGCAATGAAGGAGTCCGTAAAGATCACGGTTATTGCAGCGGGTTTCCGCGAAGTGGCCGGCAAGAAGACGCATACGCGTCCCTCTTATCTGCCAAAAACGTGGAAGGCAGGTCGCGAACAGGAAATCGAGCCTGAAGTCCGCGTCGCGCCCGAACCGCAACCGCGCGTGGCGCCGGAGCCCAGCGTCGTGCAGCAAGTAGCGCGCACGGTGCACGAAGTAATTCACGAGATTCCTGCCGATGATCTCGATGTTCCCACGTTCCTCCGGCGGCAGGCGCAAAAGGCATAGACTGTTTGCACCCACGGGGCGCACGTTTGATGCGCCCCTTTATTCTTCTGTGACTCCAACGGTCAGAATTCGTCGCACTGTTCTCTCCTCGCTTATCGCACAAGCACGCCGCACGCCTGATGTCGAAATTTGCGGGTTGCTCTCGGGCCGCGATGGCGAAATTATCGAAATTTTCCCTGCCGACAACGCGGCTGACGAGCCTGAAACCTCATTCGAGATTGGCCCGCGCGAACTCTTCGCCTCGATGCGCAATCTTCGGCGTGAGAGGCTTGAGCTTCTAGGGATTTATCACTCGCATCCCAAGACGCCGAACGAACCTTCGCCTACGGACATCTCCAGCGCGTTCTATCCCGCAGTTGCGTATTTCATCGCATCGCCACGCGAAGGCGCGGAGTTGCCGGTGCGTGCGTTCACGATTCGCGATGGCGTTGCGAAGGAGTTGCAGATCGAAATCGTGGACTGATCTTAGTTTGGGATTTTAAGTACGACGGCTGTGATGTCGTCGTTGCGCGCGTGAGCACCGTTCGTGAATCGCTGCGCCTCGTCGAACAGCAGATCGAGCGCCTGCTCAGCGGATGTTCGCGAAGATGTCCGCCACACGTCTGCAAGACGTGTCCAGCTAAAATCATTGTCGTCGCTGTCGCGCAATTCGGTAAGGCCGTCGGTAGCAAAGAGCACTGAATCGCCAGGATTCAAGTGAATGTGGTAAGTTTCGTACGAACTGCCGCAGATTAGGCCCGACGGCAAGCCGCCCTGCCCGAGCCGTATGCAATCGCACCCTGACGCGAGCAAAGGAAACGGTAAGCCGGCGTTGGAGAAGGCGAGACGACGACTCGACGGATCATATACCGCATAGACGGTCGCGGCGTAGCGTCCGATTACGGGCCGCACAAGCAGGCGCTCATTTAGGGTTTTGAGTACGACCGACGTATCGGTCCCCGTTTTGTGCGTGCCCCGGAGCATGCCCATTACGAGCGTTGCATACATTGCGGCCGATAATCCTTTACCAACCACATCGCCGATATAAATCCCGACTTGCCCGTTCGGCAGCTCGAAAAAATCCGCAAAGTCGCCGCCAACGCCCGAGTAGGGCTCAAACCTAAACGCCACCTCGGCTGTGTTTGTGATCAGCGCTCCGGTGGGCAGCAGCGACAATTGGATTTGCCGTGCTTCCTCTCGCTCGACATCGTTCATCGACGGCATTTGATCTATTGTGACGGGCATGTGGAAAGACAGTCGCTCTGAAAGTAAGGCTAACACGCCACGGAGGGCAACTCTTCGGCGCGTGTTCTGAAAGGCACGATCGAGGGAATTCTTCAGTCGGCGGTTGATCCTGCAGACGACGCCTTTCCGCCTTCGAGCCTTTTGGTGTAAAGAGGAAACTTCGCTGCGAGAGCCTCAACCTGCTTGCGAATGCGCTGCTCGGTCGCCGCGTCGCCAAGATTCTTCAGCATTTCGGCAATCCAGCCGCCGATGACCTCCATTTCGGCTTCCTTCATGCCGCGCGTGGTAGCTGCTGGCGTGCCGATGCGAATTCCGCCGCCTTTCATCGGAGGCAGAGGGTCGAACGGGATGGAGTTTTTATTGACTGTGATGCCTGCGCGATCAAACGCAGGCTGCGCGACGCTGCCCATCAACCCATGCGAGTGGATTTCCACGAGGAACAAATGATTGTCCGTGCCGCCGCTCACGATGCGGTACCCGTGCTTTGAGACGCTGGCCGCGAGCACCTTTGCGTTTACGACCACCTGGTTCTGGTATTCGCGGAAGCCGGGCTCCAGCGCTTCTTTGAAGCAAACGGCCTTGGCGGCGATGATGTGCATCAGCGGGCCGCCTTGAACGCCGGGGAAAAGCGCGCGGTCGATGTCCTTGGCATATTTCTCCCGGCACAGAATCATGCCGCCGCGAGGTCCGCGCAAAGTCTTGTGCGTGGTGGTGGTGACGATATCCGCATGAGGCACGGGGCTTGGATGAATGCCCGCCGCGACCAACCCCGCGATGTGGGCCATATCCACGAAAAGCATCGCGCCGACTTTGCTCGCGATCTCGCCCATACGCGCGAAATCGATAATGCGAGAGTACGCGCTGGCGCCGACGACAATCATTTTGGGCTTGTGTTCTTCAGCGAGGCGCGCCAATTCGTCGTAGTCAATTGTTTCGGTCTCTTTAGTCACGCCATAAGCGACGAATTTATATGTGAGACCCGAGAAATTGAGCGGATGGCCGTGAGTAAGATGTCCGCCGTGTGCGAGGCTCATGCCGAGGACAGTGTCTCCGGGCTTTAGCGTTGCGAGATAGACGGCCATGTTCGCCTGCGCGCCCGAATGGGGCTGCACGTTGGCGTGTTCCGCTCCGAAAATCTGCTTGGCGCGGTTAATCGCGAGCTGCTCGGCCTGGTTTACGTACTCGCACCCGCCGTAGTAGCGCTTCTCGCCGTAGCCCTCGGCATACTTGTTGGTCATTACAGAGCCCATCGCTTCGAGAACGGCTTCCGACACGAAGTTCTCGGACGGGATCAGCTCGATGCCCGTCGACTGGCGCTCGAGTTCATGTTGAATGGCCGATGCGATCTCAGGATCGAACGAGGCGAGCGAACGCGCGATGCGCTTTGACTGCGGCGTTTCGTTTGTCATGAGGGTTCGATTGTAACAAAAGAAAGGCGGGTACTGCGCGCCCTATGTGAATTGGAAGATGGCAACCACGAGGGTTCGGGAAAAGGCGCGGCGATTGCGATTAGAATGGGTGTCCGTGTTGAAAATAAACGATTTAAGCTCACTTCTAATTATTGGTAGCCGCGATTAAAAATATTGTAGAAGATTTTCGACCCCGGCAAATTCTCTCGGCGACTAAAACCTTGCGCATCAGTGGCCGTTGCGTGTCGCCCAGAGCAGCGAGCCCACCACGCCGGCGGCGAGTCCCAGACCTACGGCGAGCGAGCCCCGATGTAGATCGGCCCATGTCTGATAGCTAACGCGGTGTGATCTGTCATCGAACGTGCCATGAGCGCCGTGATCTTCCGCGGCGTCCACAGGATTCCAGAGGTTATCGGGGCGGGTAGGATCGTCCATTTCCGAGGTTTGCTGGGACTCGAATCCGGTTCGGCCGAGGTAGCGATCCAGTGCTCCGGGTGCGATCTTATTGCCGACAATAGCGCCCACGGTGGGAGCGCCAACGTAAATCTCGCGCCGGTCATGATGCGCCGCCCAGTAGACAGCGCGCGCGCCAACTTCCGGTTCATAGATCGGAGGCACAGGCTGGGGCTTATGAGTGAGGCGGCTTTTCACCCAACTGAACTGCGGCGTATTCATCGCAGGCATATGAACCATTGTGACGCGGACGCGGCTGCGATCGTGAATCAACTCGCACCGCAATGAATCGGTGAACCCAACGATGGCGTGTTTTGCGCCGCAATACGCAGATTGCAGCGGAATGCTCCGGTACGCCAAGGCCGAGCCGACCTGTACGATTGCGCCGCGGTCACGCGGAAGCATTCGCCTCAGAGCGGAGAGCGTTCCGTAGACGACGCCGAGGTATGTAACGTCCGTGGCGCGCTTGTATTCCTCCGGCTTCATCTCCTTCACGGGGGAAAACACAGAGACCATTGCGTTGTTGACCCATATGTCGATTGGACCGAATTGCTGCTCGGCTTGTTCGGCCGCGGCCTCGACAGCGGCGGCATCAGAGACGTCCGTCGGTATCGGGAGCGCTTTCCCGCCCGCCATTTCGATTTCTTGGGCTGCAGCGTCTAGCCCTTGTTTTCCTCGGGCCAATAAAGCCACTTGCGCGCCGCGTTTTCCGAATTCGTTCGCAATGGCGCGGCCCAGACCTGCCGATGCCCCTGTTATGATTACCGTCTCAACTGCCATAGGTCACGCCTTTCTAAAATAAGATTAAAAAACGATTCACGCTTGCATCACGCGGATTTTGTCCTTGGGTGCGGAATCAGGCTCATCACGGCATCGTGGACACGCTCCGCCCATCCCGACGTGATCGACCACGGGCTCGGCTGATGGATCACGTGGAGAGAGCCCTCTATGTCGAGAATTTTGTATTGCGTTTTTCCTTTGGCGTTTCGGAAAAATCCTATACTGACGCTTGCTTTGCCGATCCGCATGCCTTCGATGGCGATTTCGGCCAGCCATTCGGGAAGCTGGGGATCGAGAAAGAGAACATTCGCGGGTGCGTACGGATAGATTCCGACAAGAGCCTGCAGAATCGAAAGCGGAGCAGATGCCGACCACGCCTGCGGCCAGCAAGCCCTCGTATAGAGGCCGGGGAACGGCGCATCCGGCGTCCGTTGGTGTCCCCCGAAGACTTCCGGGAGGCGATCATGTTCAAAAAGATCGGCGGCCTCGAACATCGCTTTCGCCAGCCGGTGCATCTCGCCATGCAATCCATAGCGCGAAAAGGTTAAAACGAAAGCGGCATTCTCAACCGGCCACACTGAGCCTCTGTGATACGAAAACGGATTGTAAGCGGGATGACTGGATGAGAGCGTTCGAATGCCCCAGCCGGAGAACAGGTCTGTCTCCTGGAGCGGATTGGAATTTTTTTCAGGAGTTTTCTTCCAATTCTCCGGCGCTTGAATGAAATAGGCGACCCAGTTCGATTGTCTGATGTTGGAGCCGCAACTGAATTGCGGCCGCTTGCCGTTTATCCGCCAGTCATAGCGGGAAAGCACGCGAGTATCGTAGATATAGAGGCCTTCGACCGAATTGTCTTTCTCGATGTGACCATCTCGTTGAAATACGAAGACAGTGCGACCGCGGCTCATTTGCGTAGTTTCGCTGCGAGGCCGGAGCGAAACCAAATCAGCTCTACTCGGATGGCGAAAAGCCACTCATCCTCCCGCGCGTGCCGACCTACCATTCGGCCGGGACCCATCGAAGAGTTTGTATGCTCCGAGCGCGCCAGCGACAACCGCTACGGCGCCGCCGAGCACGGCGACCGCTTCCATCTTGGATTTCTGGACCGCCCGACGATGCTCGTCGACGAATTTCCTCTCCGGAGCGCCGCCATTGACTGCGGCCGCGCCTTGCTGAATCGCGAGTTGCAAGACTTCGGCCATATGTAATCCGTGCCGCTGAGTCATCTGCGAAATCTGTTCGCGGCAGCTAAATCCATCGGCAATAACGACTTCGTTCATTCCGCAACCGCGTACAGCAGGCAGAAACGCGTGTTCGCCCACTTTTGCCGACACGTCGTAATGTTCCTCTTCAAAGCCGAACGCGCCGGCCATGCCGCAGCAACCATCAGTGAGCACCCGGACGTTCATTTGCATATCATCCAGAAGCTGCTTCTCATGGTGTATGCCGTGCATTAGAGCTTTGTGATGGCAGTGGCCATGCACAATGCCCGACATCCGGAGGCGCGGCGGGTGGTAATTTGCTTTCTGCACGAGGAATTCGGAGAAGAGGAAAATATTCTCCTTGATGGCTTTCGCCTCTTTGCGATCGGGAAACAAGCCTTGAATCTCGTCTCGAAGCACGGACCAGCAGCTGGGTTCGAGCACGACGATCGGGATGCCGGCATCGACATAAGGCATGAGAACGTCGAAAATCTTCAGCAAATAGCTTTTTGCGAGGTCCAGAAAGCCGTAATCGTATAGGGGGCGGCCGCAACAAACGTGCATCCGCGGTACCTCAACATCATAGCCGGCGTGTTCCAAGACTTCGACGGCGGCTTTTGAGGTTCTCGGGAAGAAATGGTTGTTGAATGTGTCAGGAAAGAGCACGACTCTCGGATGGCCTGTTCTGCGCCGACCGCGCTTTCCGAACCATGATTGGAACGTTTCCGGAGCAAACTCAGGAATCGTGCGTTGGGACGACATTCCCGCCGCCGATTTCATGAGTTCTCGAACGCCGGGCGTGGATGCGGCAAGATTCACAAAACCGGGCCACCGGGATGCGATCTGCGCCCATTTGTCAATCATGCCAAAGGCGTAGGCATAACGCGGCCGCACTCGCCCCTCGTAATAGTGCGACAGAAATTCCGATTTATACGTCGCCATGTCGACGTTGACTGGACAGTCGCCTTTGCAACCTTTGCATGAAAGGCAGAGGTCGAGCGCATCCTTCACATTGTCGTCGCGCCAACCCCTTTTTATGAGCGAGCCCTGGAGCATTTCCCAGAGCAAATGCGCGCGCCCACGCGTGGTGTGTTTTTCTTCATGCGTCGCCATGAAGCTGGGACACATAGTTTGATTCTCGGTCACATCCGAACTCGTGCGCCGGCATTTGCCCACACCGACGCAGCGCAGCGTCGCCTGCGCGAAGCTCCCATGGTCTTCGGCGAACTTGAAGTGTGTCTTTGGCTCGGCGGGATGGTAATCGGCGCCGAGGCGAAGATTCGAATCCATCGGAAATGGATCGACGATTTTGCCTGGATTCATTTTCCAGTCCGGATCCCAGATGCACTTGTATTCGCGGAATGCCTGGACGATTTGCTTGCCGAACATGATTGGGAGCAATTCGGCGCGCGATTGTCCGTCGCCGTGTTCGCCCGAAAGGGAACCGCCATAGTTTGTGACAAGTTGAGCGGCATCATGAGCGAAGGAGCGATAGTTCTTGATGCCTTTTCGGCTCATCACGTCAAAAGTAATGCGGCAATGGACGCAGCCCATGCCGAAGTGACCGTAAAGGGCGGCGACGTAGTCATATTTCTTTAAGAGCTTGCAAAAGTCGCGCAGGTAATCGCCGATCACAGCCGGGGGCACGGCGGCATCTTCCCAACCAGGCCATGATGGTGGCAGGCCCGGCACAAACGCGGTTGCACCCAAGCCGGATTCGCGAACTTCCCAGATAGCTTTCTCGTCCTCCGGGCTGTCGTATAGCCGTACGGTTGGGGCATTCGGTTTGCGCTTCAGAGAGTCGATCATCTCGCGCGCGCGATCGTCGGATTCCTGCTTCGTTTCACCGGGAAATTGGACCATCAACCATCCATCGCCCCCGGGAAGGTGATCGAGAGATTTTGTGTGGAGGTTTTTCTTTTTCATGCCCTCGACTAGCGCTCGGTCGAGCCCTTCGAAGCCCATCGGCTTAAATTTAAGAATTTCGGCAACGTGATCGCCTGCCTTATAGATATCCGGATAGCCGAGCACGACGAGCGATTGGAACGGCGGATTGTGAACTAGGCGCAACGTGGCTTCGAGGATTGTGACGAGCGTACCCTCCGAGCCAATTAGTGCGCGAGCAAGGTTGATTCGCGGATTGTCCTTCGAGAAAAGCAGTTGATCCAAATTGTAGCCGGAAATGCGCCGGGGAATATTCGGAAACCGGCGTTTGATCTGGCTTTCATTACGAGCCGCGAGGCTCTTCAATTGGCCGATGATTTCACCGGACCGTCCGCCCCGGCGAATAGCCGCTTCCATTTCCTCTTCGCCCATCCAGCCGACGTTCATGCGCGTGCCGTCATACAGCAGCACTTCCATGGACTCGACATTGCTTGCAACTGAGCCTGCCATCTGCGCGTGAACGCCGCAGGAGTTATTGCCCATCATTCCGCCCAATGTGCAGTGGCTATGTGTGGCAGGATCGGGGCCGAAGGTCAGGCCAAATTTTCCGGCCGCATTTCTCAGATCGTCGAGGACGCAACCGGGACGCACACGCGCGATGCGCTTCACAGGATCGATTTCGAGGATCTGATTGACGTACTTGGTCCAATCCATCACCACGGCGGTGTTGCAACATTGTCCAGCGAGGCTCGTTCCGCCGCCGCGCGAGAGAATTGGTGCACTGAACTCGCGCGCGATTGCAACCGTTGCGACGACATCTTCGATGTGCCTCGGAACTACGACGCCGATGGGAACTTGGCGATAGTTCGAGGCATCCACTGCGTAGATGCCGCGGCTGCCACGGTCAAAACGCACTTCGCCCTCAATCTTTGCTTCCAGGGCGTGTTTCAGGCCGCGAACGTCGACACGGATTGGCTTTCCATTGGCCGGTCTGGGTTTGGCATCTGTCTTGATTTCAGCTTCGTGTTTTTCTTGCAGCGGAACGAGGGTGCCCATGCCGGGGTCTCCTGAATTTCAATGGCGCGGCGCGAAGGTCGCCGCGCATACGCTTTCGAAGAAGCGGACGGTTTTAGACAAGCTCCCTCGCCCGGTCAATAAAGGCTTCCTTCATGATCTTTCGTGCCTTCGGCTCTCCGCGTACGAGAGACTCTGCGAAATGAAGCGCTTGCTCCGGCTTTACTTCCGCAGGCAGAGGAGCCGTTAGCGGATCAATGACAGCCTCGAGTACGGCAGGCCCAGGCAGATCGAGGAAGCGATCCATAGCATTCGGCATTTCTTTAGGATCTTCCACGCGCATTCCGTAAGCGCCGCAAGCCTCGGCGAATTTCGTGAAGTCCATTGGCTGTAACTTCACTCCGTACTCGGGATTGCCGAGCATCACCATCTGTTCCCATTTAATTTGGCCGAGATAGTCGTTTTTCATGACGACGACCTTTACGGGCAGCTTGTACTTCACGGCCGTGAGCATCTCGAAACCGAGCATCGTGAACGCGCCGTCACCGACGAACGCAACTACCTGGCGATTTGGATACGCGTACTGGGCCGCAATCGCATAAGGAAGCCCGACAGCCATCGTGGCGAGATTGCCGGAAAGCGAATACATCTGACCGCGTCGCGCACGAATATGTCGCGCGTACCAGGTGGCGGACGTGCCGCTGTCGCATGCGACGATCGCGTCATTACGCAGGCGCTTTCCCAATTCCCATGCCACTACTTGCGGCTTCATCGGCATCGATTGCACGGTCCCAAGCCGTTCCATGTATTCGAACCAATCCTTCATGCCCGATTGCGCTTTTTTCAAAAAGCCGCGATCTTTATTGCGCTTGAGCAGCGGGATCAGGCGCTTCAATGTCTCCTTACTGTCGCCGACTAAGCCCACGTCCGCGGGATAGCGAAGCGAAATGCGGCTCGGGTTCAGCTCGATTTGGACGGATTTCGCTTCTCCAGGATTAGGCAAAAATTCCATATACGGGAACGCAGTGCCAATCATAAAAAGCAGATCGCAATTTCGGACAGCTTCTTCGGAAGGTTTGGTGCCGAGCAGGCCGATACTTCCCGTTGTGTAAGGACTGTCATCCGGCACTGCGCCTTTGCCAAGCAGCGGCTTCACGATCGGCGCGCCAAGGATTTCCGCGACCTGCTCCAGCTCGTCGGTGGCGTGGAGAGCTCCGCGCCCGGCGAGTATGCAGATTTTCTTCTCTTGGTTAAGAAGCTGCGCGGCCTGGTGAAGTTGAGACTCCGGCGGCACGGAAAGCGCACTGGCATGCACCGTCGAGACATGATTCACGCGATTCCGGTGAGACTTCTGGTGTTTGGGATCATAAGGCATGCTCTGCAGATCTTTAGGAAAGGTGATGTGAGCGACGCCCCGAAAAGCTTCGGCGGTACGGCATGCGATCTCCGTGATTGTCTGAACGTGAGTCGGTCCCATCACTCGCTCGTTGTAGACCGCCACATCCATATACAGCTTGTCCATTTCGACGTCTTGTTGGCCGCTGGTGCCAATCAGGTCGTGAAAGGCCATGCCAGTAATGGCCAGCACTGGCTGTCCATCCATCTTGGCATCGTAGAGGCCATTGAGTAGATGGATCCCGCCGGGGCCGGATGTTGCCAGGCAGACGCCCAGCCTTCCGGTAAATTTCGCGTAGCCGGTCGCCATGAACGCTGCCGCTTCTTCGTGGCGCACTTGAACGAAATTGATTTTGTTGGCATGTGTGCGGATCGATTCGAAGATTCCGTTGATTCCATCCCCCGGGAATCCAAAAATCACCTCAACTCCCCAGTTGATCAAGGTCTCGATCATGATGTCGGCTGCGGTCATTTCACTTCTCCTCGAATGTGGTTCAGCGATTGATCTTTTGTGCAACTCTCGCGGGAACGCTTCCGCGTCAGCGAAGATCGGCACGGCAAACGACGTCGGCCCTCTGGGAGGCGGGAGCAGCCTGAGGAGCTTCAACTTCGCGAGACGGTCGCAGTTGCTTGCATCAGCTGCATCTGCGGAACTGCACAACTCAGCATTGCGTATCTCGCGCGGCGCGTTCCATCGGGCATAGCGTGTATTCTCCCGTGCGGCTACTCATACGCAGATTTGAACTGTGCGTCGATGTCGCGATTCAATCTTCAAAAGGGTTCGAGGCGAAAAATAGGAAGCGGAGGTGCACAAATTTCCAGCGGCGCGGGTTAAACAGCATTCTGGTTCAGTTGCGGGTCAGCCGTTGAGTGCTTGGGCATTCACACCCACGAGCAGCTATTGCAGTAGTGCATGTGTTTCTTTTCTTGCGTAGGAACTAAGCCAGTCTGGCTCATGTTGCGGCTGTGCGATGCGGTAAGATAGGCTTGCGAACAACGTGCCCGGGTGGCGGAATGGCATACGCGGAGGACTTAAAATCCTTTAACCGCAAGGTTGTGCGGGTTCGAATCCCGCCCCGGGCACCAGACGCTTATAGGCCGGAGACTCGAGCCAATTCGGGCCTTTCGGCTCGTACGGGAACCGGAGATTCATTGCGGTGGCGTTCGTCGCGCCGCGCCTGAATTACCATCCATTCCACATCGGTCGGCCGGCACGGCGATGAAATCACGTCAAAGGCGCCCCACCTCATGGCTTCCTTAAAGTCCTCCCAATCAGCGCAGCGCGAGGTCAATACCACTCGCGGTTTGCGATCAGTTAAGCGGTAGGCGGCGAGTAGGTCCTGGTACGTACCGTCAGTCACGTGAGGATCGCAAAAGACCAACCCGACATGGCTCTTTGCCAGGGCTTCGTGGCATTCCCTCAATGTGGAAATGCAAATCGGATCAATATCCTGCCCCACGAGAATATCCGAGAGGTGACGACGGGTTTCGATATCGGACGAAACAACCACCACATCAAAGGGGACTGTCATTTGGCGCCTCCGCAGCGTACCTTTTAAATGGTCTGGGCGCCCACAACAATCCAGTAACTACAGTAGAACGTTTCAGGTAAATTCCTGTAGGCCGGGGAGTTAAGCACATTTTGCACAAGTTTTCCTCATTATCGACAGCTTGGTAGGGGGGATGCCGTGCTTCTGGAGGGTGCATGCTGGAGGTCGTAAAAAGCACGCTACTGATCATTAGTGCTCTGTTGCCCATTGTTAATCCGCTCAGTTCGACGCCCATATTCCTGCTTCTGACGCGGGACTACGACTCTTCGACTCGTATGAAGTTGGCATGGAAGATTGCATTCAACAGTTTCTTTCTGCTCATCGTCTCGCTCTTGGTTGGAACGCATATTCTGTCCTTCTTTGATATTTCGCTTCCGGTCGTTCAGGTTGGCGGAGGCTTGGTCGTGATTTCCACGGGCTGGATGATGCTCAATCGGCCCGACGACGAACGCGAAAAGGGTTCGTCGCATCATGCCGTCGATCGTACGGATATTCTCAGCAACGCTTTTTATCCACTCACTCTACCTCTCACGGTCGGCCCTGGATCAATTTCGGTGGCAATCACGTTAGGCGCAAATGCCCCGCATGCCCATGGCTTCGACCTGCTTTCCTTAATTGCATCGCTTGTAGGGTCAATCATAGTTTCCGCCACGGTGTTTCTCTGTTACGGTTCGGCCGAACGTATTGCACGGCTCGTCGGTCCCACGGGCATGAGCGTGATCCTCCGCCTTTCGTCCTTTTTGCTAGTCTGCATCGGCGTCCAGATTCTGTGGAACGGCGCCAGCGTGCTGCTGGCCTCAGTGGCGATACATGCACACTGAATTGTGATTCGTATGGGCGCGATGGCGCATCTAAGTAGAATGAATAGGGGAATATGCGCCGAAGAATCCTTCCATTCATTGTGATCGCGCAGTCGGTCTTGTTTCTAGGTCATTTTTTTATCTACGAGACGTTGGTCGCGCTGGTCGCCCCGTCTGCCCGTGCCCTGATCGCTCTTCGCATTGCTCTTGCGGCGCTCTCTGTCACTTTTGTTCCCGCTTCGCTGCTCGCCTGGATCTATTCAAACGCGCTCGTTCGGGCTTTTTACCGGGTGGCGGCCACGTGGCTCGGAATGCTGACGTATGTGTTTCTGGCCGCATGCGCGAGTTGGATCGGGTACGGCATCGCGGCGGCAATTAGCCGGCCCGGAGCTAAAGCCGACATCGCATACGCACTATTCGGCATCGGCTTGCTTGTCGGCATGTGTGGCGTTTTGAACTCAATGTGCATTCGCATACGCCACGTCACCGTGAAGCTGCCGAATCTGCCGGCGGCATGGCATGGTCGCTTCGCAGCTTTCGTTTCAGATGTTCATCTGGGCCATGTCCGTGGCTACCGCTTTGCGAAGCGGCTCGCAGCGTTGCTCACAGGCCTCGCACCGGACATCGTGCTCGTCGGCGGCGATATGTATGACGGCACGAAGGTTGATGCAGAGCGCCTTGCCGAGCCGCTGAGCGAGATCGTGACGCCGTTGGGAACCTACTTCGTTGCAGGGAACCACGAAGAATTTGCGGACCGCAGCCAGTATCTGGACGCCATGAAGAGATCAGGCGTGCGCGTGCTCAATAACGAGAAAGTCGTTGTCGATGGGTTGCAGATCGTGGGCGTCCATCATCATGAGTCCGTGAACACAGAACTGTACCGCAAGATTTTGCGCCAAGCGAATCTGGATCCCAACTGTGCGAGCATTCTACTCACCCACGCGCCGGTTCATCTGCCTGTCGCTGCGGAAGAAAACATCGGGCTCCAGCTTTCCGGTCATACCCACGCCGGCCAGTTTTTCCCTTTCACGTGGATCACCAAGCGCATTTACGGCCCATTCGTGTATGGTCTGAAGCGCCTCGGCAGCCTGCTCGTTTACACTTCCTGCGGTGTGGGCACATGGGGTCCTCCGATCCGCATCGGCACGGCTCCCGAAATCGTCCTCATCGGTTTCGAGTAGCGCTCCGCGATATCTACTCCCCTGGAGTCTCCGCTTGCAATGGTGTGCCTCTCATTTTCCTGAGCCAGGAACGGTCGCCCTGAAATGTTAAGGGTCGGATGGCCACGTCACGCTAGCAACGGCAACTGCGGATTTTTCTCTGGAGGGCGTCGTAGAGGCGGTGGCGCGCGTCGTCGGGGAGCGGAGCTGGTTCCGAATTGCAGAAAATGTCGATGGTCTTTTTCGTCGTGTCTACTACCACCCGGCAATCCTTGCACTTCATCAAATGATCTTCGATTTCGGCTCGGAGCGCCGGGTCGATGCCCTGATCGAGGTAATCGGAAAGCTCGGTCAGGATTTTGGCGCACTTCGGTTTCACGACGCCTCTCCCTCTCGGAAGTAGCGGTTCAGCTTCTGTCGCAGCTTCAGGCGCGCCCGAAGCAGGCGGGATTTTACCGCAGGAACGGAGAGCCCCAAAGCCTCTGCCGTTTCTTCGGTAGACAATTCTTCTATATCGCGCAGTTGGAAGACGACGCGAAAGGATGGGTCGAGTTCGCCAATCACCTGCGAGAGAATCCCCGACATCTCGGTTTGCTCGTAACGCTGCTCGGGCGATGGCCCCCAGTCTTCCACTTCGCGGGGCATCGAATCCTCGCCAGTTTCAATGTCTTCGTCGAGCGAAATCTGGTTCGGGCGGCGCTTGCGAAGCTTCATCAGCGCCTGGTTGACGGCGATGCGGACCAGCCAAGTGTAAAAGCGGGAATTGCCCTCGAAATTGTCCAGATGCTCGTACGCTTTCAGGAACGCCTCCTGCATGGCGTCCTCGGCATCCTCTCGATTTTGGGTAATGTTTTGCGTCAGGCGGAAGATTTTGCGCTCGTAGCGGCCAACCAGCGTCTCGAAAGCGGAGACGTCCCCAGCCTTGGCGGCCGCCACTAGGGCGGACTCGTCGTCTTTTACGACCTTTGAAGGCAGAGGTGTCGCAGGCATTGGACGCGGCGTCTCGGGATTCATTTTGGGCGTTCCCATCCCCCATTCTTGCACAAAGGTATTGAAACAGCACGCAGGCGCGGACATGGCATCTCCAATCCAAATTGGATGCCTGTGCGGCACTAACGATTCGTGGCAATTAGACGCCATGGCGGGCGCTCCGTTTACTCACTCGCGCCATGTTTTGCGACTGGCCTGCCAGGGTTTCGGAGAGGCGTGTACTATTACCTGAGTGGAGACTCCTTCTTAAACCCAAGGTCGATGCGAACGCTGCCGGACTATCTGCGCAAAGGGATGAGAATGATCCTCGTGGGATCGAACCCGGGGGACCGGTCCGCGCGTGTTGGCCATTACTACGCGGGCCGGGGCAACCAGTTCTGGCCCCTAATGTACGAATCCGGAGTGATTCCAGAGCCGATAGGGTACGAAGACGACCGCAGGATCGTGGAATTCGGAATCGGAATGACGGATCTGGTCAAGCGCCCGACGAAATCCGCCGAAGAACTGGAGCGGCAGGAATATGCCGAAGGTCGAGTTTTGCTGGCGCAGAAGCTCGAAGAGCTTCGCCCGAAAATGATCGCGTTCAATGGGAAGATGGTCTACGAGAAATTTTCCGGCCGTGAGTGTAAACTGGGGCTGCAAAAGGAGCAGCTTTACGGGGCGCAGGTATTCGTGCTGCCGTCAACGAGCGGCCAGAACGGCGGCTCGGAGCGCGGCGTGAAGATGCGCTATTTCAAGCAACTGGCATCGCTCCTCAAGCAACTGAGAGATTAGCAAGTCTACTGAACGCCGCGATGGCCACTGCCACTCAAAAACAGAACACAATCCAGGAAGAACAGTCTGGCGCGGTTTTGACTCTGTGTCTCAATCGCCCCGACAAACTAAATGCGCTCACGGCGCCCATGTGCCGCACGCTGCTGCATTCGCTGCTCATGGCTGCGGACGACAAGAGTGTGCGCTCGATCGTCCTGACGGGCGCAGGGCGCGCTTTTTGCGCGGGAGGCGACCTGGACATCATTCGGGATGCGAGGGCACGCAAATCCGTGAAAGAGATCGAGGAGTTGCTGGTCGCGGGCAAAGAGATTTGCCTCGCCATCGCCTCGATGCCGAAGCTCGTAATCGCGGCTGTGAACGGGCCCGCCGCGGGAGCGGGAATGAGCCTCGCGCTCGCATGTGACCTTCGCATTGCATCCGTAGACGCGACGTTTTCGCAGAATTTTGCGCAACTTGGTCTTTACCCCGATTTCGGCGCGACCTATTTCCTTCCACGCCTGATTGGGCTTTCGCGTGCTTCGGAACTCTTCTATACGGGTGAAGCGCTCACCGCTGCTGAGGCTTGCCAAATTGGCATCGTATACAAGGTTTTTGCAGTGGAGAAGTTTGCGGAAGAGACGCGCATCCTGGCCGAGCACTTGGCTGCGGGCCCGCCCTTAGCTTATCGCGACATGAAGCGCACGATGATCGGCGACAAACGCCAGGAAATGCAGGATGCGCTCGAAGAGGAAATTCGTCTCCAGGTGCACTGCTTCACCACAGAAGATTGCGCCGAAGGTCTTGCCGCGTTCCGTGAAAAGCGCAAACCCGATTTCCGCGGCCTATAAACCCAGCACCGTCGTGAATTGATCCCAAATAAGAAAATAAGTCATTGCCGTCATTCGACCTGAACGGCGTACAGGCGTTTTGAGTTACGATGAACGTCTGCGCGGCGTCGGCGTCGCGAGCTGAATCGGGAGCCAAAATGAGTTCGGCGAAGACAAGGGCGTCGAGTGGATCGAAGCGGGCGAAGAGAGCCCAATTCCTCCAGAAGCCGAATTGCACCACATGCCGTAAAGCCAGAAAGTTCATGGAGGGCAAAGGCTTTCAGCTCGATCTGCGCGATCTAGGCAAAGATAGATTGAGCGCGGCCGAACTCGAGAAGCTGATTGGAGAGCGCGACTACAGGCAGTTTCTGAACTCACGGAATGAGCTGTATCGAAAGGCGAACATGAAAGAGCAGCCGCCTTCCCGCGAAGAAGCGATTCGTCTCATGGCAGAGGAGCCGAACCTGATTCGGAGGCCGGTGATTCTTGCCGGAGGGCGCATCGTACTCGGATTCGACGAGAAAGGCATAGCGAAGCTGTAGCCGAACCCGCCCGATGAGCCTCGCCGACCGCATCGAAATTTTGCAGGGAGACCTGACGGAAATGGACGTGGACGCCATCGTAAACGCCGCTAACAACGACCTGCAACTTGGCGGCGGCGTGGCGGGCGCGATCCGGCGCAAAGGCGGACCTGAAATCCAGAATGAATGCGACGCGATCGGCACGATTCCTCTTGGCGGCGCCGCGATTACCACAGGAGGGAAGTTAAAGGCGCGTCATGTGATCCACGCCGCCAGCATGGAGCTTGGAGGGCGCACGACCGCGCTCACGCTACGCAGTTCCACCGCACATGCGCTGCGAATCGCTGCGCAAAACGAACTTAAGACAATTGCTTTTCCCGCGGTAGGTACAGGTATTGCCGGATTTCCGATCAAGGAATGCGCGGAAATCATGCTGAACGAAGCTAAGCGGCATCTGGAAGGAAAAACGTCCGTTCAGAAAATCTATTTTGTGCTTTTTGACGAGAAGGCGCTCGCAGCGTTTGAAAGCGCTTTAAATGCTCTCAGCAAATAATTTTACTGGTCGTCTGTGCGGCGCTTTAGACTAGGCTCGCCGCTCGAGGAAGGCGTTCCCGTGGAACTACTTGCCGCCGGCGCAGCGGGTGTCGCAGTAGTGCTTTGCGTCGCCTCGCCGCCCGGCTGATTCGGATTGTAGGCTTTCTTGATGTACATCTGCGCTTCTTCTTGGGCCCCGGCGGTGTCGTCCTTCAAGTGCTGCGCGAGGCTATATTCGTTCACGGCGCGTTCGCGCTGTCCGAGCAGGTCGTATATCTTGCCCATGTAAATGTGGCTCCAGACTTCGACCCACTTCGGATCTAAATCACCGCCGATCGCCGCGCGGAATTCGTTGGCGGCCGAATTGTAGTTTTTCTGGTAGAACATCGCCTCGGCCATGCGAAAGTGCGCCAGGGAATTGGTCGGTTGTACGTCGAGCGCGCGCTGATATTCCTGAATCGCCTCGTAGTATTTGCCCACGGACGCCATTGCCTCGCCGCGCGCAACCAGCGCAAGCACGCGAAGATGCGGGCTGGATTTGAGCAGATTATTATCCGGATCGATCGTGATGCCATTCGGTTTAGGGCGACCGAACGTCTCAACGACGAAATTCGAGCTCGTACCAGTGACGAGCGTTTTCTTCATGACCGGATTTCCTTCTGTTTCTATGCGTACTTCCACCGGCATGCGAAACGTATCCATCCCCTGCTTGATCTTTCCGATCACCTGGAAGCCCTTCGGCGTGCGATAAACCACGTAGTCGAGGCTGAATTCCGGAACGCCTGTCGAATTGAGCCATTGCGAGAAGAACGACGTCAGATTGACTGGCGGATCTTCGGGATTGGTCTGTTGCGGGATGTGATTGCTCGCGAGCTGCTCGAAATCGTTGATTGAAGCGGTCTTTCCAGCGTGCTGCTGATAAAACTCCTTAAGTAGCGCGTCGAATTGGTCATCGCCTAATTCGGTGCGCAACATATGAAAGACCATCGCGCCTTTATCTTCCACAATCGAGCGGTATTGATCCGAATAAGAGCCGAGACTCTGGACTTGCGCAACTGGTGTGACGCTCTCGTACATCAGCGCTCCGACGGCAAACTCCTGCAACGCGTTGTGTAGGCCAGCGACGCCATCCGACTGCTCGGCATACAGCGCCTGCGCGTAGCGGGCAAGTCCATCGGTCACCCAAACATCGGTCGGAGTTGTGGGCAAAACCTGATCGCCCCACCACTGGCCCGCGGCGAGCTGTGCGAGCAAACCTTCATTCGGCTTTGCAGTAGACCACGAACGTGCGCTGACGAGCAGCAAGCCCGGTGCGGAATACCCGTCGAGTGTGCCATCCGGCATCTGCGCTATCGTCAAATTATTGCTTTGCGCGTTCGGAAGCGCGCCAAACGTCTCGGTGTAAAAGTCCATGATTCGTCCGGCCGCCTGCGCATAGGCATTCGCAGTAGTTGCCTGGGCTTGAGGCGTGTAAACGGCGAACTGATAACCTGCAACGGGAGAATTTGTTAGTTGCAGTGGGCCCGCCACAAACGAACCTACTGGCGCAGGCGTATCGCAGTGGAAAACGTAGGAAAGTTGCCCGCCTGCCGCACTACTGCCCGGCATAGCGGCCATCGCTGCCGGCGGATAGGCTTTACCTGTGCCCGCAACCTGAAAGGTATCCGGCACAATGAATTTAAACGTCCCTGTATAGCGATTAGACGGATAATTCGTCAAAGGAAACCAGCGCGCCGGCAACAAAAGATACGCGGAAGTCTTGTCAATTGACCCGAAGCGCATACCAGGCGTCGGGCTGTCTTCCAGGCTCGAAATTGGGCCGTCATAGTCAAACGTGACGGAGACCGGCTTCCCCGGTACCGCCGCTTCGAGCAGTTCCACACTTACTAGAAGCGGCGAACTGTTATCGCGCGCAAAGGTGAGGGCTTGTCCAGTCGAACTCTTTACCGACGAGATAACCAGATCGGGATGCAACTCAACGACTAGAGTGCGCGACACCTGCGAAGCGACAAAATCGACCTTCGCCTCCGCCTGGATCGTCTGGTTTTCAGGATGGAGGATTGCCTCCACGCTGTAATTCGTTGCGCGGAGCGGAAAACTGTGTTGCTGCGCCGAGAGGTGGGCAGCCGCCAGTAACACGAGAGCCGTGGGCACGATTAAGCTGCGTAATTTGCGCAACAAGGAGCCTCTCTAAAAGGGGGTTTCCGCCTGCATTTCTAAGATACCAGACTAACGCTTTCCGTTGCCCGTGCACTAGCCCTGCAGCATCGCCGAAAACACGTCCGCCGCGCGCTCAATCGCACCGCCGGGGCCAAGCCGCGACCTCACTTCTGCCAGCCGGGCACGCATTTCGGACTGAGCATCGCTCGACTCAATCAGCGGTTGAGCCGCATTCCGCACGGCTTCGGCTGTGAAGTCGCTCTGAATCAACTCCGGCACCACCTGCTTGCCCGCGATCACATTGGGCATGGCGAAAAATGGCGTCCGAATGAGCGGCCGCACCAAAAAAGCGCTGAGCGGCGACACGCGATAGACCACTACCATGGGCGTGCCCAGCAGGGCAGCTTCTATCGTCGCAGTCCCGCTGGCGACAATGGCGCAATCGGCTGCCGCGAGCGCGTCGTAAGCGCAACCCTCAATGCGATGTACGCTCAGGCCGCGCGGTTCATGCGGCGCAAAACGCTCAGGACGCAAACCATGGGCTGCGACAAGAACGAACTGGCTCTCCGCGCCTTTGCCTCTACTGCGAAGCAGCCCCGCGCACGCCTGAGCAATGGCGGAATAATTCCGCGCGATCTCATTCTTGCGGCTTCCCGGTAATAACGTGACGATTGGCCTCGTCGGGTCGAGTCCGTGCTTCGCAGCGAATTCTTCACGCGAAAGCGACGCTTTCACAACGTCCACCAACGGATGGCCCACAAATTCCACCGGAACGCCCGCATCGCGATAGATCTTCTCCTCGAAAGGAAAGATCACCACCATCTTTTTCACGCGCCGCCGAACGATCCGCACGCGCCCGGCGCGCCAAGCCCAAATCTGGGGCCCGATAAAATAGCCGACCGGAATTTTCCTGGGTTTCAGCCGCCGCGCCACGCCAAGATGCGTGCCCGGAGAATCGACCAGAATCGCTAGGTCCGCTTTCCGCCGCACGGCCTCGCGTGCCAAGCGATTCTGCACGCTGATTACCGACGGAATTTTGTGCAGCACCTCGGCAATTCCAACGACTGCGACCTCGTGATAATCCGCGATCATTTCGACACCTGCCTCCGCCATTCGCGGTCCGCCCATGCCGAAAATATGCGCGCCCGTTCGTTCGCGCAAATCTCGCGCGAGCCGTGCCGCATACATGTCGCTGGATGCTTCTCCGGCGGAAAGAAGAATTGTGGGAGCGCTCATGCCGCCTTAATCATTCGCGGGAAGCGCCTGACGAAACGCGGACCCTCTCTCGTCTGGAAGGCTACGCAATTCCTGTTGCTTATATTGAAGCTGATAGAGGCGGTAATAAATACCGCGTAGCGCAAGCAGCTCTTGATGCGAGCCCTGCTCGCGCAGGCGGCCTTTGTGGAACACGAGAATGCGATGGGCATGCTGAATCGTGCTTAGACGATGCGCGATCACAACAGCGGTGCGCCCGCGCAATAACCGATCGAGCGCCTCGCGAATCAAAATCTCCGTGTTCGTATCGACGCTTGAGGTCGCTTCATCGAGGATCAGCAGTTTTGGATCGTGGGCGAGCGCGCGGGCGAAGCTCACCAGTTGTCGCTGGCCCACGGAAAGCGTTCCACCGCGTTCGGTCACCGGCGTTTGGATCCCTTTGGTCTGCGAATCGAGATAGGGGCCGAGACCCACCTCGCGCAGCGCTTGTTCCGCTGCGTCCCGATCCACCGAAGCTGTACCAAGACGCACATTCGATTCGAGCGTACCCGTAAAGAGGAAGGGGTCCTGCAACACGATGCCGAACAGTTTTCGTAATTCCTGAACATCCAGCTCGCGAATATCGACGCCATCGACTAGGATTTGGCCGCGCTGAATTTCATAAAAACGGAGCAGCAGCTGGATGATCGTTGTCTTCCCGGCGCCCGTGTGGCCCACGATAGCAAGCGTCTGCCCGGGTTCGGCTTTGAACGAGACATCGCGCAATACCCAATCTTCTTCCTTGGGCTCCGCACCGCCCCGATACGCGAACCAGACGTTGCGAAACTCGATGCCGCCGTGTATCGCTGGCAACGCCCGCGGGCGAGCAGCCGATTCGATGACCAGCGGCTCATCGAGCAGCGTGAAAATGCGTTCGGAAGCAGCCATTGCCGCCTGCAATATATTGAATTTTTCACTGAGATCCTGAATGGGGCGGAAGAAGCGCTGCGCATACATCATGAACGCAAGCAGCACGCCGATTTGTATTGTGCCGGAGATTGTGCGCCCACCACCGACCCAATAGACCAGCGCTATACCCGACAGGCTCAGAAATTCCACCCCGGGATAGAAATACGAGAACGCATCGATGGCGTCTTTGTATGCCTCCATGTAGATCTCGTTCAACGCCGCAAATTGTTCGCGCGATTTCTTTTCACGGTTAAATAGCTGGACCACCGCCATTCCGCTGATGTGCTCTTGCAGAAAAGCGTTAATGCGCGCGATAGCCGTGCGGATGCTCCGGTTCGCATCTCGCACGTGATTGCGAAAGAAATAGGTCAGCACGATCATGAGCGGCAAGGGCGATAGTGTCACCAAACCAAGCAGCGGGTGCCAGTAGATCAGGAACGCGGCCAAGCCGAAGAGCATCACGAAATCGTTCAGCATCATTACTATGCCGGACGAAAACAAGTCGTTCAGCGCGTCAATATCAGTTGTGACGCGAGTGACAAGCCTACCGACCGGGCTGCGATCATAAAAATTCATGGGCAATTGCTGCAAGTGCCCAAAGATCTCCTTGCGCATGTCATACATCGTTTCCTGCGCTACCCACGACATCATGCTAACTTGCAGATATTGCAGCCCGAAACTTGCCGCCAATGCACCAAGAAATGCCGCGACCACCCACAACAAGCCTTTTACCGCTGCGCTATGCACGATCGATCCGGTTGCCGCCGGGATTACGTAGCGATCGATGCCGATTTCGAACAATTTGGGGCCGAGGATGTCCGCGCCCGCAACAAGTAAGGTCAATGAAACCGCAAAAGCTACCTTCCATTTGTAAGGGCGCAAATACCTCATCAGCCGCCGCGTGAGGCGGGAGTCGTAGAGTTTGCCGAGCTTCTCTTCTTCGCGAAAGTCGCTCATTCGCGTGCCAGCTCTTCTTCGAGCAACTGTCTCTGGTGCAGCTCGGCGTATTCGCCTCCCAATGCAAGCAGCGACTCATGCGTACCGCGCTCGATAATGCGACCCTGCTGCAAGAGGATAATCTGATCGGCTGCCTGCACTGTAGAGATGCGGTGCGAGACTAGAATTGTGGTGCGCTCGCGCATCACGCCGCGCAGCCCGCGCAAAATTCGTTCCTCAGTATCCGTATCGACGCTGGACAGCGAATCGTCGAGGATAAGAATCCGGGGATCACGAATCACCGCACGTGCTAGCGACGTCCGTTGTTTTTGACCACCCGAAAGCGTGATGCCGCGCTCGCCTACCATCGTTTCGTAGCGTTGTGAAAATCCTTCAATGTCTGTATCGATGCAGGCTATGCCGGCGGCGCCCGTCACGCGGGAATCCGTCGCTTCCTGGACGCCGAACGCGATGTTTTCACGCAGCGTTTCGCTGAAGAGGAACGTATCCTGCGGGACGTAACCGATCACCCGGCGAAGCTGCTGAAGAGGGTAATCGCGAATCGACCTCCCATCGATCAGCACGGTACCCGGAGGCGCTTCCCATAGTCTCGCTACTAGTGCAGCGAGCGTCGATTTACCGCTGCCTGTTGCGCCGACAATGGCCAGCGTAGAGCCGGCGAGTACATGGAGATTGATGTCGATGAGAACTGGATCGTCCGGAGCCGTCGGATAGGCGAATGTAAGGTGCCGAAATTCGATATCGCCACGAATTTCCGTGCCTTCTTTCGTGTGTGACTGAACATTTCCCGCGCGTACGTCAGCGGCGGCCGATGCATCATTTATCCCGGACTGGGTGTTCAGAATCAGATTCAGGCGGCCCATCGATGCCGCGCCACGCTGAAAGATATTTGTTACCCAACCTAACGCAATGATAGGGAAGGTGAGCTGACCTAAGAACGTGTAAAACGACCATAACGTGCCAAGCGAAATAGCGCCAGTCATCACAGAAGCGCCACCCTTGCCGAGCAAAATCACAACGCTTACACCGATCATCGCGGTCAGCGCTGGGAAGAACAGGCTCCACGCACCTATCAGCTTGACGTATCGATTCACATATTCACGATTTGCTTCGTCAAACGAGGCGATTTCCTGCTTCTCCTGGGCATAAGCCCGAATGACACGAACGCCCGTCAGATTTTCCTGCGCGTGCGTCGAAAGAGTTCCGAGTGCAGCTTGGATCCGTTCGGATGCGGTATGGATGATCCTGCCGAAGTAATAGACCGAAAGAACCACGACCGGCACAGGTATGAGCGTCCAGATCGTTAGCGAACCGGACAGCTTGATCATGAAATAGAGCGAAATGACGGCAGTAGCGATGGTGTTGGCCGTATACATGATGCCGGGGCCGAGCACCATGCGCACATTGTTGAGGTCGTTAGTCGCCCGTGACATCAGGTCGCCTGTGCGATTGCGAACGTAAAATTCCGGATCCTGGCAAATCAGAGTGCCCAGCAGATCGTTTCGAATGTCGTATTCGATTTCGCGCGAAATGCCGATCAGGATCCAGCGCGACCAGAACGTGAAGAAGCCCTTCACCGCCATCGCAACCACGATGACGATGCAATAGAAACCCAACGCGCGGGTGCTGAGCGGCGCGTAATGCGAAAGAAGCGGCCCAAGAAAATGGCGCGCCGTTCCCGTGAGCGTCGTCAGCGGTTGCGCGAGCCCTGTGAGCGAGTCGGCGATAATGCCTTGAACGAGTTGCGGAATTGCACCGATGATGCCCGTCATCGCCAGCGCGAGCAGGCCCACGCCCATCATGCGCTTATAGCGCCACACGTAGGGAAGAAGAGGGCGCATGTGCTCCCAGCCCGAGGGTTGGCGCTCAGGCTTAGGAGCGGCTGCGGCGGACACGGGCTCGGCAGCGGCGCTCATTGGTCACACTTTAGACGCGAAACGCGGCATTTGGGTTCGAAACTTTTCGCGATGTTATTTCCCAAATCATCGCTCAGCAGCACTAACGCGTAAAGCCTAACGTGCCGCGAGAATTTCTTCCAGACGAGCTTCAAAATTGTCCTCGCCTTCCGACCACAACCGCACGCGCCCATCCGGGATTGTCTTTTCGATACTGCGCACCCAATCCATCAGCTGCCGGATGTTTTCGCGAGTCTTTTCCTGGTACTTCTCCAGGTTTTCGGGCCAAGCCATCGCTTCCAGAAAACGCGCCTCTTCGGCACTCTCCGCCAGGGCCGCAGCTCCGCGATGCATGCCGAGAAGTCCGGCGTGGCCCGTAAAAAAGTGCTCAAATCCAAGATTCGCCTGCAAATGGCCGTTCTCGTTGTAGGTGCCGCCGTCGTAATCCTCGCCATAGCAGATGAGCTCGACTGGCTGTGGCTCGCTGCGCCAACCCGCGCCGTTTCCCGGCTCGAACGTCCACAAGTCCCAGTACGCCTGCGCCTCGTAAGCGCAATCTGAATGCAGATGATCTTTCACAAGTTCTAAGATCCCGGCGGGATCGAGAGGAACCGATCGCAAATCCTGCTCGAAAATTGGAGATTCGGTCGGATCGACCGCGCGAATCGTCAGATAGCTGAACCCAGGCTTCGTGGCCGAAAAGGGAACTGTGCTGAGAAAATCTCCGAACCGCTGAATCATCCGCTCTTCGGAAAACTCATTGCACCAGACGCTAAGGTGAGACTGATTGGACATAATGCACATTATACCGGGCCTGCGCGTGAAGCGAAAATCAGGCAGCCCTACACGAAATCGGGTAACAAAAGGACATTATGAACGGGAATTGAAATTGCTGAGGCTAAGACTTCTTTTTCGGGGGACCCGAAGGCGCAGCGGCACCCGGTTTATCGGGGGCCTCATCGTCCGGCCCAAATCGCGTCGAAATTCCGATCAAGCGATCCTTGATTGTGTCGCCCATGCCTGCAAGCACCTCGGCGCACGTTTCGCGGATTCGCTTTTCTGCTGCCTTCGCCAACGTATCGAGCATCGCTTGCGAATTTTGGCCAAGAGTCGCCGCGGAGGCGAGTAGCCAGGAATTTGAAGCATTTTCCAGGCGACCTTTGTAATGTTCGATCGACTCGTCCGTTTGCCTCTTGAGCGCCTCCATCCAAACGCGCTTCTCGGCTTCGCGTTCGGCGTCCCACTCTTCCATCAAGGGCACTAGTTTCGATTGCAACTGCGTACGCGCCTGCTCGACGCCGAGTGCGATCCGCTCTTCGAGTTTCTTCTCATATTCGGTAAACGAGACTTCCCGCACGAACTCCACGTCCGAGCGCGCCTTCTCGAGCGCCGCCTTCGACGACTCCTCGAATACCTTGAACGAATCGGCCGTCAATTGATTCACGCGATTCGCGAATCCCGTTGACGCGATCTCGGCATTCTCGGTAAGTTTGCCGCGCTCGCGGTCGATCACTTCCTTGGCGCTCTCTTCAATTTGCGCCTGCGCATGATTTACATACGCCCGGCGCTGATGATCCAGCTCGGAAGCGGCGAGGCTCGAGATTTCCGCGGCTCGGTCGCGCAATGCAGAAGTCGATTGCTCTACGGACTTTTCCAGCGCCGACTGCATCGTCGTTTGCGCCTTCTTCTGATACCAATCGGAAGCCTTCAGCAGCGCCTCGTACGTTTCGTGCTGCGTTTCAGACGCCTTCTGCTCCAATTCCTGTGCCGTCTTCGACAGCACCAGCCGCGACGCTTCTTCGATTTCGCCCGGGAGTTTCGCGGTTTCCTCGTGCAGCCGCGCCATTGTTTCCTGAATAGCCTGTTCGGATGCGCGGCGAGCCTGCTGCGCAATGCTGTCGCGAATGGACGCGGCCTGCTGCGTGGAGCTGGCCAGTTCCGCTGCGGCACGCTGCGCATCGGAAATCTTCGGCGCCACTTGCCGGTCCATTTCCTGCGCAAAGTGCTGGAGGACCTTCTCGGCCGAATTGTGCAGCATCGGCTCAACGAGCTGCGTGCGCTCCTTGATCACTTCATCAGTGCGCCGCGCGATCTCATCCTTTTGCGACGAAAGCAGCCGATCGAGATTCGCCTGAGTCTCTTCAATCGCAAGCTGGGCCGCTCTGCGTAGTTCGGCTTGCGCTGTTTCAGCGCGAGTCCGTTCCTGTTCGAGTCCGGCGGCAATCGCTTGCGCAGTTTTTTGCGCATCGGCGGTCGCGGCCTGCACGGAGCCATGCGCGTTGGCCAGTGCCTCATCGAGCGTGGCGCGCAGCCCGACGCTCCGCGAAGCGAAATCCGCCTCTGCCTCGGCAAGAGCATTGGTCGCAGCTTGGCGCAAGTCGGTTTTGGCGCTCTCCGCCCGGACGCGCTCTTGCTCCAATTCCGAAGCAACCGATCGCGCAGCCTTTTGTGCATCCTCGGTGACCGCCTTGACAACATTCTGCGCATCAATTGCAGCCGACTGAATCGAATCCTGCGCCTGTGCGAGTGTCTGATCTAGTGTGCCTCGTAGCCCCGCACTTTTTGCGTTGAATTCCTCTTCTGCTTTCGCGAATGCTGTTTGCGCCGCCTCACTCAGCTTTTGGCTGACGCTGGACGACGCGCTCGCAAGCGCCGCTTCCATCTCCTGCTGCATGTGTTGCGTTGCCGAGGCGACATCGGCTTGCGTCTGCTCCATCGTCTGATCGCGCGTCGATCGCGCCGTATCCTCGAGCTTCCGCTTCCATTCGTCGAGTTGCGCCTGCGCCGCCTCCGGCGAGGAAAGGACTTGTAGCGAGGGGGAACTCGCCTCGCGTTCGGCGATCACCCTTTCGACAGCCTGTTCCACAGTCTGTTTCAGGTTCGCAGCCGCAGCTTGTTCCGCTGCCTGCTGCGCCGCTTGCTGTGCCGCGCTGCCGACGGCATCCTGCACGGCTTGTCGTACCTTGGCGTCAAGTTGTGCCGCGCTCGCGTTTGTCGTCTTCCGCGCTTCGTCGACAATCGCCGCCGTGCGCTCGGAAGCTTGCTGCACTACCTTCCGCACAGCCGACTCGGAAACGCGCTCCATCGAAACTTTGATCGCCCGCTCGACCGCCTCATGAAGCTGTGCATCCAGTTGTTGACGCACGACGGTCATTTCGTCGTTGATCGCGCTTTGGGCGCTCCGGCGTGCCGTCTTATCGACCGCATCCTTTGCGTCGGCGACCATCTTCGCCATCTGCCGCGCGGACGCCATCTGTGCCTCTTGCTGGGATATGGTTGTTGTCCCTCCAGGCGGCGCCGGCGGTGGCACCACGTGAATCTTGCCCTCCGGTCCGGCGAGTGCTACGGGTGCCGAGGCGGCGGTCTCGTCAGTTTTGGCTGGCGCAGGAATTTCAAACGTCGGCACGGCGGGCGGCTCGCTGGAAGGCTCTTCCGAAAGACGCGCTTCGGCTGAAGCAGAGGGCGCCGTTTGGGCCGGTTCTGCATGCTGCTCGGCGGGCTCGTCTTCCGGATACGGAAACCAGTCCTCCGGCGGAAACGCGACCCCCCAAATATTTCCTGCAATATCAAATTCAACGCCGATCTGGAAGAGCTCGCGCACTGTACGCGGACGTTGCACCCAGATCACGCGCCCTTGTATCGTGCGCGGCGGCTGTGCGGCCCGGGTTGGCGGGATCTCCAACGTAACCACGGAATTTTTTGGAACGTAGTGTTTCGATTGGTACTTGCACCCGTGGCAGTTGATGCCGATCGTGGTGGTGCGTTCTTTGAAAGGCTGCCCGAGCGCGTCTACACCAGTTACCGTGATCGGCACGGCCTGCGTGATCCGCGTGCTCCGCCGCTTCTGGGCTCCGGGGTCGTTCGATGCTAAGGACTCTGTCACCTGCGATCTCCTGCCTATTCACTCAATGTAACACCGCCTGCCGCCTCATGCGACCGTACCAAAGTCCATGTGCGATAAGGGTAACTTTGATCACCTAAGCAAGCGTCTACCCGACAGATTTCCGTGTATGGCGGCGGCCGCTTATCCCTCTTAAGATCAGTTTAATGCCTCCTCCCCCGCCTGCCGGCACGAAGAGCGACAAACTCCTTGAATGGTTTCTGTTCGGGGGCGCCGTTGTAGTCGTCCTATTTGGCGCGCTCTATCTCGCTTCGGTCACAATTATTGCTCCTAAGCTAGTGGACACTGCGCGGCAGCGCACGCAGGATTACCTCTCCAAGCGTTTCAAAAGCAGTGTCCAAATCGCTGCCTTCCATCTACGTGTTTTTCCCACCATACGTGTCGAGGCCGATGGCATCGTGCTTCGCCATCAGGGCCGCACAGATATCCCTCCGATGATCACTATCAAGAAAGCTTCATTCGACGCGAATTTCGGGGGCTTGATTGGACGCAAAGTGGATCTCAACTCAGTTCAACTCGAAGGCTTGACGGTCAATACCCCACCTCGCAAACCGGGCGGCCCGCCAATGTTCAAAGGAACGGACGACAATCTCGCGGAGAAATATCCGGTCGTCATTCACCACATTATTGCGGACGATGTGAACTTGGTAATGCTGCGCAAGCCCGAGGATTCGGACAAGCCACCAAGCGTTTTTCAGATTCACGCGCTGCGTCTTCAAAACTTTTCGTTTTCGCGCCCCGCATCCTTCCAAGCGCTGCTTACGAATCCCAAGCCTCACGGCTTGATCCACTGCCAGGGAGAATTCGGCCCCTGGCTCGCGGACGACCCGAGCGAAACGCCCGTCAATGGCGCTTATACGTTTCAAAACGCCGATATGAGCACCCTAAAAGGGCTGAAAGGGACGATGCAATCCACAGGTCACTTTCGCGGGCCGCTCGATTACCTCAACGTCGATGGCGAAACGGAAATTCCCGACTTTGCCTTGCGCACCAGCGCTCATCCCATGGCGCTGCACACGGACTATTCCGCCATCGTTGACGGCACGAACGGCAACACTATCCTCAAGAACGTGACGGCCAGCTTTCTCCACACTACGCTTTCCGTTCATGGAGAGGTCGTCGATCTGAAGAAAAAGACCAAGGGCCGCACCATCGAGCTTTACACGACGTCAAGCAACGCCCGCATCGAGGATCTACTCATCCTCGCTGTCGATACCTCGCCTCCCGCGATGACCGGGCCCGTGCAACTCAATGCGCGCATCGATATTCCCGAGGAAAACACGGATCTCATCGATCGGATGAACATCGACGGCCATTTCGGCGTCGGTGATATGCAGTTCACGAATCCGAATGTTCAGTCGAAGGTCGATTCACTCAGTCGCCGCGCGCAGGGCCAGCCAAAGAACGGCGAAATTGCCGACGAACTCGCGCAATTGAAGGGCACTTTCAAAATGGATCAGTCGACAATCAATATGTTGGATCTCATCTTCGCGGTCGATGGCGCCAACATTGATCTCGCCGGAACTTATCAAGTAGACAGCGGCCAGCTCGACTTCCGCGGGCATCTCAAAATGGACGCAAAACTATCGCAGACCACCACAGGGATCAAATCGCTGTTCCTGAAAGCGGTCGATCCGTTTTTCGCGAAAAAAGGTGCCGGCACGTATCTCCCCATCAAGATCACCGGCACAAAAGACCGCCCGAACTACGGTTTGGATTTCCACGACAAAGGCAACCAGGACGGTAAAACCGGGAAGGCTAAAAATAACAATGACAAAAACGACGAAGCAAATAAAGACCCCGCCAAAACGCCCTGAGAACGGCACGGCACTGTCGTGGTGCCCGATCTAATTGGCGCCTTGGTATAGTCGTAGGGGCGCATGCTTGCTGCGCCCATTTTTACATTGGCGCTGCGAAATGGCAGCGCCCACACAACCTGCCGCCTGGAACGTACAACCTGTCATCTGCAACCTGCAAGCTGTCCCTAAAACCTTCCTCCAAAAATCCCTGTTCCAATTCGCACCTCTGTTGCGCCCTCCTGAATTGCAACCTCGAAATCGTGACTCATTCCCATCGAGAGCACGGGCAATGAGTGGCCGATCACGACGGTTGTCTCGTCGCGTAGCTTGCGCAGCTTTTGAAAATAGGGTCGTGCGGTTTCGGGATTGTCGGAATAAGGCGGAACACTCATAAGGCCCAGCAGATCAAGTTGCGGCAGGGAAGCGGCCGTTTCGGCCAAACCAGGCAAATCGGACTCCGCCACGCCGCTCTTTGTCGCCTCTCCCATGTGAACTTCGATCAAAACGCCGATGCGCTTGTTCTGCGCCGCGGCGACCTCGTTGAGCTTACGCGCGAGGGCAATGCTGTCCACCGAATCGACGCGGTCAAACAGTTCCATGGCACGGCGGACCTTATTGCTCTGCAAATGCCCAATGAAGTGCCATGTCGCCTGAAGATCGGCGACCTGCGTCGACTTACCCTCGCGCTCCTGCACTCGGTTTTCTCCGAAGTGCCGCAAGCCCGCTGCATGCGCCGCACGAACGCATTCGGCAGGAAAAGTCTTGGAAACGGCTATCAGAGTAATTTCGTCGGCACCACGCTGCGATGTTTCCGCGGCTTGCGCGATGCGTTCGCGAACTCGCGCAATATTTCCTGCAATCGCAGCCGCATCTAACGCCATGCGCAAATTTTAGCACGCGCTTTGTTGCGCGCACTGCGCGTCCATTTGCCCTCCCATCGTGACTCGGATTCCGGAAGGGCACGGCTTTCAGCCGTGCCGTAAGCGGCGTCAAATGAACGCGCCTTCAGCCGCCGAAGCCATGGTTTGCTCGTGGCCACACCTGAAGCACCGCTTCTGCCTTTTTTCCGCAGCCTGCTGCACGCTCTTGCTTGAAGAATTACACGCCGCGCGTGCCAAATACTTCCTGTATCATTAGCCGCGATTCAGAATCGCCATTAAAGTTGACGGCTGTACTCTTTTCCTAAGCGGCCGATACATTCAGCGAATGACCACAGACTCGCAACCTCGCACCAAAGCTTGGCTCGCGTGGAGCAGCGGCAAAGATAGTGCCTGGGCGCTTCATCTGGCGCGCCAATCGGGGCAATTCGAAATCACCGCCTTGCTCACTACAATCAATCGCACGCATGAACGCGTCGCCATGCACGCCGTCCGCGAATCGTTGCTCGAACTCCAAGCCGAAGCCGCGGGGCTGCCGCTCATCAAGGTCCCAATCCCATCGCCTTGTCCGAATGAAACTTACGAACAAGCCATGAGCGAAGCGATGGCCCGCGCTCGCGCCGAAGGCGTGTACCACGTCATCTTCGGCGACCTTTTCCTCGAAGACATTCGCGCCTATCGCGAAAAGCA
>JBOGMU010000161.1:0-25675 GCA_050746865.1 Candidatus Acidiferrales bacterium
AGTCGATTGCTCGATTTCGTTCGCTCAATCCGAGTGGCTCCGCGATCGTGGGAGCCGTTTGCGTGCTGACCGACTGAAAACAAAGCCCGTCGCTACGGAAGCAGACCCGAACCCAAAGTCAAAAATAGGAGCGCCCGACCTGAAAGGCGGGTCGGCTGCTACATAGGCAAAACCGCCAGATAAGCAAACGGAATCGCGCACAGAAAGAAAATCTCACTCGGGTACCAGGAAGTCACTGAGTGTTTTCTTGTGCTTCGCGGATTTTTCGCGCTTATTGGGGATGGTCTTTTCTGGTGGAGGCAGACCGATGCCAAGGCGTGCACGCCTTCGCGCCTCTTTGGCGGGTTTGAGCCGCGGCTTTTTCTTCTTCGCCATCGGTACGTGAGCATGCCCCAATCACATCACGGATTTCAAGTTCACTGCACAGCGGGACGTGTTCTTCGCAGTGGGGCGCGCAGCCGTTTGAATCGCGTGTCATCCCCTGCCGAATCGGGTACGATCTGACGAAAGACGGAACTTTTCGGGCTCATTCTGCGTTACTTAGAGTGAGGACGAAAGGCCATGCGGTTTGAAAGGCTGAATACAATTGGAGCCCGACGCCCAACTGGTTCTGTCGTGTCTCCGAGGCGACAACTGTTCCTGGGAGGAGATTGTCCGCCGTCACACGCGCCGCGTCCACAACTTATGCTACCGCTTTACGGGCAATTCGACGGATGCCGAGGACTTGACGCAGGAGGTGTTTCTGCGGGTGTACAGGACGCTTGGCAGCTATCAGGCTCAGCATGGCGCGTTTGCAACGTGGCTTTCCAGCGTGACTCGCAACTTGCTGGTGGACCACTATCGCCGCACGCGGCGCGACCGCCTGACGGACTCGATCGACGACGCGATGCCGCAGGTAGAGGAAAAGCACGTAGCGCGTACGCCGCATCATGCGGCCGAACAGGCCGAACTGAGTGCGCAACTTCAGCGTGCGCTGCTGCACCTTTCTCCGGAATTGCGCGAGGCGGTGATTTTGCGCGATCTGCAGGGGTTGGATTACAGCGAGGTGCAAAAGGTCTTGCAGGTGCCGCAGGGTACGGTGAAATCACGAATCAACCGGGGGCGCATCGAATTGGCGCGCGTCCTCGAACAAATGGGAGTGCGCCCGGCGTAATCTCCGGGAGGTAACTATGAATTGGGATTGCACAGAATCGGACAAGCGGCTGAGCGATTATATCGAGGGACTCACGTCGGCCGAGGAAACGGCGGCGTTCAATGCCCACATCGAGCATTGCTCTGATTGCGCAATGCTGATCTCGCGCGTGGGAGACACGGTTCGCATGCTGCGCGCAGCTCCCGCAGTGGACGTGCCGCAGCAGCTTTTCCACAACATCATCGCAGCCACGTCCGGCGCGCCTGCACGGGGCTGGCGGCGTTGGATTCAACCGGCACGGATCGCGTGGCAGCCGCAGTTCGCGATGGGAGCAATTACGATTGCAGCTTCGTTCCTCATCGTGTTCCAGGCTGCGAATTCGTCGCGGACGCAAGGGTTTGCCGCGCTGAATCCCATGAACCTCTTTCGGGCGGCGGACCGCACGGTGCATCTTACGTATGCGCATACGGCGAAATTCGTCAATGACATGCGGCTCGTGTATGAGATCGAGTCGCGCTTCGACACGTACCAGCAGGATCCGCAACCTGCAACGCAACCACCGGCACAGCAGCAAAACCAGAACCCTGGTTCGCAACCGCAATCGCAACCGAAGAGCCAAGCGGCGCCGTCCAGCATCAGCCGATTTTTTCGCGCCCGCAGTTTCTACGCATCCGAAACGCCCGAGGATTTCTACGACACCGTAACGAGGAGCCGCTCATGAAATGCGCCGTTCACCCCGATGTGGACGCAACCGGCTATTGCCGCCATTGCGGCAAGCCGCTCTGCGCGCAATGCACGCGCGATGTTCGCGGCGCGCTCTATTGCGAAGACTGCCTCTCGACGATTGTTTTCGGCGATCCGAGCGCAAAGGCGGCCACTAAGCCGGTGAACTCCAGTCCCGGAGCCGCACTCGTGCTCGGGTTCATTCCGGGGTTAGGCGCGGTCTACAACGGCGAATACGTGAAGGCGCTGATTCATGTCTGCATCTTCGGCGGCATTATTGCAGGTTTGAATAGCGATATTCCGGGCGGCTGGGATGCTCTGCTCGGCATCGCGCTCGCTTGCTTTTATTTTTATATGCCGATTGACGCTTATCGCGTCGCGAAGGCCCGCGAGCTTGGCCAACCCGTGCCGGAACCGTTTCCACTTGCCGGGACCAATGGGAACGCGCCGGTCGGCCCGATCATTCTCATCGGGCTTGGCGTGCTCCTGCTCTTTGCGAACTTCGGGCTATTTCGTTGGTATCTTTTCGGCAGGTTTTGGCCCGTGGTCCTGATCGCGATCGGGGCGTGGATTCTGTTTGGAAGGTCGAAGCAGGTCTCCTGACGCCATGGCAAGCCCAAGCAACCCCGGATCACTTTTCCCGCCTCCCGCGCGGCCGGGAGGTCAGCTACCACCAGGTCCGCCGCAGCCGCCCCCCGGAGGTCCGCCACTACCACCGCCGCCTTTGCGGAGACGTCGTTCGATCTTTTCCGGACTCCTGTTGATCATTGTTGGGGCGCTGCTGCTCGTTGCGACACTGCATCCGAGCTTCAGTCTCGGTTACGTGATCACTCACTTTTGGCCTGTGATCATCATCGTCTGGGGATTTTCCAAGCTGATTGACCGTTATGCGCAGCCAACGGGCGCGCCGCCTACGGCACTTATTACCGGCGGCGAGCTCGGGCTCATCTTCCTGCTGGTTGTTGTGGTGCTTGTGGTTGCTCTCGTCGGCTGGGTGCACAACCGTCGGCGTGGTCCTTTCAACTTCGACGCGTTTGAACAGCGTTATTCCGAAACGAAGCGCATTGATGTGAAACAGGTCGGCGACCCGAAATCGCTTTTCTCCATCACCACACCAAGCGGCTCGATCAATGTTCGGCCGGGAAGCGGCAACGAACTAACCGTCGCTGGCAATGCCTCCGCCGGTGGCGACTCCGAAGAGGCCGCGCGGAATCGCATGAGGAATCTCGATCTGAATTTTGACGGGCCGGACGGCAATTACCAAATCCATCCGGTTAACGCCAACGGCGGCGGCATCTCCGTAGATCTCGACGTGCAATTGCCGAAACCCGCCAGCGTTAGCGCCCATACGAATCACGGCGATGTAACAGTCGCCGGCATCCAGGGTGCCACGACCGTCTCAACGCGTAACGGGGATGTGCAAGTCCACGACACTGGTTCGGACGTCACGGCGGACATCCAGAACGGAGACACGCACATTCGCAATGTGGGCGGTCCGGTTAATTTCTCGGGACGCGGCGGTGGCGAAGTGGAGATCACGGACGTTCAGGGGAACGCGACGCTGGCAGGCAATGTGTTTGGCGACGTTGACCTGCGCAATGTGAGCAAGGGCGTGCATTACAGCTCGCCCCGCGCAAACGTGCAGATCGGCGGACCAATCGGCGAACTCAAGATTGATACCAGCGACGTGGTTCTCTCGCGCGCTACCGGGCCGATCACAATCAGCGCGCGTAATCAAGACATGCGGCTCAGCCAGGTGCAGGGGCAGCTCAATTTAACCGAAACGCACGGCGACATTAACGTTACGTTCGCCGAGCCGCCAAACGCGCCCATTACCATCAATGACGACGCAGGGGATGTGACGCTGAATTTGCCGCCTCAATCTAGCTTCTCGCTTTACGCGCAATCCAATGCAGGCGACATTACCGACGATTTCGCTCAAAATCCCGAGCATGACGACGATCATTCGCCGCATGTGGTCAATGTTACTCACGGAAGCGGTGGCCCGCAGATCCATATCGTCACGAAGTACGGCGATATCCATATTGGGAATTCGCAGTAGGTCTACGAGCTGCCGGTTTCCTAAACGGGGGCGCCGCGCAATTTCTCGAGCGTCGAGAAAAATTCCGGGAATGAGACGCCGACGCATTCAGCACCGCGGATCGTTGTATCGCCCTGCGCTCCTAATGCCGCCACAGAAAGCGCCATCGCTATCCGATGGTCGCCGTGCGATTCGACTTTTGCTCCGCGCAACTTCCCCGCCGATTTGCCTGCGACGCGCATCCCGTCTGCGAATTCCTCAACGGTCGCGCCCATTGCCCGCAAGCCCGCCGCAATTGTCGCGATGCGGTCGCTCTCTTTCACGCGCAATTCCTGCGCGTCGTGAATTTCGATTCCCTGCTCCGTAAATGGACCGAGCGCCGCGAGCATTGGAAGCTCGTCGATCATTTCCGCCACCTGCTTGCCGGAAACCGTGCCGCCAATCATGTCTGAGTAAGAAACGGAAACGTCGCCGACAAGTTCGCCGTCGCGCAACTGAACGGATGGAATATTGATTTTGCCGCCGATGGAGACAATAAAATCGAGCACGCGCGCGCGTGTCGGGTTGAGACCTACGTTATGCAGCACCAGCGACGATTCCGGCAAAATCAGCGCCGTGGCAATCAGGAAGACGGCGCCCGAAAGATCGCCCGGCACCATGAGCTGCCGGGCCACCAATTTCGGCCGCGGGTAAATTCGCATTGCACGGCCCTTGGTGGCACCGCTCGCTCCATCCAAACTCTCCACGCGTGCGCCAAATTCACGCAACGCCGCCTCTGTATGATCGCGCGTGGCGACGGATTCGCGGACGATCGATTCTCCTTCGGCGTATAGCCCCGCCAAAAGTACCGCGGACTTTACCTGTGCGCTGGGGATGGGCGTCGTGTAATCGATGGCGCGAAGTTTGCTGCCGTGAATTTCGAGCGGCGCTCGGCCGCCCTCCTGCGTCTTGATGCTGGCGCCCATCTGCATCAGCGGCTCGACGATGCGGCGCATGGGGCGTTTGCGAAGAGAATCGTCTCCCGTAATCGCGGTGTTGAAGCGCTGACCCGCGAGTACGCCGCTCAACATGCGCATGGTCGAGCCGGAATTTTCCGCATCGAGCGTTTTGCGCGGCTCTTTCAGCCCGTCGAGTCCCGCGCCGGTGATGCGGACACGGTCGCTTGCCACCTCGACCTGTGCGCCCAGTTGGCGCATGCATTCCAGCGTGCTGCGGCAATCCGCCGCCGACGCATAATTGACGATTTCACTCTTCCCTTCGGCGAGTGCCGCCAGAATCGCATAACGGTGGGAAATCGACTTGTCTCCAGGCAGTTCGACCACACCCGTCACCGCACCGCCCGGCGAAATTCTCCTTTTTGCCATGGCGAAATTCTAGCACGAGCCTCGCGCGAGTCCCTCGGGAAGGAATTGCCGTAAGGTTTTGAAAAGATAGCGGTTCCCCATGTCGCGAAAAAGCGCCGTAGGTCTGCGTACGCTTTCGCACATTACGTACAGTACTCACTACATTCTTTCGCGTACTAGAGCTCCCATTTTGCTGGACTGTACGATTTAGCTGAAACGAATTTCGCGCGCTTCGCGTAGAATCTGCGCAATGAAGTCGCGGCGAAACGGGCGGTCTTGGGAAACGATAGCGCTAACATGCTGTCTGGCACTGCTCTTTGGATGCATTGCGAACGCCCCTGCGGCGCAGCAATCATCTGCGGCTCGCGATGACAATACGCGTGATTCCGCGACAGCGCCGGAAACAAGCGCGCAGAAATCCTCAACGAACACTGATGCCGCGAGTAGAGCGATTTGCCAGATCGTCTATCAAGTGGACGAGGGCGTTCCTTCACCGCACGGCTACCGCTACATTTTCTACGGCAACGGATTTTTCATCAACCAAGACGGCTACCTGCTCACCGCAGCGCATGTACTGAGCCAGCTTTCCGGTGGACAACCCTTTCTGCTGCTGCACGACAATGCAGGCCGAGTGCAATTTATGCGAGCGG
This sequence comes from Candidatus Acidiferrales bacterium, assembly GCA_050746865.1. Taxonomy (GTDB): domain Bacteria; phylum Acidobacteriota; class Terriglobia; order Acidiferrales; family UBA7541; genus Palsa-295. Next base: position 5,890 of record JBOGMU010000161.1, read on the forward strand.
ACGTCGTGGCGTTGGATAGCGATCACGACATCGCCGTGTTGCACTCCGTCAAGAACGTCTTTGACGGCAAATATGACGTTTCGTTCCTACCGCTGGATGCAGCGGAGGCAAAACCGGGCGAAATGGTGCGCGCCGAGTCGTTCAGTCCGTCACGGCCGCGCGATGCGTTCTCGCTCGATCCGATTCGCGAATTGCGTTCGCCGGGTCAAGTGCTTCGCTTCGAATTTTCCGAATTGGACAAGGGCGCGGCAGACACGGAGCTTTTTCTTTTCAATCATAATATCGAACCCGGCCAGAGCGGTTCTCCGGTAATTTCGGAGGAGTCGCGCGGCGTCGCTGGGCTGGTGGAAGGTCAATGGCTGCGCGACAGTTCCGCCGTGTTCGCGGAGTTGAGCGTGCGGGAGATGGGCAACGGAGCGCCGTCAGCGAAAGGTGTTGCGTCGGTTCCGGGTGCAGTGGTACCGATTCATTACGCGCTGCCGTTGCTTCAACGGAAAGGTATTTCCTGGCAGTCCGCGACGCATGGCGACGACACAAACGCGGCGCCGCTGGCCACAAAAGCGACCGAAAGCGATACGCACAGCTTCTCTTCTGACGGTCCCACGCCGCTGTCGCTGGTTGCGGCACCGTATCCGCCTTCACTTTTCGGCGGCGAAGTGCTGCTTGATGCGGCCATCGACCGCAATGGAACCCTCTCTGACGTAAAGGTGTTGCACGGCGATCAGCCATTCCTAAAACAGGCGCTCGACGCGGTGCGGACGTGGACATTTGTGCCGCAGACGCAAAGCGACCGGGCGAACGAGGCGCGCATCGCCATCGCATTCCAGTTTCCGCAGCCTTACGCGCCGCCTCGTCGGCCTACGGTCCACCATTTTGACCGGGAAACAATGGCGACGGCAGTAAAGATCAGCACGCGGAGCGAAACGCCCGTTGATTCTTCCGCATCGGTGATGACAAGCTTCGAGCCAAATTACCCGCCAGCCACCAATGCCGGCGGCAGCGTAATTCTTTATGAATCCATCGACCGCGAAGGACGCATCCACGAAGTGCGCGCGCTGAGCGGCACAGAGCCGTTGCGCTCCGCGGCCATTTTCGCGGCGAACGAATGGCAGTTTTCGCCCGCTATTCACGATGGCCATGCGACCGATTCGGAAGCGATTCTCGTTATCACATTTCGCCAACCGCTCAACGGCGCACCTGCCGCGCCCCATTGCGCCATGCAAATGTGTGGCGAAAAAGCCTGTCTCGCCTGTATCCCCCCAGCGGATTCGATCGAAAAGAAAAACTGATCGAAGCTCGCCAAAAATATCTTTCATCATTTTGATCGGCCGCGCTCGTGCCGTTGTAAAATTTTATTCATCCATGGCGACGGGAAACGTGCCGTGGCGGAGGTGTAATGTAATGGCATCAAAAATCTGTTGTCCGGAGGGACATTCCACAAAGGCGGTTTCGGTCTGGCACGCAGCCGTGGCGCTTTCCGAGGGCCGCGCGATCGGCGCATGCAAGAAATGCGGCAAGGGATTTCAATATAGGATTGAGCAAGTTCACGCGGCCGATCCTGATGAGACGGAATACAGTTATTTCGTGACGCGCGCAGCGCGCCTAGCGAAGCGGCCAATGGGCAACGAGCAATTCGATCCGTTTTTGCTCGTGGTACGCGAAATCGATAGCGACCGGGAACAGATTTTGCCCGTGTTCTGGGCATTCGGACAGACGGCCGCTCCTCGCGCGGGATATCTCGCCCCGATTCTGAGCGCGGAAGACTGGAAGAAGCTTTTCAAGCAGGTGGGCGTCAGCTTTGAGGAACCGCAGCAGAATATCCGCGAACGGGCGTATGAACTCTACGAGCAGCGTGGGCGGCGCGACGGTTATGCGCTGGAGGACTGGCTGCAGGCTGAGGCGGAGATCTCGGGACGCACAACGCTGCTCGTGGCAGCATAACTCTTAAGTGCAATCAATAGAAGACCCTTCGCCGTGCCTTCAAAGCAGGCGCAGCTCAACATGACGCACCCGCTATAAAATGTGGCCCCGTCAAATTGACTTGGGGGGACGGGTCAGATATTCTCGATTGTCGCGATTTCGGACAAATTCAGCCTGGAAGTTGAATATTCCGGCTAATTAAAGCCAATAATTCAGTGAGGAAGATGGATGCCTACCGGTCAGACTGTAAAGATTAAGAAAAAGAAGAAATCGGTCTTAAAGAATATTCGCCAGACAGAGAAGCGGACTGGCGTCAATCGAATGAACCGGACGCGTGTGCGTACGGCGATTCGCCGGATGCGCGCCGCGCTTGGCGCCAATGACGCGGCGACGGCAGCAAAGCTCGCGCCCGAGACGTTTTCGGAGTTGGATAAAGCCATTCAGAAGCGCACGCTCACTGAGAACACAGCGAACCGATATAAGTCGCGGCTGACGTTGGCATTGAACGGCCTGAAGGCGAAGAAAGCATAGGTTTCCGCCCAGCGGCTTCCCGTCAGAGCAAAGAAGAAGGGACTCCACGCCCTTTCCCGTCTTTCAAATGCTCGTCTATTGTTCTAAGGCAGACCCGCTGTTCTAAGGCAGACCCGCGCGAATCAGGTCGCTTCTTCTCGCGGCTCTCAGGCAGGTCGGGCATTGCTCTTGCTGGACCGATACAGAAAAAACATCAAGAGGCCAAGCGTCAGCACCGTCAAGCCGCAGGCGATGTCGATTACGTGCGTGATGACGGCGTGGTATTGGCCGGTCCCGGGATCGTAGCTACAGCAAAAGAGCAGCAGCGCATCTGTCACCGAGCCGATGTGATTCGCGGACGACTGCACCAGCGCGAGGCGCAGGTCGCGCGGCTCAAACTTTACTCCGTAAAAATACTTTGAGATTTTGCCTTCGGGCGTAAGAACCGTGATCCCGGCGGCGTGCACGTACTGGCCGTTTGCCGGGTTGTATTTGTATTCGAAGCCTACGGCGCTCGCCAAACGCTGAATTTGCGCTTCCTGCCCGACTAAAAAGTGCCAGTTTGCCGTATCAATGCCCGCGCCGTATTGGTGCAGATACTGTTTCTGGGCGGCGGCCGCCATCTCGGGCGTTTCGGTCGGACTGAAACTCACGGTAAGCGCTTCGAATTGATCGCCAAGCTGGAAGCCGGACTTTTTGAACGCGTCGGTAGCACCGCTCAACACCAGTGAACAGAGCATTGGGCATTTGTAGTACGCGAGGATCAAAACGACCGGCTTCTTGCCGAAATAGTCGCCGAGGGTGACGTTCTTGCCCGTTTCGTCTTTGAAGGCAGCATCAAGCGGAATTTGCGCACCCATGTGCTGCTGGATGCCTACGCCCTGGAAGAGCGCCGGCAGCGCGCCCTTTTGCTCCGCAATGTGAGGGAGGCTCGAGTTATCATCTTGCGTCGAGATGGGCGCTTGCGCCATTGATGCACCCGGGACTGCGAGTAATGCGAGTGCAAAAACGAGCGAGGCAGCAAGCGATGATGCAAAAAAGAAACGGCCGCTGCGGACTTCCCTGCTGAACGAAGCTAATTTTGCCCTTAACGTGGCGATCTCCTGCGGAACATCTTTTATACACCCGCGACGCCTCACGCGCATTGAAATTTGAGCAGATTCCCCTGTGAAAGTTGTGCCATCGCGAGACCAAAGTTCGCGGTTCTTCAGCGATCTTTGCCTCAGATTCTTATAGCGTGCTGGCTGAGCGATCCAGCCGTATACTTGTGTCGAATCGAGGAGGTTTCTATGCCCAGCTTCGGGAATGAGACGGAACGCAGGAGCCGCCCTGGCGCGCGACCGAAGTTCCTGTTTGCGACTGCCGCAGCGCTCACGAGCATTGTGGTAGCCGCTTTTATGCTCGCGAGAGCTGCGAATGGGGCTGGAGCCCCGCTGCCGAATCCAGCTGCCGACGAATCGCCCTCCTCGGCAGCCCCAAGCGAGAGCGTAGTGTTTGCGGGCGGCTGTTTCTGGGGCATTCAGGCCGTCTTTGAGCACGTCAAGGGTGTAACCAAGGCCACGTCGGGATACTCAGGCGGCACCGCGAAGAATCCCAGCTACGAAGAGGTGAGCAGCGGGACGACCGGTCATGCCGAATCGGTGGAAGTTGTTTACGATCCAACGCAGATCACCTTTGGACAGTTGATGAGAGTATTTTTCTCCGTCGCGCTAAATCCTACGGAACTCAATCGACAGGGGCCCGACGAAGGGACCCAGTATCGTTCCGTGATTTTCTACGAGAGCCCTGAGCAGCAGCGGCTTGCAGAGGCGTACATTCAGCAGCTCACTGAAGCGAAAGCATTCCCTCGATCGATCGTTACGCAAGTGGTTCCCTTCAAGGCGTTTTACCGGGCGGAGGGATATCACCAGGATTTTCTGATGCACAACCCCGATAATCCATACATTGTGAGCAACGACTTGCCCAAATTGAGCAATCTCAAGAAGGAATTTCCGGCGCTGTACGCAAATCCCAAGTAAGCCTTTCGCAAGACGCAGAACAGCACAAGGCAATACAGGTAATCACTGAGAAGGGGCGACGTATGGCTTCCCTTCGTTCGGCACAGTGCAATTGGGACGGCATTAATACAGCGCTCATCGGATTGTTTTCCGGAGGCGCAAGCTCCATCCTAGCTTCAACATGGTTACGTATCGACTCCACCCTGTTTACTACTCCACGCGAGTCGCATACGTGACGAATCTACTACGGACCGCCCTCCATTCAGGAGAACAAGGGTTGCGCGAACGCAGGCTGAGCCATGTTCGAGAATGCACGTCGAGCATGATCCGCGATTACGAGAAAGCGCTTCAATGTAGCATCGATATTTCCCTCACGAAGCAGCACTGCGAGAGTATCGACGAGAAGAGTCACAGAATAGAAGTGCTGCGGCCCAGGCTGGAAAAGAGAATTGTGGAATTAACCCGCGAGAAATTCCGATTAGGTCGGACCGCGGCCAGGACGAATTATGAATTTAGGCACCGCCTTCCTGCTCTCCTGAACCGTTGCAAGAGAGCCGGCAGACGCGCCGCGATGATGCGCAAGATGAATGCCGAATTGATGCCCCGGGCGTACCTTCATTCGTATGCCTACAATGCGATGAAGGCGGCTCACTCTCATAACGCTGTTGTAACAACGGGGCAATTGAACGTACCCGCCGGCATTCATTCCCGAACTGGTCATCATGCCTCCTGCCAGCAGCCCAGTAGCCGACGAACCAGGACAAGTTGACCGAGATGATATGCGTTGTGGTCGGCGATCAAGAGCGCTTCGCGCAAGACCGTCTGCCCACTTCCTCCCGGTATCGGCGCTAATAGATCGGTCTTAGGATCGTTCACTAACCGCCGCATCTCCTGCAAATCATGATCGAGCGCTTTCATGCTCTTTTGCCACGCGGTCGCGTTTTGAGGCTTTGATTGTTTCGGCCAATATTCGCCCGGCCAGTCCGGCGATTTGTGTTTTGGATCGCGGCTGAACTCTAGAATGTCCCAGGTCACGATGCGCATGTGTTCGAGCAATTCCCATGGCGAATGTGGCGAGCCCTTGGGCCGCCTGCCTTGGTCTGCCGCCGGAACTCCTTTGACGGCTTTCTTCCAATCGACATGAGCCTCGCCCCAATCCAGCGCGCGGCTCAGTTGCTCGCGCAAAGCGCTTTCATCCATACGGCTCCCTCCGGCAGGCCGCCTGCTCCCTGATCTTACATCTGCCCAATCGGGATTTCAGCCAATCTAGAGTTTTCTCTGGCAACGCGCGCTCGGACTCTTATCGGCCATGGAGCGAAGCCAGACGGAACGGATTGACGGTAACAGTGGCCGAATCCGTGGCGCCGCCATACGAGCCGGAAATGGTAACCGTAGTCTGATGAAAGATAGGGAGGACCACGGCGGCGAATTGTATTTGCCGTTTGCCTGCTGGAATAGCAACACGACGTTGGGCGATCATCGCGCGACGATCGGAGGTCGTGATGACGACGAACGCCCCTCCTTTGGGCGCCGGCCCGCTGAGAGTTACCGTTCCGCTCACGAGCCCCGGGCTGTTCACGGTCGGCGTGCTGAAAGTCAGCGACTCAAGCGTCGCTGGAGGCGCAGTTGGATTAACCCCGCGACTGAAGAAAATATTGTCGCCTTGAGTTGAGTCTTCCCACGCAACGTTGGCATTCCCATTCGAATCGGCGGCAATCGTGGGAGCATAGATGTAATAAGTCTCGTAGCCGCCGTCATTGGAGACATTGGTTGTCGTGAAAGTCGCGCCGTTGTCCGTTGATCGAAGGACGTATAGATCAGCGGGGTTGCCGGTTGCATTGCTGCCTAGAGCCGTTGCGATTTCGATTGCGCCGGTCGCATCGACGATCATATCGGCCTGCATTGAGCCCTGACTTGTGGAATTGTGATAACCGGTCGCAATCGCCCGCGGCGTTGAAAAGGTTACTCCGGCATCCGTTGAACGGCTGAAATACCCCGTGTCCTGATAAACCGCAGTGCCATTTAATGGGCTTCCGCTGATCATTTGGGACTGTACGGAGAAAACATCTATGCTGCCCACTGCATCGACGGCAATCTGCCTGAAGAAATTCGGCAGCGGACTAGAGGCTGAGAATGTTGCACCGTGATCCGTGGATCGTGCGACGAACCCGGTCGCCGGGCCGGTAGCCCAGAACACGTCGATATTCCCCGCGCCATCGAGAGAGAGTTGATAGGCGTAGGCGCTCGGGCTGGGCGACATGTTAGCGACGTTAGTGACGTTCTCGGGGTTCGAAAACGTCGAACCGTCGTCGGTGGAGCGGACATAATAAACGTCCGTCTTCGGGCCGTACGGCGGAGTGACGGGATAATTCGTCCAAATGATATTGAGATTACCGCCGGAGTCGACAGCCATGAAAGGCGCTTCGGCACCGCCTGATCCGTTTGCGCCTGTAGCTGCGTTCGAAATGTTCCGGGGCGCAGAAAATGTAGCACCGCGGTCAGTCGAATGAGTGAAGTAGAGCTGTACAAATCCGGTGCTTATATCTGTCCACGCAACGTCGATGTGGCCGTTCGGTTCCACGGCATAATCAAATTGCGCTGCGGCTGCCGCTGCGCCGTCCAAGTTGATATTCTGCGCCTGCGAGAACGTTTTACCGCCATCCGTCGACTGTGTGAAATAGATATCCACAACGAGCGGTGCACCAGTCATAGCCTGGTATTCGTTCAGCCATGCGATGTCGATGCGGCCGTTCCCGTCGGCGGCAACAACAGGCCATTCACGAATGATCGCCGTAGTTCCCGAGGAAACGTCAATCGGCGTGGAGAAACTCGCGCCATTATCGATCGAGCGGCTGAAGAATAAGTCTGGCGTCGACGCGCCGGCAGGATTCTGAAGCCAGACAGCATCGATGTTTCCGGCGCTGTCAGTGTAGAGCTGAGGGCCACCGCCGGCCTCGTGAGAAATGTTCAGCGGCGCAGAAAATGTAAGCTGAGCCTGCGCGCCGAGCGCGGAAATACCGACGGCGGCTGCCACTCCGGCTGCGCACACCAATACTCGTTTAAAGACATTCCTCGCTTGCACCATGTCACACCCCTAAGTGTCCCGACAGCGCGTTAGGCGCATCTACGCTGAGTTCTTCAGTTGATGGGTTGCAGGTTGTTGTGTCGATCTGTTGATCCGCTTTTCGGCGCAGCCGGTGTGGCGACCAGCACGCCAAATCGAACGTCACGGTAGCGCGGCGGGCGACCTTGCACAATCGGGAGTTGGCCTAGAGACGTGATGGAAACCAATGCAAACCGAGCACAGGTCTTTGCCGGAAAGCGGACGGTTGGCTTTCGTTCCACACGGCAAGCACATCCTGCTAGCCCACTATCGCGTCTAAGCTATACTCGCGACACGAGATCGCCCGCGTCGGTGCGGCGGATTTCAGGCGGCTGAATGGATATGGCGCGCGGCAACACGTTCGGCGGAACGCGTTGCACCATTTGCATCAGGAGATTGCGCTCTCGAAGAATCGCAAGTCGTTCAGCATGGAGGATTCGCTGGCAGCGTTGATCAGGGCAGGACACATCGAACGGGAAGACGCGCTCCCGTGCGCCACGCATCCGGACGATTTGGAGATTTTGCTGAAGGAACCTCGCCGCGAATCGAATGTGCGAGGGAGTTGGTAGCACGCCAAGCCCATGTCCCTGACGCTGAATATTAATCTTCAGGCAATCTTCAGACCGCGTGCCACGCGAACGCAGCTAGCGATTTGGACACCAGCGACGGACCAACGCTTCAATTCTTATTACTTTACAATAAAGTAGAAGTTGACATATCCTCAGCGCCATGGCGGCGTGGGGTCTGCAGTTTCTCATACGGATCTCGATTGGATCGTCGAATGACGGGAACCTTGGGGCCCGAAAAACGGTCAAGCAGGCGCTTTGCTCTTTCGGTGCCGCTCGTTGTGGGCTGGCAGGAACCAAACGGCGAGACTATTGAAGAAACAGGAACGGCGACGGAAGTGAGCGCCGGCGGCGCTGTAATTGACATGGCCCGATTCCCGTCCGCAGGCACCGACGTATCTCTTCTTGAAAAATCGTCGCAACAGAACATGACGGCGCGAGTCGTTCGCGTACAGAACAAGGCTGGACGGGGGTACCGTGTCTTTTTGCAACTATCGCGGCCGGGCGAGAGATTCTGGGGCCTCGATTTCCGGCTGAAGAAATCCACGGCGGACCTTGTGGAGCTGGAACAGGCATTGACCTCAGGGAACACGGACCCTCAGGTACTCCGCGAATTTCGGGATGCCGTCGACTACATTCGAAAAGCGGCATGGGTCGTGCAGGAATGGCAGGAGAGGCAGTCGCATAGCCGAGACGTTTCCACGATTCTGCCGCTGCTGATGTTCGAACGAATTCGCCGAACGACACAGCTATGCAAGGTAATCGCGGCTGAGATCCAGAATCACGCGGCCTCAGCTGAATCGCTCGGCGTTGGAGAATTGTCCGACGCCATCGAAGACTTACGGACCCGGCTGGATGGCGTGCGCAAGGCGTAAGTTGCCCCTCGCCCAGCGCGTACCGGCGATGAACGACTAGACTATTGACTTATGACGTACTCAGCGCTATGTTTTGCGCGAGTATAGCGCGATGCACCATCGCGCACAGAAACACTTGCACCGTCCCAACTAGGCTCCAAACCGACAATTTGAGCGGCAGTCTGACGCGGCACCCCTTCAACGCTAAGGGCGGACTTTTCGCTGTGTCTCATATGGACGTCAACTCGAAAGCATTCGGCAAAACAGACCGGCCGGGTCCGGTGTACATAGTGTGTCTCGAAGTGGAGGTATGGGCGGCCGGAGAAAAGCGGCCACCCACCCCAAAGACTTACACTGCACTAGAAGTCTCGCTGCAAGGCTTTTACCTTCGCTGTGAGGACCACATTGATGTTCCCCATCGATTTAATTTCGCCGTGCTTTTCCCGAAGCGCTACACGAACGAGAATCTTCAGCTAATTGCGGGATCTGCACGAATCGTTCGCCGAGATCAGCATTTCGTCAACGGGAACGAGAGTTTCGGGCTCGAAGCGAAGATCGAGCAGATCGATAAGATGTGGGAAGGCGAAGAAGAAAAGGCATCCTGAGGCAAGTGCCTTCCTCCGCTTGGACGGCCCAAAGCGCCGGCGGGTGGCTTGCGTTCCCAAGTCTTTCGATGGCCGCCTCGGCGGCGACCGTTTGCGGCCATCGCCTTCGGAGCCTCAGGAATCGCGAAACCACCCGGCAAGGGTTTCCGGCGTTTCATTCCTGCGTCCGCGCACGGACGCAAGAAACTCATTTCACTCTGCCCTGTTGCGGATTTCCCGAGAGCGAGAGCGCTGAATTCAAGACGTCATTCGCGAAGAAATATTTGCCGTCGCTCGGCACCATCATGATTTGAATCTTGTCCGAGAGTCGCTCGGCGATAATCTTCTGGATCAGCAACGGATTCTCGTGAATGGCGGCGCCCTCGATCTGGAGTTGCTCTCCTTCAGCCTTTGCGGTTTGGCGGATGCGATCTGCATCGGCTTGCGCGAGCAAGGCTTCGCTCTGCTGCTCGGCGCGAGCATTGGTGATCTTGTTTGCCGCGGCCGCTTCGGCGAGCAACTCCTGGCGTTGCTGTTCCGCCTTGCTATCCGCGATTTTGGCCTGAGCCTGCGCTTCGGCAAGTAATTCCTGGCGCTGCTGTTCGGCTTTGCTGTCGATGACCTTCGCCTGTGCCGCTGCGTCCGCGTTCTGCAGAGTAGTCTCTTTTGCTGCTTCGGCTTCGAGGCGCGATTGTTCGATCTGCTTCTGCTTTAGCGGCAGGGTGTATTGCATTGAATCGGACTGCGCCTTAGCCATGATCACTTGCGACTGTGCATCGGCTTCGGCTTTTCGAATTGCCCGGATCTTCATCTCCTGTGCCTGCGAATCGGCTATTTTTACGTGCTTCGCTTCGATGTCCGCCTCAATGTCCGTTTGATCGTCCTGCTGCTCTTTTAAGAGAAGCCCTTCGAGGCCCTGCGCGTATTCCTCGGGCAAATCGACGCGCCCGAGCAGTACTTCCTTTACAACGACGCCGTCCTGGGCGAGGCGCGCGGTAATCAAGCGAGCGGCCTGCTGCCGAAACTCTTCGCGTTTCGAAGAGAAAATCTCACGCACGACGTAATTTGGCCCGAGTTCGCGGAAGATCGACGTAACTACCGGCTCGACTACTTCTCCGTCCATTGGCTGCGGAACATTGGCCTGGATGTAGTTGAGCTTTTTGGGATCAATGCGGTAGCGAACCGTAACGCCGACGCCGATCGAGAGGCCTTCCTTGGCGTCAATCGTCAGCACTTCGCGCTTTTCTTTGCTCGATTCGGCAGCGGCCGTGGCAAAGACCTGGTCGCGAATGTCGTACGTCTGCACGCGATCGAAGAGCGGGAAGATCAGATGCGTGCCGGGATAAAGCGTTCCTGGCAGTACGCCGTACATCTGGCTAATGACGACGCCCGCGTGGCCATCCGGAATCACAAGGATGCTTTTGCCTAAAAACAGCGCCACGATTGCACCGACGACGAGCTTAGCCGCCATGCTGACGCGAATCGCCCGCCGAGGCCGCGGCAAGGCCGGCAAGAGGGGCTCACCGGCCTCAGGGGATGCCGCAGCGTTGGGGGAACGCCGTAAGATACGGTCGAGTTCGAAAACCAGGTAGATGTCATAGAAGATCAGGCCCGCGGCCGTGGCCAGAAAACCGAAAGCCGCGCAAATCAGCAAAAGGCGAATCAGAAGCATGGTGCGTCTCCCCTCAGTTTTCTTTCAGTGCTGCTCACAGCTACTTCTTGGCCCTACTTTTTACCGCGTGCATGCTCGTCGATGCGCTCATGCGCACGACCGGGCATCAGGCGAAACAGGCCGTTCAGCCCGAACCACTCGAGAGCCAGTGCCAGCCCGATCGAACCGATAATTGACCCTGCGAATGCCGCGTATTCGATGAATCCGTTCATGGCCGCCTCCTGATCGCCGGGCTGGGCGGCGATTCGGAACTCACAAATGCAACGACCATGCCGCGAGAGCCTTTGTTGAAAATAAGAGTCTTACCAGAGAGATAGATTGCGGATCATCGTGGGCATTTTGAGACAACGTAGACGAATGGACGCGCCTGGCAGTGCAATTTACTTCGCGACGTCTGTATTTCCAGATATTGCGCGCGCAGCGAGGGAACCCTACTATGGAATTGGGAGGTAGGCTAATGCCTGAAAGCCAGCGCTCATCGCAGCCGCCAGGCGTCACCGGAATGCGCCTTGGGCGCATCTTCGGCATTCCCATTTACATACACAGCAGCTGGTTCATCATTTTCGCGTTGATTACCCTTACGGTCGCCGAACAGTTCAAGGCGCAACACCCGCAATGGACTGTGGCGCAGCATTGGTCGGTCGGGTTGATCACCAGCTTCCTCTTTTTCGGGTCCGTGCTCTTCCATGAGCTGAGCCACAGCGTGGTGGCGAGGCATTACAAGATTCCGGTGGACTCAATTACGCTTTTCGTTTTCGGCGGGCTTTCCCGCATCACACGCGATCCCGATAGCGCATGGAAAGAATTCAACGTAGCAATCGTCGGGCCGATTTCGAGCCTGTTCCTGGCAGGCTGCTTTTGGGTCATCGCAAAATATGCCCATGGCGGGCAGATGGTAACGGCTGCCTCCTACTGGCTCTCGGAAATTAACGCGATTCTCGCGGTATTCAATTTGGTCCCCGGGTTCCCGCTCGACGGAGGCCGTGTGCTGCGCGGCATCGCCTGGGGCATCACCAAGAATTTTGACAAGGCTACGAAGATCGCGACGCTCTCCGGGAAATTTTTCGCCTACCTGATGATCTTGTGGGGCATTTTCGACGCGTTTACGGGCAGCTTTATCGGCGGCATCTGGCTCGTCTTCATTGGATGGTTCTTGCTAAACGCGGCGCAGGAGACTTACGTCCAGAACACAATCCGGAGCGCACTGACAGGCATGAGCGCAAGGGATATCATGAATCCGGAGGTACCGACGGTGCCCCGGGACCTGTCGCTTGAGGATTACGCGCATGAAGTGCTCAAGACGGGACGTCGCTTTCACATCGTGACAGGGATGGGCGAACCTGTCGGGCTAGTGACCCTGCACACGGTGCAGAAAGTCCCCCGGGATGAGTGGGCCAGCACCTCGGTTCAGGCAGTAATGCATCCGGTAAAGGATATACACTGGGCTGCTCCCGATGAATCGGCGCTCGGTGTATTCGAGCGATTGATGAGAGAGAACGTGAGCCAAATGCCGGTGCTTTCAAACGGGCACATCATTGGCGTGATCGGACGGGAATCGCTGCTACGTGCTTTACAGATGCATGGACACGTGACGCATCCGGGACCGCACGCACCGCCAGCCCAAACTTCATGAGAGGAATTCGACCGACCGCATGCCGCTGACATTGCCGCCGGGGAAGTTTGACGCTTACCTCTTTGATTGCGATGGAACAATCGCCGATTCGATGCCCCTCCACTATCTAGCGTGGCGAAGGGCACTTGGCGAATGGAAGTGTGATTTTGACGAGCGCTTGTTCTATGAATGGGGCGGACGCCCTACAACCGAAATTATCGCCACGCTGAATACGATGCGCGGACTTAAAATGCCCGTTCAAGAGGTGGCAGAGCGCAAAGAGTCGCTTTACTATGAGTTTCTGCCTCGCCTGAAGGCGATTCCCGAAGTGTTGGAGCAGATTGAAGCGAAGCATGGGCATATTCCGTTTGCCGTGGTCTCCGGAAGCACGCGAGAATCCGTCGAGGCATCACTGCGCTCTCTGAATTTGCTCGACCGTTTTGACACATTGGTCTGCGCCGGTGACTACCACAGAGCAAAACCTGCGCCCGATGCGTTCTTGCTCGCAGCGGAGCGCCTTGGCGTGAAACCGGGAGCCTGCCTCGTTTTTGAAGACACGGAAATGGGTATTCAAGCGGCGCAAGCGGCTGGAATGGCATCCGTGAAGATTCCCCTGCCCTGGGAACGCACGTCTAACTCGTGATTGCGCGCTCGTAGCCCCGATCTTCAAGTCATCATTCTGTCTTTGCGCCGCGCCGAGGACCCAAGGCTTTCCCCACATCGTCCAGGCAAGCACGCCCAACCTTTTCAGGTATATTTCAGATTCGCAGCGCAATGTCTGCGCATGGGTGTGCGATGCGCGTTCTAGTGATCGAAGACGATAAGGCGATGGCGTGCCTGCTGCAGAAAGGCTTGCAGGAGGAAAATCACGTTATCAGCGTTGCGAATGACGGCCGAAGTGGGCTGCAACTCGCGGCCGATTATCAGTTTGACGTGATCATTCTGGACTGGATGTTGCCGGGAATGGACGGACTGGAAGTCTCGCGGCGGTTGCGCAAAGATGGTAACACTACGCCAATTCTGATGCTCACCGCTCGCGATGCCGTGCCGGACATCGTGAAGGGCCTCGATGCGGGCATGGATGATTTTCTGACGAAACCGTTCTCGTTTGCCGAGCTGCTGGCGCGAATTCGCGCGCTTGGGCGTCGCGCGAAGGCCTCCCTGCACCTGAAACATCTCGAGGTGTCCGATCTCTCGCTTGATCCCACCGCGCACCGCGTCTTTCGCGGAAAGCAAGAAATTCATCTCACGCCCACGGAGTATCGGCTACTCGAATTTTTGATGCGGCGGCAGGGCGGCGCAGCTTCACGGCGCGCGATTGTGGAGGCCGTCTGGGGCCTTGAGGCCGAAGTGGAGGAGAATACTCTCGATGCATTCATCCGCTTGCTGCGCACCAAAGTCGATGCGGGAAATAAGCCGCGGCTGATTCAGACTGTGCGCGGTTTCGGGTATCGGTTGCAGGAGGAAGCGAAGGAATGAAACGGCCCGGCATTCGCGGCCAGCTTACCGCGTGGTATTCAATAATCCTCGCGCTTTCGCTGGCGGCGTTCTGCGCGGTGGCGTACTTCGCGATGCTCTATAGCATCCGCGAGACGGTCCAATCGGAGCTGAGCCAGCGAACGGAAGGCACCCGCGACATCATCGCGCAAGACGGTCCCGAAGGTCGCAGAGCACTCAAGGACGAACTGCGGGAGTACGCCTCGGGCCTTGGCTATCAAGGGCGCATGCGCGTTGCGGATGCCGAGGGTTTGCTCTTCGCTTCGCCGGGCATGGAGCAGCCGATGGAGCCGCGCCGTCATTTCGCACAACTTCGCCCGTGGCGCGAATGGATTGACGGCAAATCGTATCTGCTGTTGCGGCAGAGTATTGAGGTCGCCGGCACGCCATATGACGTGACACTCGCGGTGCAAACAAGCGATTTCGAGCGCACGCTCACGCGCGGCAGCGTCCTCATCTTCTCGGCAGCACCGATATTTCTGTTGATAGCGGTGTTCGGTGGATGGTGGATGAGTCGTCGGGCCCTCGATCCCGTCGATCAGATGACGCAGGCGGCGCGCAGCATCGGCGTGCAGGACCTCGCGAAGCGACTGTATGTTCCTCCCACACGCGACGAACTCGCGAGGCTTGCCGAGACGCTCAATGACATGCTTGCGCGGCTCGAATCGGCGTTTCAGAAAATCACGCGATTTACGGCGGACGCGTCGCACGAGTTGCGCACGCCCGTCGCTGTCATGCGAACGAGTGCGGAACTTGCATTGCGCAAATCGCGAGGCGAAGAGGAATATCGCGAGACGCTGTCGCAGATTCTGCATGAGACGGACAAAGTCTCTCACCTTATTGAGAATTTGCTGGCGCTGGCTCGCGCCGATTCCGGCGCCGCGCAGTTGCAGATGGAACGCGGCGATATCAGCGCGATTCTTGCCGAAGCATGCAACAAATCGAAGCTGCTGGCCGAGGAAAAGGGTGTGGCACTCACCAGAAACGGCGCCTCAGGACCCGTCTGGGCGCGGGTGAATGCGGATTCGATCGAACGACTTTTTGTCGTTCTGCTGGACAACGCGGTGAAATATACGCCGGCCGGCGGGAAAATCGACGTGAACCTCGGAGCGGAAAACGGCTTCGCAACGGCTGAAATTCGCGATAGTGGGATCGGAATCTCGGCAGAAGATATGCCCCACATTTTTGACCGTTTCTTTCGCGCCGACCGAGCCCGCTCGCGCGAGCATGGCGGCGTCGGCCTCGGGCTCGCCATTGGTAAATGGATCGCGGAAGCACACGGCGGCGACATTCAAGTCCACAGCGAGCCCGCGAAAGGATCGTCGTTTCGTGTGCGGATTCCGGCGCAGTGACTAAATCCAATTCATGTAATCTTCATGTAATCCAGTTAGCGTTTTCATGCTTACCGCTCGGTGCAGCGTTACCTCGCGCCACTTCGAGGCATAGCGGCTACGAGTAATTTCTCGGGAGGTGCTGAATGTCAATCCGAAATTGGAAATGTGCTCGAATTTATAGTGCGGGCCTGATTTTGTTGGCCGGAATTGTTGCGGGCGGCGTTGCAATCGCCCAGCAAGCTGGCGGCTCAGGCTACAAATTAGCAAAGAAAGTCACGATTGGCGGCGAAGGAGGCTGGGACTATCTCGAAGTCGATCAGTCAACTCATCGCGCGTTTATTTCACGCGGCAGCCACGTGATGGTGGTTGACGAAGACGGGAAAGTGCTCGGCGATATACCGGATACCGCTGGCGTGCACGGAATCGCGCTCGCACCTGAGTTTAATCGAGGCTTCACGAGCGATGGTCAGGGCAATCAGGTCACGATTTTCGACATGAAAACGTTCAAGACGATCGGCACGGCGCCGACAGAACGCGGCCCGGACGGGATTGTCTACGATCCCGCTTCGAAGCGCGTTTTCACCATGAACGGCGCAGGCAATAGCGCCACAGCGGTTGACGCCGAATCCGGCAAGGTAGCTGGCAGCGTGCCGCTCGGAGGACGGCCCGAATTCGCGGCAGCGGATGGCAAAGGGCACGTCTTCGTGAATTTGGAAGATAAGAGCTCCCTCGTTCAGCTCGATTCGAAGAACTTGAAGGTACTGAACACGTGGCCGCTCGCGCCGTGCGATTCGCCCTCGGGACTAGCGATCGATGCGGCACACGAACGGCTCGTCGTCGGCTGCCACAACAATATGATGGCGTTCGTCGACGGCACGAGCGGCAAAGTCGTCGGCAATGTGCCAATTCCCGGCGGCGTCGACGCGAATCGCTTCGATCCCGGCACAGAGTTCGCCTTCGCTTCCACGGGGAGCGGCGACGGCGCGATCACGGTGGCTCACGAGGATTCACCCGACAGGTTCTCGCTGGTCGACACAATTCCCACGATGGCCGGCGCGCGCACGATGGCCATCGACTATGGCGATCACACGATTTATACGGTGAGCGCGCAGTTTGAGGCTCCAGCGGCAGAACCGGCCGCTCAGTCTGCTGCGCCTGCGGCGGGCGGACAAGCCGGGCGTGGAGGCGAAGGGCGAGGCGGCAGGGGTTTTGCTCGTCGCACCATGGTCCCCGGAAGCTTCACGGTTTTAATCTTTAAGCGCTAGCAATCGAATGCTTGATGAGCGTCTCGAACGTGACGAGACGCTTGTCATTGCACCATCACGGAGCGCCTTCAACGACAGCATCTTCCTCGCCGCAGAGGGCACCGGAGGAACAATTCGTGAGATATTCATCGAGAGTACCCGCGTGCCTTCTCGCAGCCGCATTAGCACTGGGGCTGACATCGTGGCCCGCAACAGCGCAACAGACTCCTGCCGGAAACGGGACGCAGCTAAGTCCCTCAACGAACCAAACGCCACAGCTCCCGGCAACAAACGAAGCTCCTCAGCCTTCGGTACAACTCGAGCAGCCCGGCGGTGCCGTACAGGCGCCGGTCACAATCACGCTAACGGACGCGATCGCGCGCGCGCAAAAGCTCAACGCGCAATACCTGAGCACAGTGAACGGCGCAAAGAATGCGCACGAAAACGCATTGCAATCGCGGAACGCGATGCTGCCGCAGGTGAGCGCTCTCTCTCAGTATCTTGGCACCCAGGGAAACGGCAACTTACCCCTCGGCACAGCGAGCGGCAGGTTCGTGACGCAGGATGGCGTGCACGTGTATCGAGCGTGGGGCGTTTTTCACCAGGATCTCTCGCCGACAACGTATCTTGGAACCGGATATCACTACAGCAAAGCGGCAGAGGCGTTGGCAAACGCCCAGGCGGAGATTGCGAAGCGCGGACTGGCCGTGACTGTAACGAACAGCTATTACGGACTAGCTGCCGCGCAGCGGAACTATGCCGCTGCGCAAGAAGCCCTGAGCGAAGCGCAGCACTTTTTAACCATCACGCAAGATCAGGAACAGCATGGACTGGTGGCGCACGCCGATGTGCTGAAAGCGCAGGTCCAATTTGAGCAGGAGCAGCAGGCCTTCGATCAGGCGAACCTCGCAATGGAAGATGCGCGGCTAAGTTTGGCCGTTTTGCTCTTCCCTGCCCTGAATGAAAATTTCACAGTGGTGGACGATCTTGATACTCCTCCGGCGCTGCCGAGATTTAGCGAAATGCAGGACATGGCAGGAAAGAACAATCCTGACTTGCAAGGCGCGATGGAGACATTGCGTGAGGCGGACGTGGATGTTACCGCGGCCAAAGGAGCGTTTCTGCCTTCCTTCAGCATTGACACGGACTACGGAATTGAGGCGAACACCTTTGCCCTTCGCAGCGTGGTGGCAGCTGACCCAGCGAAGGGCCCTTTGCCGAACCTGGGATATTTCATCACAGCTGGCGTAACGATTCCGGTATTCGACTGGGGAACGTTGCGCAGCAAGCTGCACCAGTCCGAGACGAATCGCGAGCAGGCGCGTATACAATTGAGTGAGACCCAGCGCCAAACTCTTGCAAACTTATACGCGTACTACAACGCCGCCTCCGTTGCGGGCGGAACGATGAATACGGCGCGCCAGGCGGCCAACGATGCGGCAGAGAGCCTGAGGCTTACGGTGCTTCGTTATCAAGCCGGAGAATCGACCGCGCTGGAAGTGGTTGCTGCAGAAACCACGCTGACGCAGGCGCGCACGAACTACTCCAGCACCGCGCTACAATATCGCGTGGCGCTGGCGACGTTGCAGACTCTTACGGGGCCCTTTTAGAGATGGGAGCGCTCAAATTGCGTTATATTCGCAGCTTTACAATTAGTGCCGTGACTCTTGCGATATCGTTAGGGGCTTGTTCTTCCAGCCAGCAGAGCGACCAGACGCCCACCGTTACAGTGCAGGCGGCGACGGTGCAGAACCAACCAATTGAACAAGTCGTAAGTGCAGACGCAGTTCTCTATCCGGTGGATCAGGCGGCGATCATGCCGCAGGTGAGCGCGCCGATTAAGAAGTTTTACGTACAGCGCGGAAGTCAGGTTCATGCGGGAGAAACACTTGCGGAGCTGGAAAGCCAACCGCTGCAAGGCGCGGTCACGGAAAATCAGGGTGGCTATGAGCAAGCCCAGGCGGCCTACCAAACGGCACTTCAAAACGCGCAGCAACAGCTAACCTTGGCCAAACAGCAATTCGATGCGGCACAGAATCTTTACAACAGCCGAGAGAATTTGCTGAAACAGGGAGCCGTCTCCGCAAAGGATGTGGAAGACTCCCGCATCGCGCTCACGCAGGCGCAGAACCAGTACGATCTGGCGCAAAAGCAATATGACTTAAAAGCCGCCACGGGACAGTTGAATGCGGCAAAGGGCCGGGTCACGAGCGCGCAGGCGCAGTTGGACTACGCGAAGATCACGAGCCCCATCGATGGCGTGGTGACGGACAGGCCGTATTACGTGGGTGAGACTGCGCAGTCTGGGCAGCCGATTCTAACCGTGATGAATCTTTCGACGATTGTCGCGCGGGCGCACATCGCGCCGGATGTGGCCTCACGGCTGAAGGTAGGCGATAGCGCCACCATTACCGCGGCGGGGGCGACTAAGCCGCTGGATGGAAAGGTTACCCTGGTAAGCCCTGCGCTCGATCCAAACAGCACCACGGTGGAGGTGTGGGTTCAGGCGCCGAATCCCGGCGACAGGCTCAAACCCGGAGGCAACGCGCACGTAGACATCGTGGCGCAGACAGTGCAGAAGGCGCTCGTGATTCCCTCGACGGCGCTGCTGACCGATACCAACGGGTCGAGTTCCGTAATTCTGGTTGCGGGCAACAAACCGAAGCAACAGGACGTGAAGGTGGGGATTCGCAACGGCGACAACGTTCAGATAACCGATGGTTTGAAAGCGGGCGACCAAGTGGTCACTACGGGCGCTTACGAACTGGCCAGCGAAGATCCAGACGTACTCGCGAAAACGGTCGTGCAGGTGGCGAAACCAGCGGCCGCGAGTGGAGACGAGTCGAACTAATGACGCTTGAGCCCATATTGTCGCAATGGAGCAGCCTGTGAG
>JBOGMU010000162.1:0-3221 GCA_050746865.1 Candidatus Acidiferrales bacterium
TGGGCCTGTAGCTCAGGTGGCTAGAGCGCACCCCTGATAAGGGTGAGGTCGGTAGTTCAAGTCTACCCAGGCCCACCAACCTTTTAGCTTCGTCCCTTTGTGGATCCTCCTCGCATTCGCACTTCGCTCGCTCGTGAAAATTCGCCTTCTTTTTTGCGATTAGGATCGACATTTCTCTCAGCATCAAGGATCTAGGTCGGTTCCAATCGGCAGATTGTCGATTAGAAATCGGGAACATCGACGATCAAAAGCCGCCGCTGTTATTTTTGAACCGCCGGCTGCTACGTCATGCCGATCGCATTTGGTCACACTCGCGCGCTTTGTAAATCCGAGCACGGTTCGGCACCCTCGCATGATATAGGAGAATGTTAAGAACCGACTCGCAAGAGCGAAGACTATTCAAAGGAGTTCCTTGGCTGTTTCGCGGATGGCTGGGGCGAGCCAACGGAACAGAATCGTCGCGCAGAATGCGCCGAAGATCTGAGCTGCGATAAGCGGAGCAACATCCGCCGGGCGAATTCCCGCAAAAGTGTCGCTCAGGCAGCGCGCGATCATCACGGCGGGATTCGCAAATGAAGTGGAAGCGGTGAACCAGTATGCGGAAGTGATGTATGCACCGACAGCGAACGGTAGTGCCTGAATGCGGGTTCTTGCACAGCCCCAAATCGTCGCTAATAAGCCAAATGTGGCGACGAATTCGCTGAACACCTGTGGCGCGCCCGAACGCGCATGGTGAGAAAGCGAAATGAATGGTAATCCAAACATGAGATGAGCGGCGACGGCGGCGCAAACGGCGCCGCTACACTGGGCAGCAATGTAAGAAAAGACGTCCCGCCATGCGATGCCTTGTTCCATTGCATCGGCGAGAGTGACGGCGGGATTCAGATGCGCGCCGGAAATCGGCCCGAACGCCAGAATCAGGACGATGAGCACCGCGCCCGTTGCAATCGTATTGGCAAGGAGTGCTATGCCAACGTTGCCGCCCGAGAGCCGATCACCCCTGAGGCCGGAGCCTACGACGGCAGCGACGAGAAAACCCGCTCCTAGAAATTCCGCGGCTATGCGGCGCGATAGTGACGCCGTCACTGCCGGCCAATCCCGTCGATTTCCCGTTTGATCGCGAGTTTATCGAGACTGGCGAGAGGCAGCGCCAAAACAGACTGATTCTGCGCTCGAGCATCATGTAGGCGTCGCGGAAGGCACGCTCGATCTCCCCGGCGATCCAGCAGCGCCGGCAGGATCGGGAATTCCCCAATGCGCCGTTATGGGCTGCCCCGGCCAAACGGGCAGACCTCTTTCGCGGCGTTGTCGCAGACCGTAAACACAAAATTCATTTTTTGGCGCGTCGGGCCGTGCGATTCCTCCCAACTTTTGCTTCGTGCGCCGTCCGTAGGCAGACCGGAGCTGGCCAACTGCTTCAACGCCTCGGGCCTAACCTGGCCCGTGGGAATGCTGCCCGCGCTATAAGCGGTGAATCGGCCTTTGCCGAGCCGGTTCATAATTGCTTCGGCCATGATGGAGCGGGCGGAATTTCCTGTGAAGAGGAAGAGGACGTTGTAGTGGTCGCTCATGATGGTCTTCAGCGGCAGCAATCAGGGCCGCAACAATGTTTC
Source organism: Candidatus Acidiferrales bacterium (assembly GCA_050746865.1). GTDB lineage: Bacteria > Acidobacteriota > Terriglobia > Acidiferrales > UBA7541 > Palsa-295. The sequence goes on from JBOGMU010000162.1 coordinate 1,614, forward strand.
GGCTTTATGGCGCGTATGAAGGCACTCATGAATTTGTCTTCGACGTGTGGCGCGATTGCATCCACGTCGATATTGCGATCGGATAAAAGTTCGCGGGCGTCTTCGACACGGTAGACGCGCGTCGGTTCGACTTCGATCTTTTCAAAGCCGGCGGCCGTGAGTTTTGCGCGGTAATCGTTCTCGTCGAGCGCGCCCGCAACACAACCGACCCAGAGCAGCACGCTCGCACGAATCTCTGGGAGGATTTCCCCGCGCGTGACGACGTCCGAAACGGCGAAGCGCCCGCCGGGCTTCAACACTCGAAAGGCTTCGCGAAGAACGCGATCCTTGTCGGCCGATAGATTGATCACACAATTCGAGATCACGACATCGACGGAACCATCGGGAAGCGGGATGCTTTCGATCTCGCCGCGAAGGAACTCCACATTTTCGATTCCCGATTTGCGCTTGTTCTCGTTGGCGAGCTTGAGCATTTCGTCCGTCATATCGAGGCCGTATGCCTTGCCCGCGGGTCCGACGCGACGCGCGGAGAGCAGCACGTCGATGCCGCCGCCCGATCCGAGGTCGAGAACCGTTTCACCTGGATTTAATTCGGCGAGTGCCGTGGGATTGCCGCAGCCTAGCGAGGCGGCGACGGCTTCGGCCGGAATTTCGCCGGTCTGCGACGCATCGTAGAGATTGGACGTAATCGGGTCGCAGTTGCTGCCGCAGCATCCGCCAGTGGCGACTTTGAGCGCGGCGCTTCCGTATTTCTCCTTGACTGCCTGTCTGACATCCATCGATTCCATATGAGTCTCCTATTTGCAAATCTGCACGATGGCTTCGGGCTTCAATGCCTTATTGCGCGTGCAGCATTCAGCGTAGAGGAATTGCAAGAGCTCCTGGAGCGCTTCGGTATTGGCTGTGTGGTGAAGAAATGTGCTCTCACGGCGGACGTTGACAAGGTCCTCGGCTTTGAGCTTATCGAGGTGATGGGAAAGAGTGGAGTTTGGGATGCCGAGTTCTTGCTGGATGTCGCTGACGATCATTCCCTCGGGATGAGCCGACAAGAGAAGCTGCATGATGTGGAGACGCGCGCCCGTGCCCATCGCGGAAAACATATCTGCGTACTTCAAAATCTGTTCAGCGGACTTCCTGGATTGCGGCGCCATATTTCGATAGTTGCAGAACTAGGGTGTATGTGTCAAGCCTGAGCAGGCTGGAGGTTCTTTTGTTTCCAGAGGCCCCCCACTAGCGTGCTCACAACGAATAGCAGAATCAACGCTACGCGATAAGACATATAGGATGGAAATGATTGCAGGTGATGGGGATTGTACTTAACGAACCTGAGAAGCTCCAGCGCACTGACGAGCAGAACGAGCGCTGCATTAAATAGGGTAAATGCGGCCTGATGGGGGCGACGAAATCGCGCCACAATTCGCGCTCCGATTACATAACCCATACACGAGTGCTTCAAGCACCAGGAAATAAGCCAAGGTGAAACCCGTGGAGTGCTCGGGTACAGAAGACGCGGGTTTAACTTCCAGATCAGATCGTGACTTAGGATATCGAACGGATGGAGCAGGCAGTATTGGTAGCAAAGAACACACGCCACCATGAGAACAAAGG
>JBOGMU010000163.1:0-63024 GCA_050746865.1 Candidatus Acidiferrales bacterium
TACGATCCTCGCGCGCGCATCGTGAAGCACCTCGCGTATCAAGTGTTCGACATTATGGGGCGGAATCCGCTGGTTGATATCGCGCTGGAATGCGAACACATTGCGCTGGAAGACGACTACTTTGTGAAGCGCCGGCTGTATCCTAATGTGGATTTTTATACCGGGCTCATCTACCAGTCGATGGGTTTCCCGGTGACGATGTTCCCGGTGCTCTTCGCCATCCCGCGGACGTCCGGGTGGATCGCGCAGTGGCAGGAGATGCTGCTCGATCCCGAGCAGAAGATTTGCCGGCCGCGGCAGGTGTATTTGGGGCACGATCAGCGAAGCTATATTCCGCTCGATCATCGAAGCTAGCAGCCATTCAATTTGGAACAAGGCCTCTGAGGTTTCGGCGTCAGGCTTACTCTGCTGATCTACGAACCTTAGTTTTTTCTAATCTACATCCAGGTTGCGTGACAACTCACGCGGCCTCAGCCGTGCGCTCACTCTAAAAGCGCGCTTCTCCACGAAACCTTCGTTAATTCTATCCTCGATAAGAAGTGGGCTCCGGTGCGGAATCTGCCGATAAGGTTTTCGGAGGATTGCGACAGCTCCGCATGCCAACCGGAGTTTGGGAGAGTCGGGCCGATTTGGACGGTCGGACGGCACTCTTGCGGGGGCCAATGCTCACGACAAATCGTTGTTGTCGCATTCAAATACGGAATGCAGGAAGATCAACCGAATAATGGCGAACTGCGTGAAACAGCTCTACGTCTGCTGATTGCCGATGACGATCAGGCGGACGTTGAACTCTGTCTGCGTTACTTACGGCGATCCGGGGTGCAGTTTGTAGCGGATTACGTTTCCACGCGCGATCAATTTGCCGAGCGTCTTCGCAGCCAGCCCGTGGATATAGTCCTTTCCGATTATCGGATGGGGAGTTGGACAGGCATGGACGCTCTTAGCACGCTCAAGGAGATTCGGCCCGAAGTTCCTCTGATCCTCATGACCGGTACGATAGGCGACGAGCTCGCTGTCGAGTCCATTAAGGCAGGCGTGACGGATTACGTGCTGAAAGGGCAACTCGCGCGGCTGCCTATGGCCCTGCGTCGAGCGCAGGAACAACGGATGCTCAGAGAAGCCGAGGTGCGCGCCCTCGCCGCATTGCGTGAAAGCGAACAACATTATCGTACGCTCGTACACAACGCGCCCGAGGCTATCGTCGTGCTCGACGTTCAAAAGTCTCAGTTCATCGATTGCAACGACAATGCAACGAAACTCTTTGGGCTGTCGCGAAAAGAGTTGCTTTGCTGCGATCCGGCTGAACTCAGTCCGCCCATGCAGCCTGACGGAAGACTGTCTTCAGCGGCGACTGCGGAGAAAATCGAGCTGGCATTGCAGGGTCACGCTCCGCATTTCGAATGGATGCATCGGAATGCAAAAGGCCTGGATATACCGTGCGAGGTTCATCTGGTTCGGCTTTCCTCCACGAATCAAGCGCTTGTGCGCGGCAGTATTCTGGACATTACCGAACGTAAAGCGGCGGAGGCCGCTCTGCGCGCCAGCGAGGCCCGGTATCGCAGCCTGGTGAACAATGCGACCTACGGCATTTATTGGGTCGCGCCTGAGGGCAATCTTCTGTTTGCGAATCCGGCTCTCGTACGCATGCTTGGGTACGAGTCGGTTGAGGAGGTCCTCGCACTGCGCGATACAACGGGCCTCTTCTGCCAGGCGTCGGCCCGAGACGAGGTTCGCAAGCACTTCTTCGAAACGGCGCGCGTGGACGCGACGGCAGATTGGAAACGAAAAGACGGAAAAACTATACACGTACGCCTTAACGGCCGGGAGGTGAGCGACCCGGAAAGCGGCGCCAAATGCATCGAGATCATCGTGGAAGATATCACGGAACGGCGCGCTCTGGAAAAACAGCTGGCGAATGCGCAGAAGTTCGAGGCCATCGGGCAACTCGCCGGTGGAATCGCGCACGACTTCAACAATATGATCGGCGCAATTCTCGGCTGGGCTGACATGGGACTGGAAGAAACCGACACCGGCACACGATTGCATCGCCATTTCGAGAAAGTCCATCAACAAGGCGAACGAGCCGCGGCCCTTACGCGCCAGTTGCTCGCATTCGCACGACGGCAAATTCTTGAGCCGCGGAACATCGATCTGAATAACACGGTTGTGGAGACATTAAACCTTCTTGAAAAAGTGCTCGGCAGCAACATTGAGATTCGCGCGAATCTTTCGCCGGATCTCGCTGTTGTTCGCGCCGATCCCGTCCAGATGGAACAGGTGGTGATGAATCTATGCATCAATGCGCGCGACGCGATGCCGGATGGCGGTTCGCTGGTTCTCGATACATCCACCGTTGCATTTGACGAGAAGTTCTGCACGATGCAACCGCTCGCTCACCCCGGCACTTACGCGATGCTTTCTGTCACGGACTCGGGAATTGGGATGGATACGGCCACACTCGATCGAATTTTTGAACCATTTTTCACGACGAAGGAAGTCGGAAAAGGAACGGGCCTCGGACTGGCCACAATTTACGGAATCGTTCGACAGCACAACGGGTTCGTGCAGGTTTACAGCGAGCTGGGACTCGGTAGCACTTTTCGCGTGTATTTGCCGGCCGCCAATGTCGAGGCGGACGCTTCGCATGCGACCCAGGCTCCCCAACCCATTCGCGGCGGTAACGAAACGGTGCTCGTCGCAGAGGACCACGAAGGATTGCGACATCTGGCGATAGAGACGCTTGCGGGACTCGGATACGACGTGATCACCGCGAACGATGGTGAGCAGGCTCTGGCTGAGTTTCAGCGACATCGCTCGCGGATTAATCTGATTCTTCTAGACGTTGTGATGCCGAAGTTCAGCGGCCCGGAAGTGTACGAGCGGATTTGCAAGGAAGCGCCCGGCTTTCCTGTAGTCTTTACGACGGGGTACAGCGCCGACATGTCACTGCTCAAAAAAGCGCAAGCGAATGGGTTGCCTGTCCTGCAAAAGCCGTATGCACCTCGCGACCTGGCGCGAAAAGTGCGGGAGGCTCTCGACCGGCACAACGGGGCACTTGCCGTCTCCGCGAAAGCCGACCTGGCGCCTCGCTAGCCACAATGGAACTAGGCGCCAAAAAGATTTCGCGCAACGAAAAATGCATTCGCGGGCCGCTCAGCTAGGCGCCGCATAAACCACGGGAACCAATACGATCCGTAGGAGACGAGCACTCCGCTGCGGTATCCCTCGCGCGCCAACCGGAGCTGCTCTGCACGCTTGATTCCGTACAACATCTGGAATTCGATCTGATTTTTCGGAATGCCTTGCGTCGCGGCCCACTCTGAAACTTCCGCTATGAGCGCAACGTCGTGAGTCGCTAAAGCCGCTCGAACAGATGCGGCAAGCGCTTCCGGCGCCAGCAGCATGCGCGCCAGCCGGCAGAAATTCTCGTCTACATCTTTCTTTTCCGCGAAGGCGATCTCGGGCGGTTCGCTATAGGCGCCTTTCACGAGTCTCACCGCCGCGCCGCGCGCAATTAGCGAAGCGAGATCCTTCTCCGTGCGAAAGAGGTAGGCCTGAAGGCAAACGCCTGTATTCCTGTGCGCATCGTGCACGCGACGATAAATGTCCAGAGTTGCATCGACGTAAGGGCTGTGTTCCATGTCGATCCAGACAGTTCTATCGGGCGCTGAATGCTCGACGATGTGCATCAGATTCTCGCAGCAAAATTCTAGGTCCAGATCGAGGCCGAGTTGCGTGAGCTTGAGCGAAATTTCGGCGGAAAGATTCGCGGCGCGGATCTCTTGAATTGCCTGCACGTAGCCGCGGACAACCGATTCGGCTTCGGAACGTGCCTTTACGTTCTCGCCCAAATGCGTCAGCACGGCAAGGACGCCGCCCTCGTTCAGCCGCTTCGCCGCTGCGAGCGCCTCGCGCAGGTGTTCGCCGGGCATGAATCGTTTGACCGAGCGCCGCATGAATGCATAGCGGCTGGCCCGTTCGCGCAGCCACGCGCTCTCGGAGGCCCTCAGGAAGACGCTGCGCATCAAGTTCATTGACGTTGGCGGCTCTAAAAAGGTGCAGACGAAAAAGGCTTATCGCCCGGAGCTTCCAGCAGGAAAATTGCGTAACGATAAATCAACAATTGCATTCGGGATGCTGCCGAATTCGGGCCAAGAATTTCGCCAAAAGCTTTGTGAAGATCGTGCATCCGCTCGTCGGGTAAGGCGCCGAGAAGCACGCCAAAATGATTCTTCGCCGCGGTCAACGGATCGATTTCCTTCTCTTTATCTTTGGGATTTGCGCCGGGAACCGTTTGAGAAGGTGAGCCGGTCGCTTGCGACGCCGAAGTTGTATCTCCACTCTTATTTTTACTACTGTCCGGCGCACTGCTTGCCTCCGAATTGGAGGATAAAGCAGATTCCTTTGGCGCTGAGGCTGCTTTGGCCGGCGGTGTGGGCGTCCGTGGCTCGTAAGATTCGTAAAACTCGTAGCGAAACTCCTTCTCATAGAGAGCCGCGTATGCCGATTTTACCGCATCAGCAGGAGGATCGGATTCGGCCAGGGCCTTGGCGGCAAAAGCCTTCAGGGCCTGCTCGACACTTTGGAAATTCGCCCGAGCGCCCATCAACGGTCCTTTACCGGTTTTCCTGAGCCGCGCCGCGAGCTGGTCGGTTCGGGCGTCGTAGCATTTTCCGTAGGCACCGAGCGCACGAATCGTCTCGGCAGGTTCTGACCCCTTTTCGGTAGTAAATTTCGTCGCCCATTCTGCCGAGCTCATCTGCAAAATCTGGGCGCAAGTTAATCCAAGCTGGTCCGCATTGGCACGGCTTACCGGCGGGCGGTGGGTAGGGTGTGTCTGCGCGGCCAATGAGGATGCTACGATTAGCAGCATTGCGACAGTTCGCATATCAAAAATCCTAATGCAGCCCGATGTGCTGTGCAATCGCCTTGCGAGCAAAATTCAATCGGGCTCCTTCCGGCTGCTATGAGAGCCAAGAATTGCGCGCTCGACCATTCTGTCTATTACGATTTCAATCCGTCTTATTCGCGTAGCTTCGCCCTTGGCGGAATCCATCCACTTCAGGAGTTGTCGTCGCAATCCCGGCGGCAATTGTTCAAAGGCTCGCTTCGCTTTCGGATGGCGGTTCAGCGCCGCGCGCAGGTCGGCAGGAAGGACACGATCGCGACAGTCGCTGTCCAGCGAAAGCTCGATGCAAACCACTTCGCCGACATCGGCCTGTGCGGCTTTCCGCAGGACAGCATTGAACTGCATGCGATAACGACCGCCGCCGGCCGGTACAAGGGTGGTTCGTGTGATGCGCCCATTCACGCGAGCAATGACTGGAATGTACTTGGTTGGTCGTATGTCGGGCTTTCCCTTGCGACCGCCGCGCTTCGTCGGATGACGAAGGGACATCACAGCGTTGTCCGGAACGTCGACGTATCGCAGCATCCAGATTCGATAAATAGTTGCTAGAAATTCTCCGGCGGCTTTCTTGCCCATGACATTTGGCCAGTTGTCATCAAAATCGTTTTCCCTTGCTAGTCTGTTTCGATTGAGTATGCCAGCGTGCTCCGATGATACAGCGCAGATCAAGACAACACGCCAGGATCTTCTGATTGAGCACTGAAGTTCCTTTCTAACATCAAGATTACCGATCTTTGACACTCTAAGGACAAACGAACGAGCGATACCAGCTAACGTGTGTGCGTCACGAGAATTTCTTAGGGTGGGATGATGCGATTAAAGATTGCATGCGTTGCTGTGTTTGCCGTGCTTTGGACGGCGTCGGCGAGTGCCCAAGCGACGGTGCCGATTGTCTCAGGCGGCGTTGGATTTCTCAGCGCCACTTCGCAGGGCACAACGACGATGCAACCCGTGATTGCGCCGGTCTTGACTGTTCCTATCGGGAACCGCTGGCTGATTGAATCGCGCGCTGATCTGCGAGGGTTCGTCTTTCCACAAAACGGTCACGGACCATATCAGGCGCAGTTCTTCGACACACTCGAATACGCTCAGGTGGATTTTCTGGCGGCGAATTGGCTCACTATTTCCGCTGGACGCTTTTTGACGCCTTTCAATATGTACAGCGAGCGGCTGGAGCCAATCTGGATTCAAAAATTCATCGACGCTCCGGTTATCGTGCCAATTGGGACAACGGGTGGATACAGCGACGGACTGATGTTTCGCGGCTCTCTGGTATCGCGAGACAACTATCAGATTACGTATGTGACCTACTTTTCGACGCTGAGTACGATCAATAAGCTGGAGTCACAACGTTCCGTCGGCGGGCGAGCAAGCGTCTTCTTGCCTCATCAGCGCCTCGAGGTCGGTGCGTCGTATGGGCGGCTTCTTCAATCGCAGAGAATGAATTTCGAGGGTCTCTTTTTTTCGTGGCAGCCGCACGCGTTGGCGTTGGACATGAAGTCTGAGTACTCGCACTCGCGACGCGGACAGGGGTATTGGTTAGAAGCGGGGTACCGATTGGCTAAACCGAGCGTCATTTACACGGGGCTGGGAAGGCTGGAAGCGATTGGGCGCGTGCAGCAGTTCGAGAGGCTCGAATCAGGAACCGGTGATTCTCTGCCCGCGCTGGACACGCAGCGGATTGATGCCGGCGCCCTATACCACTTTCCGCACGAAGTGCGGTTGAGTGCCACGTATGGGCGGCAATTTACAAAGTCTGGTAACCGCAATATTTGGGAATTCGGATTGACGTACCGTTTTCTCTCTCCTCTCTGGCCTGGAGGCTCTCAGTGAAGCGATATTACACAACCGTGTTGATACTGCTGTTCGCTCTGGGACTGATTGGAACGGCGCTTGGGCAGCCCCCAAACCAGGCACCTGCTGGCGCGACATCGGCGCAACCGCCAGCAAATGCGATTGCTGAAGGAGCGCAGGTATGGGCGACGAACTGCGTGCGCTGCCACAGTGTCCCCGAAAAGCTGTCGCCTCGGGAGGTGCGCGCTGTATTGCGGCAAATGCGGGTCCGGGCGAACCTCAGCGCAAGGGATGAACAGCTTCTACTGAAGTTCCTCGCACCCTCGCCCTGAGCGGTGTCTTGCCGATTTTCAAAACGGGCTAGCAATTGCGATTAGACATGGTCTCCATCGTTTCTTTTCATGCATTTACATCGATTTTTAATTCTTAGCAGTTGCGATTAGAATGCCCCAAAAGCCCTGCTTTTGACGCACTTCTGTGGTTTCGGACGCAATAAACCATGACACTTGGCTCGTTTGGGGCGGCGAAAGCACCGTTTGGAGCGCGTTCGCGTCGGGGGCACTCTGGCAGTCGGGCAGATGTGCGAACCTTCAATTTTGTAAAATAAATGTCAACGAGACGTCAAAAGCCTTCGGTCGAAGCACAATTCTGACATTTTTGGACTAGAGTAGGCATCACTCAGAGTGATTCGCGCCCGTGTTTTTGACTTTCACGTGCAGGTCCTTCTCTGAGCGGTTGTCTGGAGGCTTTATGCGTACTCTCGCGAATCGACATATATATCGCTGCGGGGTCGCAGTGTCTCTATTCGTTTTCGGTGGCGCCGCTCTGGCGCAGTCACCGTCAGTGCCAGCAAAAGGCGCGGATGAAGGCTCCGTGGAAGCAAAGGTCCAGGTCCTGAGCGCTTCGCTCGACGAGACCAGACAGGAACTGGCTGAGTCCCGCCAGGAAATTAAGCAGCTTCGAGTCTTACTTGAGCAACTCTCTCAACGACTTGGTGGTCAGCCAGACACGGCCGCGGCGCCAGTGGCGTCGGACCAGAAAACATTTGTGGCAGACGTATCCAGCGACGACGCGCAGACACCTTCCGCGGCAACTCCTGCCAAAATAACGCAGGACGATTGGGACATTCTGAATAGCCGCTTGCAGCAACTCACACAAACTCGAGTAGAGAGCGGATCGAAGTTTTCGCTGAAACTGTCCGGGATGTTCTTGCTCAACACAATCATCAACTCGGGCCGGGTGGACAATTTCGACCTTCCAAGAGTTGCGATTTCAGGTACCACTCCGTTTGGCAGTACCGGATTTTCATTGCGCCAGTCGGTGATCGGAATAGAGGGTAATGGGCCGCAGATCGTTGGAGCGAAGACGTCTGCCGACATTCAAGGTGACGTCTGGGGCGGCCTTGGCTACGGCGAGTCGGTGTCCGGTATCATGCGACTGCGTCTGGCGCGGATGAGAATGGATTGGGCCCATACATCAATTATCGGAGGGCTGGATACTCCCTTTTTCTCGCCCGATTCGCCGACCTCGTATCTGACTGTGGCAGAGCCGGGTTTTTCAGCGGCGGGCAATCTTTGGACTTGGGCGGCGCAGCTTCGAGTGGAGCAGCGTTTCGACGCGAAGATTTCGCAATTTCGCGCGGAGGCGGGAATATTAGGAATCCCTTCCTATGTGCCGTCGCTTTCCGGGAATCGAGTGCCGAGCCCGAACGAATCGTCCCGGCAGCCAGTGTACGCAGTAAGACTATCCGCGAATGGCAGAGACGATTCACATCCTTACTCAGTGGGAGTGGCGGGAATTTATCTGCGGCAAAGATTTCCCGGGCCGACGACGATAACGGGTGGCGGCGGCATGATCGATTGGAACATTCCACTATTCTCGCGACTTGAAGTGAGCGGTGAAATGTTCGCGGGGAAGGGGCTCGATGGTTTTGGGGCCGTACCCGCTCCCGTGGTGGCTCAAACGGATTATACTGAGTACATTACGAATAGCGCAGCCGCACTGGCGGGCATCCCGAGTTTCGGCGGCTGGTCTCAACTCAAATTCCGAATCAACTCGCGCGACGAGATCAACCTCGCGTTCGGCGGCGTGGGACGAAAATCCAGCGATTTTCAAGAGGCGGCGCTGAACGATCCTGTTCTGCAGAATCTTGCATTCAAGAACGGATCGTTGGTGATCAATTACATTTTCCGGCCGCGCTCAGACCTTGTTTTCTCAGCTGAGTACCGACGGTTACAAACGTATCGGATCTCCGGGCAGGCAAATGCGGGAGAGACCGGTCTAACGGCGGGTTTTCTTTTTTAGGAAGAAACGATGAAGTGCGTTCGGCTGGCAGGAATGATCATTGCTGTGCTTTTTACGCAGACGGCATGGCCACATTGGATAGCAGGCGCAGGGAAAGGCTATGAAGTCGAAGGGCGAGTTGTGCTTTCAGCCGGCGGCAAGGGCGAACAGACGAAGGACGCGTCTAAGGTGGTCGAGTGGCTTGCGCCGCTTGATTCTTCGGGGGCGTCTACACAGGGCGGACGCTCTTATGAAATGGTTCAACGGGATAAGAAATTCGATCCGGAATTGCTGGTTGTGCCGAAGGGCAGCGTGGTGACCTTTCCGAATCTAGACCCGTGGTTTCACAATGTGTTTTCGCTATACCGCGGAAAACGCTTCGACCTTGGGTTATACCAGGCGGGCGATTCGAAGAGCGTTCGTTTCGACAGGCTCGGGCCCTCATATATCTTCTGCAACATTCACCCGCACATGGCGGCTGTGATTTTAACTGTCGATTCAAACTATTTCGGGTTGAGCGATAAGTCCGGACGCGTGGCAATCTCCGACGTTCCCGCGGGAAGATACCGCCTGAACGTGTGGTACCAGAATGCGGATGCCGAAGCGCTCGAGGAGCTGGAGCGCGATGTAGTAGTGGATGGAAATCGGTCGCTTCCCACAATTTCCGTTGCCGTGATTTTGCACGATTTACGCGATCACAAGAATAAGTACGGGAAAGATTACGATACGGGCGCGCTAGCGCCGACCTACTAAAGGAGACGACGGGAAAATGCGTTTCCGATAATCAACGGCGAAGGCGCCCGACTAAAGGGCGACTCAGCCGTTACGCAGTCAAAGGCAGAAGCAAGTCAAAGGCGCCCGTCCAAAAAGCGGCCGCTACAAACCAAAGCAGGAACAACGCACAGCCAAGAGCGGCTGCGCCACAACGGCAAAAGAGGAGCTGTGACGACTATGGAAACGGTGCTTGTGGTAGAGGATAACCGCGCGTTGCAGCGCACGCTGCAGAGGCTCTTCGCAAGCGACTCCCTTGAAGTTCAAATCGCGTCGGACGGCGTTGAAGGACTGGAGATGTTCAAGAAACAGATCCCGGACGTCGTCGTGCTGGATCTGAAGCTGCCGCGCCTGCCCGGAAAAGAGCTCTGCCGCGAGTTCAAAATGACGGCCGCTTCCGTTCCAATCGTGGTGCTGAGCGCGAATTCCGACGTGGAAGACAAGGTGTTGCTGCTTGAGTTGGGGGCGGACGATTACGTCACGAAGCCATTCAGTCCGCGGGAGCTTCTGGCGCGGGTTCGACGCGCCATGCGGCGAACTAAAGCAGGCGTGACGGGAACGCGGTCTCCGGGGAGGCTGAATGCTTCACCCGCATCGCACGAGACGTTGATTTTTGCCGACGCCGAAATCGATTTTACGAGCATGGAAGCAAAGCGCGCAGGAAAGATGCTCACGTTAACGGCGCACGAGTTTAAGTTATTGAAATTTCTGTCGCATTCGCCAGGCAGAGTGTTTTCCAGGGAAGAGCTTCTCGATCAGGTGTGGGGATATGAAAACTATCCCACCACACGCACTGTGGACAATTATATCCTTCGGCTTCGTCAAAAGCTGGAGCCAGATCCCGCGAATCCAATATTGTTTCTGACTATTCACGGCGTCGGTTACAAATTCGTGCCGGGCAACGCGAACGTAGCAGCCGTGCGTTAGAGGAGAAGTCTTAAAGCAATGGCGCGTCTTCAACTTCGCACGCAGCTCCTGTTCGCAGCGATCGTAATTATCTCCGCGTTCACTGGAGCGATTCTGGTGATCGTGCGCTATATGGTGCGCTCGGAAATCCGTCAGCAGGCCGGACAGAGCGTAGAAGCTTCGGTGCGTGCGTTCAAAAACGTGCAGATGCAGAGAGATGCGGAACTTTCGCGGACAGCTTCTCTTCTGGCCGAACTTCCACCGCTCATGGCCGTGATGACTACGCAGCATGCGCCGACTATTCAGGACGCTTCCGAGCCTTTTTGGAAGCTGGGCGGCAGCGATTTATTTCTTTTGGCAGATCCTGACGGACGCGTTCTCGGCTTTCACATAACCAAATCGGGGTGGACTGCCGACATTGCGCAGCGGAACTTGAAGGCTTTGATTAGTCACGGCTCCGAAACGGCGTGGTGGTTTGACAATGGGGAGCTATATCGCATCGTGAGCCGGCCAATCTCGATTGGGCCGGATACGGGAAGGCGTGAAATCGGAATACTAGTGGTTGGCTATCAAGTGGATTCCACTGTTGCCGATCAGTTGGCGAATGTGTCCGGCGCGGAGGTGGTGCTATCCGTCTCACACACGGTGATCGCATCGACGCTTTCTGCAGAGCAAGACAGCCGCTTTAAGGCACGGATCGACAGCGATGATTCGCTGGCATCGACATCCGGAGCGGATATCGGGTTGGCAGCAAATCGATATGAAGCGGCGTCTGTAATGATCGGCGAGGTACCGTCGCCGATCCGCTGTTACGTGCTCGTGTCGCTGGACCGATTGAATCTTTTCCTTCGGAATTTGAACAATTTGATTTTTATTCTCGGAATCTCCGCAGTGCTTCTTTCGACGGTGCTGCTCGGGTTTGTAGCGAGGACAATTACGCGTCCGCTCGACAATCTTGTGGCCGGAGTTCGCGCGCTTTCCGCTGGAGACTACACCTATTCCATTCAGCCACGAGGCAGCAGCGAAGTTGCAGAGCTAGCGGAAGCGTTTTCTGTGATGCGCGGCGAAATTCTTGCTTCGCACGAACAAAGGATTATTACGGAGAGGGTTGCCGCTGTGGGCCGTGCAGCGAGTTCGCTTTCGCACGATTTGCGGCACTACCTCGCGGCCATTGTGGCCAATGCGGAATTTCTTTTCGAGGCTCCGGACTCTGTGAGCCGCACGGAAACCTACAACGAGATTAAGCTCGCATCGGATCAAATGACCGATTTGCTAGATTCGCTTCGCGAACTCGTGCGGGGCGACCATGCGATTTTGCCCGAACACGCGGCTCTCGACCAAATTATCCGGCGCGCCGCCAATACTGTTCTGGCGCGGCCGGAATGGCGGCACCGTACGGTTTCGATCCATGCGAGCGGAGAAATGGAGGGAGTGTTTGATCCGCGAAAAATGGAACGCGTCTTTTCGAACTTGATTCTGAACGCGTGCGAAGCGAGTTCCCAGAGCGACGAACCGATCCGTGTAGATATTCGGTCGTCCGAGAAGACGTTCGCGGTGCGAGTGGCGGACGATGGGCCAGGGATACCGCCGCCCATTCATAATGTAGTATTCGATCCTTTTGTTAGTGCGGGGAAGCCGGGAGGCACGGGACTGGGCTTGGCAATCGTGAACAAGATCGTGCGCGATCATGATGGTTCTGTGGCGATAGAAAGGACATCGGATACAGGAACTGTGCTTCTTGTGACGTTTCCGCGCATCGCAAAATCTTCTGTAAGTGGGAATGGGAACTCTCTGATCGGATCTCTTCAGAGCTAACGATGGACTATCGAAATTCAAAAAGGCGCAATTCAGCGCGCTAAAAACCGCGGTCTGCAACGGCAGAGCTATGAAACGCCGCCGAGACGGCGGCGCTACGCGATCAACAGCGCCCACCGAGAGAATATGGCGGGCACTCTCCGCGTGCTAAGGGATAGGACGGCGGCCGCTACGAGAGCCTCGCGGGTTAGGGCACAGTTTCGTTAGAGCGAGGGCGGAATCAGCGGGTCGATCAGGAGAAAAGCGCCCGACTGAAATGCGAATCGGCCTCTACAGGTCAAAACAAAGCAATGGGAACGTTCGGGCGAGGGAGGCGTCAATTGGCTGCGTGAGTTGCTTCTCCGATTTTTTCGACCAGAGAAGCCACTGGATTCTGAGCCTCATGGATCAGGCGCGAAAAAAGCGCCGCCGCGATGCACGCCATGATCGCAATAACAAGCATAACCGGTGGATAGCCAAACCGAGCGAAGCCGGCGCCTGCCAAGGCTCCCGCTGCCGCCTGCGACAGCGAAATGACCAAAAACATTAGAGCCGATGCACCGGTTCGCTCTTCGGGACTAACGCGGCTCATCAGCAGCGTGAATATACCGGGTTCGTTCATCCACTCAAACGCGCTGAACAGAGTGAACAGCGCTGCCGCCCAGAAGCCTGCAGGGGCGGCAGCCAAACAGGCCAATGCGATCCCGGCTGCAATTTGAGTAGACATCACGCCCCTTATCAGTCCGATCCGGCGAAAGAGCAGGGGCGCAATCAGCACGGCGCAAACTTGCAATAGCTGGGAGAGAGAAAGCATCGTTCCAATGCGGCTTACGGGCATGTGGAAGTGCTGTGAAAAATAAGCGTTGAAAAACGGCGAAAATCCTCCGGTGACGAGGCTCCATACCGCAATCGCCGGGAGAAAGCGCCACAAGAACGCATTCCGCGGATAGACGCCCTTGCTGCGAACCGCGGCAGCTCCAAAATTGATGCGTGAAATCGGCCAAGCGGCCAAAGCGACCAGAGCGCAGCCGATTAAAAGAGCTATTTGCTCGGCATGGAGTTGAGATGCTGCTATGCCTGCTCGCACCCAATCGGGCAGGTGCCCGCCTGTGAACCCACCGAGAATTCCCACGGCGATACCCGAAGACAGGATTAGGCTGAAGCCGAAAGCTCTATTGTCTTCACTGGTCATTTGCGCGACTGCAGGGCAAAGACCAATTGCCCAGATCGCTGTGAAAGCGGCTCCGGCGAACGCAAGGCCTATCAAGACAGCCGGTAGCCCAATCACAGCCCGCAGCATGGAGATAACTGCAACGACGGGAAGACAGATCAGCAGACTCTTGCGTAATCCCAAGCGATTGGAGAGCGCGCCCCCAAATACCGTGCCAAAAACGCTACCCAGCGCACCCGCGCTGACAATGAGGCCAAGGAACCGCGCCGTGAACGAACGGTCGAGCAAATAGACGTTGTAGAGCAGGAAGAAAATGTACATGCCGAGATCAAAGAGCAAACTCGCGCCATAAAACGTCCAGTAGCTCCGGCCTATGTTTTTTGTGTTCCACCAATAGCGCAGGCCCTGGACGAGCGTTGGGCAGAACGCTTGAGCACGTGCGAATGCGTGCATCCGGAGGTGCTGTGCGCGTTTGCGGCGTATTGAGTCTGCCGCAGGCTTGGTACTTTTGACTGCCTCCCTATCCGCGAACGCTTCTAAAGAAATCGGCCGATAGGGCAAGAAATGCTTTATCGCCAGAGCACGACGATCGGCCGCCGCCTCAACCAAAGCTAAGTGAAGCCAGATACCTGCGTGCGGTCTATGCAGTCTTCTATCAAAAATCGCGCCGCCAAAGCATTCGAACCATTTGTTGACTGCGCCGGGGAGGAGTCGCACTTCTTTATCGGCGACCTCATTCAGCTCACATGCGAACACATCTTTCGCGGCTCGAAATGAAATCGCCGCCATCTGACAGAGCTGGTCGCTCTCCAATTCAGACCAAAGGCCCCAAAATGCATCATCATTTCGGGTGAGGTGCAAGAAGCGGGCTAATTGATAGAGCTTTGCCGGCGATGTCGCGTCTTGCAAACAGTCTCTGAGTAGTTGGAGCGCGGAGTGAGTGAGATTATCTTGTAGCGAAAGCGCTGGAAAGATGAGCCCATCGAGGCAGCGGTCCACGCGGCGGTCCCAGAACTCGCGCTCGACTTCAACTCCGAACCGGAACGCTCGTGCGTTCCAAAAAGAATGATGTAATTCGATCGATGCGGGCATTTCCGGATCAAAATAGTTTCCGTTCCAGTGCCATGCGGTTCGTCTGCTGAGAGCAGGAATATGATCGGTGGCGCGCTCGCGTGTATCTTTGCTCGATTCGTAGCCGAGGCTCAGAACGGCATCACGAGCAAGCTCAATTGATTCGCGCGGGCAGTACATGTCGATATCCGACTGCAAATGGAAACACGGGTGATCCGTAAAACCCGGCCATTGCGCGAATCCCTTGATCACAAGGTGCTCGGCGCCGACTTCACTGCAGAGTCGGGCGATTTCACGATAATCGGACTTGATCCGCTCCAATCGCGCCACGTTGTCCGCAATGTGGCGGTCCACGCGAGACTGAACCCAGAGCGGCATATGTTCGGACTGCGTCTGCCGGAGCGGGATAGTCAGGCGTACGAATTCATGGCGCGTGAGAAGATTCGACCACTCCGCACTTGTGAGTGCAGACAACGGGCGCGAATCTGCGTCGCTGAACCGCAGTGCAGCGATGGTGGCGCTCGTGTCCGAAGGAAGTTCAAACATTGAGGTCGATTTCAGCGGAGAGCGGCGCCGTGACGGCTTCTGCGCCGGAGGTATTGACCATCATTTCCAGTTGCGCGATGGCCTGATCGAAATCCTGATAACGCATTTCAAATATTTCGGCGCCGAGCAGCCGTTTCAACGACGCACGCTGTGCGGATCGAACCGCGTCACTGCCCCAGCAGAGTTGCTGCTCGAAATACGCAAACGCCTTGTGACGCGCAAAGGGGACCAATTCCGCAGGCCCTTTGCAGCGATTCAGGAAAACGACGAAGTCTACTGAGCTCTCCGTTACCGTTTTAATTTGCGGCACCGCTTGCGTGACGAGCTCAATCGAAAGCTTTCCAGTTATGCGCGGCATCACGCGGTATGCCCGCAACTCAGGAAATAAATCAACGGCAGACGGGCGAAAGCGGATCTGGTACGGGTTTCCTATGACGGTGCGATCGTCTGAGGTACGGACCAAATTGCTAGAATCGTCGGAAAGGAACGACCATCCACTTCGTGCGCACGCATATGCCAGCGAAGACTTGCCTGCGCCGGACGCGCCGCACAGCAGAACACCTCTACCGCCAAGGTTGACACACGCTCCGTGGATTGGCGTGAGATGCATCGGCGTGGCCATCATCCAAAATGCTGCTTCGAGGAAGTGGTAACGGAAGTACGCTCGCTCGGAAACTAGATCTGCGGTAAACCAGCCGTACGAAATACCTTGATCGGTGTTGGAGACCACAAAATTGTGTTCGTCTGCTATTTGTGCGATCAGGTTCCACTGGCCGCTGATTTCCGGCGTACCAAAGCGCTTTTTCCGCTTTGCATCGAGCACGCCAAAGCGCAACTGCAAAGGAGGAAACATAAAACGTTTGCCGAAATGTCCCCAGCTTTCTTCGGCGGCGAGGAGCACTTCGGGTGAATTGGTTGCAATTTCCAGGTTGAAGCCCAAGGGATGGCAGCACGCTTTCAAAGGAAAGTCGAAATCGAATCGCAAAGGATCGCTATGCTTAGGCGTGGCTGACATTTCGTAATCCCTCCCGTGCGCGGATGTCGCACTATGTACAGGCGGGGAGTTCAAAAGCTGGCCTTTAGCGCGAACTGAATCAGCCGAGGATTTTCGACAGTGGATGTGATCGCGCCAAATACACCAGGGCCGGTCGAGCGGTCACTAACTGGCAAGCCGAAGTCGGGCGTATTTGTGAAGTTGAAAAACTCAGAACGAAACTGCAATTTGGCGCGCTCGCCGATCGAAAAGTTGCGAATGACGCCCAGGTCGAGATTGTGCTGTCCCGGGCCTCTCATTACCGAAATGCCGCAGTTCCCGAAACCTGTTCCATTGCCGATAGCGGGGGGATCGGTGAATGCGGCAGGATTAAAGAAATTGTTTAACCTGCTCGTCACGGAACCGGACGAAGCTGGATTGGCGCCGGTGCATTCAGCAAGATTCGTAAAAACGAGATTGCCAAAGACTGATCCGGCGGTGGAGTCGGTGACGGTGATCGGCAGGCCCGATTGCTCGACGAGTACGCCGGAAAACTCCCAGTCTGAAAGCGCGTGGCGAACGATCGCGCTGCCCCAATTGGGACGCGGAGTATCGTATGAGAAGCTCAACACGAGGCGATTCGTGCGATCGAAAGCAGCTGTGCCGTAGGATTGGCGTGGCTTTGTCTGGTCGCCGGTTGTGAAGCCGACGTCGAACGCTGACGTTTCCTGGATTGTGTAATCAAGCGTCTTTGACCAGGTGTAGCTCGCAAGCAGCGACAAGCCATTGCCGAGCCGCTTCGTCAGGCTGCTTTGCAAGGAATTGTAATTACCGCTGAACATGGTTCCGCAGATGTACGCGGCTTGCGCGATTCCCTCGTATGGGATCCTCTGCGCAATATTGTCGAGCGTGGTGGCCGTCTCGCCATTCACGGGATTCTGCGGAGTGGCGAGGAGCGCCTGATTAAACTGATTACATCCCGTGAGGTGCGCCATTGAAGAACCGACGTAACCAGTTTCCAACAGTAGGGTGGGTGTGACCCCATACTGGACGCCGAGACTGTATTGTTGGGACGCAGGACTTCTGACGGTACGTGTAATGGCTGCGATTTTGATGGCGCTGGACGGCGTTCTCGGGAGAAAAATCGGATACGCCGAGTTCGGAGGCAGGGGAGGCACAAAAGCCTGCTGCAGAGTTGCATCGGCGTTCTGCGCGCCCTGAAGCATTTGCGTAACGGCGAATGGAGGCTCGCCAACATCCTGTTCGGCAAGGTCGCCGGACGTTCGCTGGTAATAGATGCCGTAGCCACCGCGCAGCACAAGCATCGGATGGTCGGAAATGCGATAGGCGAATCCGAGTCTGGGGCCTAGATCTTTGTAATCCGGATTCCAATAGCCTTTGTCGTTGGTGCGGAGCACGCCGGCAGGCACTTGCGATTTGAGGTTAGAAGAAACCACGAAGCCGCTGAAGCTGCCTGAAGCCGGAACCTGCGATGAGGCAATCGAAGGATCGAAATTCGAGAGGCGACCGTCTACTTCGCTGGGCGGTCCGAAATATTCGTATCGCAGACCGACATTGATCGTGAGACGCGGCGTGACATGGAAATCGTCCTGGAGAAAGCCAGCTAGATCTGTGTACCGCTCGTTTTTCGGAAAGATTCCGGAAGCTCCAGCACTCTGAAAAATATTGCTGACCGAGCTGCCATTCTGTGCGGCGCTTTCACCGAGAAGGAAGTCTTCGAATGTGCCCAAAAATAGAAATCCTGTGGTTACGTAGGGAACATTGACGGCCACCTGGTGGCGCTTTACTTCTGCACCTGCACGCAAATTATGCCTGCCTCGCGTGAGTGAAACCGTATCCTGCCATGTGAAGCTATTCGTGTTCTGAAAATAGAGCGGCTGGCCTGCCGGACCTATAAAGAAAGAGCCGTTGATATCGATTTGCGACATTTCAGCAAGGCCCGACGGCGTTTCCATACCTGCCTCGGCTGCCGTGATCGCGCTGCTGTTTGTCGAAAAGCCGTGAAATCGCATGTATCCAAATCGCGCAACGTTAATCGTGTCGGACGAAAACGCATGCGTGTCGGAAAGCACGAACATATCGTTTCTATCGGTTTCCTGCGTTCCCCAGCCAGGAACATTGGCGGAAAACGGAGTAAAGGGTTCGTTTGTTTCATCACGCGAATGGAAGTAGCGCGCAGCCAACTGATTGCGATTTGAAAGTTTCTGGTCGAGGTTGGTGGTGAACTGGTCTTCACGATAGCGCAGCGGGATCGAATATGTGGATTCGCCCGTCGGAAGCTGACCGTTTTGCGCCGGCAGGATCGTCTGTGGAGTCGGAATCGCGTACGTTCCATCAGGGAGCTTAAAATTCAGCAGAGTAAGAGCGACCGGATTTATATTGGAGCCGTCCGGCGCAACTGTGGCACCGCCGAAGAAAGTGGGCTGGCCTGCGAATAGCTGACCTAACGCCGCAGGCGATCTGTCATCTGTAAGCGGAGGAAGCAGCGTGGTAACAAGGGACGAATTGGACTCGCCGTTTCTTTGCGTCGTCCCCTGATACGATGCAAAAAAGTATGTTTCCCACCGCTTGAATACAGGGCCACCCAGCGTTGCGCCGAATTGATCCTGCTTTTGAACTGCCTTTGGCTGGTGGTTGGCTTTCAAAAAGTAGTCTGTCGAATTGACAACGTCATTTCGTAAGAATTCCCACGCGCTTCCGTGAAACTCACCCGTACCTGCCTTACTGACCATATCCACGTTCGCGCCAATCGACCGACCATATTCGGCGCTGTACTGACCTGTCTGTACTTTGAATTCGTCGACAGTGTCGGGTGCGGGAATCGCGAGGCCGACTTCGGACTGAAAGCCGGAAGCTGAGTTTTGGGCAATGTTGTTCGCGTCGATTCCGTTGAATTGAAAATTGTTTTCTGTCGTATTTGCACCTGCGGCTGAGATGTTCGTCGAATTGCGACCGAATTGCGCAGCGTTGGTAAGCTCCACTTCCACTCCGGGAGAGAGTCCCAGGATTTGAGTGAAGTTTCGGTTCGCAAGCGGCAAGGCGGCAATCTGCTGCGCATCAACTACATGGCCCAACGTTGCACTTTCGGTCTGCGCGATCTGCGGAAAAGCGGCCACATTGACGGTGGTGCTCGAACTCGCAAGGGCTAAGTGAAGGTCGATTACCGCGGTCTCAGAAACGGTGATCGCCACGTCGTGTACGGTCTGAGTTTGAAATCCGGGGGCATCGACGGTGAGCGAACATGGTCCTGGCGGCAAAAGATAAATGCCGAATGTGCCATTTGCGGAAGTCTTCGTTGCGCGCGAGACGTTTGCTTCCTGGCAAACGACCGTTATGGAAGCCGCGTTTACAACGGATGACGAAGGGTCAAGAATGGTGCCCGAAACGGCACCCGTTCCCGGCGATTGTGCCTGCACAATAGGAACCAGAGCGCACGCGCCGACTCCAACCGCTAAAGCGGCAGAGATAGCGTGCACCATGCGTCGACTCACACGCCGAACAGCGCGTGTCTGCCAAAGACGCAAAGCCGCCAGAAATTGCGATTCAGCCGCCGCACGCAAATCATCAAGAATGGAATGCACGCTATTTCTCCTTAACAAACAACAACAAACAACCTTGTGCACGACTTCTTTTGTTTTGCACATCTGTGATTTCAGCCGAGCGCAGCTTAAAAAGTTATGTGGCTAAAGTTGTCCTGAAGTTGTCGCATCGTTGTAAAAGTTCGCGTCGCCGATCGTTTTCCTGCGGTTGTCGGGAGCAGCGGGAAAAACGAGGTCGGTCTAACTACGCGACACCGAGGCGGACATGAAGATTACGGACTTTTGACATAGCCACGACAATCGCAGTCCCGTTTGCCACTACATTCCAGCGTCCGGGGCAGCGAATCGTGTCCATGCCGTCGAGAACTGACAGAAAAAGCACGATTGTTCGCCTGGGAAAGGTCGTTTGAACGATCGTGATACCCAGCCGATTGAGAGTTGCCAGGTGATGAAGCGAATACTCTTGTCCGCACTGACGCTGGGCCTTCTTTTTTGTACGCCTCTCGTTCAGTGCCAGGTTGTCGCGCAGAATCAATTTTCGGTCTCGGAGCTCGAGCGCCGGAACATGAGCCTTGTAGGCGCGACCTCCGCCGAAATCAAACAGGTGTTGCTGAGCAATCCGGGATTAATGGTGGAAGTGAAGCGCTGGGTCGCCAAAAACGCCAGCGATCATGGCCAAATCATCACAACAGCCGATCTTTCGGAAAGCGCGATTTACGAACGACTGGAAAACGATGCGGAGTTTCGGTCCGCTGTCACTTTAATCCTGCAAGGATACGGCTACCTGCTGCCGCAAGTAGAGCCCGGGTCACCTGCGGCAAAAGAGCAGGACCTCCTGGTTCAAGAGAGAGTGAAGTGGATCCAGCAGGCGGAAGAGCAGCAACGCATGCGCAATATGCAGCAATTTCAGGCTGCGGGCGACTGTGCGAACCAAGCTAATGGAAAATGTTCATCTTCATCGCCGAGTCAGGCGCCGGGTCCAGCTAAGGCACAGCTCCCGATAGCACGTGCACCAGAACAAGAAGACACGCCCCAGATACCGAGCGGTCCGGCGATCCAGCAACTTCTGCAGAACCCGTCATTGCTGCAGGCGGCCTTGACGCAGTTGGATGGGGCGGGCGGCGGTCTTTCGGCGCTGGGTCTCTCGTCGGGCAACCAGCTCCTAAAAACTGCGTTTAACGGCGGCGGTACGTCGCTTTCAAACCCTCTTCTTTCGTCTCTCGGCGCAGATCAAATCAGCGACCTGCTTTCCGGGCTTTCTGCAGGAGGTGCGAGCGGCTCGTACTCGCCGGATGATTCAGGTATTTTGGGTATGGCTTCTTCGGTCCCCTTGCTCGATAGCATTTCACCGGCACATCCTTCCGGTACGCCCGTTGTCGCTGGCACACAATCGAATGCAGGGCTGCAAGGCAGCGCGGGTGAGTCGCTACACAAAATGGTAAGGATTTCCAGCCCTTATAGCGACGTGCCTTCTCTCTACGACATGTACCTGCAGGCCGCGCCGCCGTCCGCTGAGCCAAAGCGATTCGGAAGCGACGTATTTGAAAACGGCTCTCGTGATCCGGGATTAATACCGACGGACATGCCCGCGGGCCCCGGCTATATCGTCGGATCCGGCGATGGACTGACCATCGATCTTTGGGGCGGCGTTTCACAGCGGCTTCAGCGCACAGTGGATCGCGAGGGCCGAATCAGCCTGCCGGATGCGGGACCGGTGCTCGTGAGCGGCAAGAGCCTCTCGCAAATCCAGACAGACCTTCAACAAACACTGCGGCACGTTTTTCGCGATGAATCCGTTGATGTTTCTCTCTCGCGGTTGAAGACCATTCGGATTTATGAGGTCGGCGATGTTCAGAGTCCAGGCGCTTACGACATCAGTTCACTATCAACTCCTCTGAACGCGCTCTTCGCGGCGGGGGGACCCACCGAGCAGGGGTCTCTGCGCATTGTGAAGCACTATCGCGGTGATCGACTCGTTCAGGAAGTGGATCTCTACAATCTGCTTCTAAAAGGCGTAAAGAGTGGACTTGAATCGCTGGAAAACGGCGATACGGTCCTTGTTCCGCCGGCCGGTCCGCAGGTGACGATCGAAGGCATGGTCCGCCGACCAGCCATTTATGAGCTGGCGGGAGAGAAATCGCTATCAAGTGTGCTGTCGCTAGCGGGAGGCCTGTTGCCCGCCGCAACGTTGAGGCACGTTGAAGTGCAACGCCTGATCGCGCACGAAAAGCGAACGATGTTGAGTCTGGATATTCCGCAAACAGACAGCGACGCCATTCAGGAAAAGCTCGACGCCTTTCAAGTTCAAGATGGCGATCGGATTCGGATTTTTCCGATCGCGCCGTACAACGAAGACGTCGTCTATCTGGAGGGGCACGTGATGCGTCCGGGGCGCTATTCGTATACGTCGGACATGCGTGTTTCCGACCTCATCGCGTCCTATAAGGACCTCTTGCCCGAACCTGCCACGCAGTATGCGGAAATCATTCGGCTAAATCCGCCGGATTTTCATCCCAGCGTTGAAAGCTTCAATGTTGCGGACGCGCTGGCAAACCCTGCCTCTTCGCCAGTGCTGAAACCGCTGGACACAGTTCGCGTCTTCGGCCGCTTTGATTTCCAGGATCGTCCTTCGGTTTCCATTGTGGGAGATGTGCGCACGCCAGGCACGTATCCCACGACCGGTCAAGTCCATCTAGTAGACGCTGTGCATCTTGGGGGCGGCCTTTCTGCTGATGCCGCCCGCAATGATGCGCAAGTTTTCCGATATGAGCAGGATGGCACGGTGAAAATCTTCGGCGTAAATCTTCAGGAGGCGCTAACCGGAGACCCCTCCGCGAACATCGCTCTGCAATCGCGAGATCGGCTTTTGATTCACAGAAATCCTGAAGCCGCTCAACCGGCAAACGTTTTTCTGCGGGGAGATGTAGTGAACCCGGGTCGTTTTCCGCTGGCCACGAACATGACGATCGCGGACCTGATTCGCGCGGGCGGAGGCTTGACGCCGAGCGCCAACAAAGAATCCGCCGACCTTACACGGTACAGCTATTCGCCGAACGGCAAACTCGAGGTGCAACACGAGACGCTCTCGATCTCTGCCGCGCTCAGCGGCGATCCGGCTTCAAACGTCTCCATTCACAATGGCGACGTGCTTACGATTCGTGAGCTTCCTGGTTGGAGCGATGTGGGTGCTTCGATCACGCTGAAAGGCGAGGTCAATAACCAGGGCACTTATGGTATCCGGCCTGGCGAGCGCCTGAGCTCTGTTATTGACCGAGCAGGCGGATTCGCGACTAACGCTTACGTGTACGGTGCGATATTGCAGCGAGTTCAGGTCCGCGAGTTGGAAGCGAAACAGCAAGATGAATTGATTACACGAGTCCGAGAGCAACAGACGCAGATCGAATTGCTGCCTGAAATTGACCTGAAGGCCAAAGTGGCTAAACAAACCGCTGTCTTGCAATTCCAACATACGATTGACGAACTCGCCGCGAACCCGCCGCTCGGACGCGTGGCAATTCGAATCTCGAATCAAATCGCCCGATGGAAAGACACGTCCGCTGACATCGAGCTTCGAAATGGGGACACGCTTACGATTCCAAATCGTCCTGGATACGTGATGGTCACAGGGCAAGTGTATGACGCGATGGCGGTGTCTTATCGTCCGGAGCGCAGCGCGAAATGGTATTTGAGTCAGTCAGGCGGCCCAACAGCTCTGGCGAACAAAAGAGGCATTTTCGTGGTGCGCGCAGATGGCTCGATTATTAGCGGTAAGACAAGCCTGCTGACTGGCGACTCACTCGACGCGCCGCTTCAACCCGGCGACACGATTGTAGTGCCGGAGCGGGCGCTCGGGGGCGGACCCAACTGGCAAGTTTTGCTTACGGCTGCGCAAGTTACCACCTCGGTCGCGAGCACAGTGTTTATTGCGCTCCACTATTAATGTTGTGAATTGTCGAGATTTGGTCACATGCCTACGCGTGCAGAAATAAGCGACACGGCGATTAAGACGGAGGAGATAGCCGTCGATCGATACGAGACCCGGTTGGTCTATCCGAGGAGTGCTCGCCGCGATGCGAGTGTCGCCAGGCTTGAGTTGCTCTGGGAGAATCGTCGCTTTCTCTTGAAGCTGTCGGCTATCGGGCTCGCGATTTCGTTGGTCGTCGCTCTGCTCATTCCGCACCGATTTAATTCCACAGTGCAGTTGATGCCGCCCGACCAGCAATCATTGGCACTTTCGGCGCTTGCGGCGTTCACTGGCAGATCAGGCACATCAAGCGCGCTCGCTCCGCTGGCCGGCCTGGCAGGCGATCTGTTAGGCCAAAGAACATCAGGTCAGCTTTTCATCGGAGTGCTGCAGAGCCGCACAGTTTTGACAGCGCTTATCACGAAGTTCGATCTTAGAAAAGTTTACAAAAAGAAGCTGTGGATCGATGCGGGGAAGACACTGGTCCGGCGCACTGAGATTAAAGAGGATAAAAAGAGCGGGATTATCACGATCACGGTTTCGGACCGCAGTCCACAGCGCGCGGCGCAGATGGCGCAAGAATACGTCAACCAGCTCAACTTCGTGATCACGGAACTCAATACGTCTTCAGCGCGTCGCGAACGGGAATTTTTGGAAGGCCGACTAAAGCAGGTGAATGCCGGTTTGGAAGTTGCAGAGCGCAATTTCGGCGACTTCGCGAGCAAAAACGCCGCTATCGATATTCCCGAAGAAGGCAAGGCGATGCTTGAGGCCGGTGCTGAATTGCAGGGTGAGCTCATCGCTGCCCAAACCGAGCTTCAGGGCCTTCGGCAAATCTACGCCGATGATCACGTGAAGGTCCGCAGCATGCAAGCGCGCGTGAATGAATTACAGCGTCAGATGCAAAACCTTGGCGGGAAGTCCGCTTCTTCGGGCGACGTCGCGAATGTAGATGGCGATGCGCTATATCCCACGATACGCAAGCTTCCCGTTCTAGGCGTGCAGTATGCCGACTTGCTTCGCACCGCAAGAGTGCAGGAAGCGGTATTCGAGGTTTTGACGCAGGAATACGAACTGGCAAAGGTGCAAGAGGCCAAGGAAGTTCCGAGCGTTAAGGTGCTCGACACGCCAAGCATCGCGGAGCGCAAGTCTTTTCCTCCACGGCGTGTGATCACGATTGTGGGCGCGCTGCTCTTTTTCGTTGGAGCGATGCTGTGGATCATCGGTCGCGATCGGTGGGAACAGCTCGATCCTAACGATCGGAGAAAATCACTTGCTGTGCGCGTTTATGGCGACTTGGGCGAGCACTGGCGATGCCTCGTTCTTAGAATTCGACAGGCGAGAGCGTCACGAAGCGCTGCTGCCGACTTGCCGGATGAGCAGCATCCAAGCGGACTGTCATGAGATCGCTCGCGGCCGAGCCGATGGCATTGTCACTACTATTTTCGACTGCGGCCAGGGATGTTACCGGATCGAAGTCGGCGCCGCCACATTGCAATTTCAGCGAGCCTTCATCGTCTTCTCCTGCAAACAATGGGCACTCACAGCAGCAAGCCTGCCCTTCGTTCAGCGGCCGGCGGGTTCAGGTGCTGTATGCGCTGATCGATATCTGCTGTATCGTTGCGAACGGCTCTTTCGCGTTCTTGATTCGGTTTACCCCTCACGACTGGCGCGATCTGCTCGCACCAGATCAGCTGGTAGGCATGGATAATCGCTATGCCGGATTCCTTCTGCTAGAAATTGTTCTTATCCTGCTTCTCTGCCAGACGCAACGGCTTTACCGAACGCCTCTGGAACAGCCGTTTTCCATCGAATCGCTGGCGATTGCAAAAGCGGTCTTGTTCGCGACGATCCTGCTCACTGCATTCGTTTATCTTTCAGGCGTGAGGGCGATTTCTCGTGGAGTTGTTTTCATCAGTTCTGCACTGAACATTATTACGCTGATTGCGTGGCGCTACTCGAAGCGGCGGATCGTCATTCATCGCATCGAACGGGGCGTCGGCGTCCGAAATGCACTGATTGTAGGAACAGGGAGTGTTGGTCAGGAGCTTGCGCGGCTGTTTGGGGAAAACAAGGCGTTGCGTTATCGCGTGGTCGGATTCCTTGAGGAAAGCGAAGCCGGGGATTCGCACTCTCTCGCGCGAATGGAGCATGTTTGCCGTGCGGCACGGGCGCGTTTTGCGGACGAAATATTTATCACGATGCCGTCCGATCGCGAGCTCGTCAAAGAAGCAGCTATCGCCGCTCGCCGGAACCGTTTCGCCATAACCGTAATTCCTGATGTTTATGATGGGCTTGGCTGGAACGCGCCATTACGCCGCATCGGCAGCCTTCCTGCGATGGACCTTCATTGGACGCCGATACCTACGGCAAGTCTGATCGTTAAACGAGCGATGGATATCAGCTTGGCGACGATCGGATTAATCCTTGGCGCGCCGCTCATCGCTGTTTTTGCAGTGGTGATCCGTTGGAATTCCAACGGGCCATCCTTTTATTGGTCGAAACGAGTGGGCCAAAAAGGGGATGTTTTCACTTGCTACAAACTCCGGACGATGTTTGCAAATGCGGACGAGCTGAAGGATGCGCTTCGAGTGCGAAATGAGCGGGAAGGCCCATTGTTTAAGATTACCGACGATCCTCGCATTACTCGCATCGGACGTTTTCTACGCAGATATAGTCTGGATGAACTGCCTCAATTATGGAACGTTCTTGTGGGAGATATGAGCCTTGTCGGGCCACGGCCTCATCCCTTGGACGACTATAGTCTCTACAGCATCGACGATCTTCGCAGACTGGAAGTAAAGCCGGGCCTCACCGGACTGTGGCAAATAACCGCGCGCCGCGATCCATCATTTCAAAGAAGCATGCGGCTCGATCTTGAGTACATCGAGAACTGGAATCTCCGGCTGGACTTGCAGATTCTGCTGCGCACGTTTTCCGCAGTGCTTCGCGCGGAAGGCTGCTGAGGAAGCGCGATGTTCCTCCGCACCTTTAGATTCGGCGAGGCTGAATCCGGCGGTACTTCCGCCTCGGCGTCGAACAAGCTATGGGCATGGGGAGTGAAATCGGCTGTTTCGCTTGTCGATCAAGGGCTCACGTCAGGAACAAGTCTCGTTGTTAACATACTTCTCGCATGCTGGCTATCCTCAGACCAGTATGGCGCCTTCGCTGTTGCATTCGCGGCATATCTGTTTCTGGCGTTGTTTCACAATGCTCTTGTGCTGGAACCCAGCATTGTCATTGGCCCCGCACAGCATTCGCATGAACTGGGCGCCTATTTTCGCGTCCAAATCCGGCTCCATGCGCTGCTCGTCTGGCCTCTGACTGGTGTGGCGTTAATTGGCGGGCTCCTGCTCTCATGGATTGCGCCGCACTCCGCTTTGATCGGTGCGCTGCTCGGCGGGGGCCTCGCGCTACCGTTGCTGCTATTACTGTGGCTAGCGCGACGTATGTGTTACGTGCTGCACAATCCGGCTCTGGCCGGTAAGGGAAGCAGCATCTATTTGGCAATTTCTCTCGGCAGCGTTATCGGTTTGCGAATGGCCGGTCGGCTGACGCCGTCGACTGCGTTTTTCGCGTTGGGCCTAGGCAGTCTTGCCGGCGCCTGCTTCATCCTGCGCCGAACCGCACTATCAGAGTCGGCAGGTAGCGACAATTCACTCCTTTCATGGCACGCGATTTTGTCGGAAAACTGGCGCTATGGCCGTTGGCTTGTTGGCGGTGCGGTTTTTTACGCCGTTTCTACCTCAGTTCAGACGTTTTTGGCTGCCTCAATCCTCGGGCTCGGCAGCGCTGGAGCCCTGCGTGCGATGCAAATACCGTCGCTCATGATGACCCAGATCGTGGCGTCGTTCGGACTCCTTATACTGCCGTCTCTCGCGTTCGACTTCGGATCCGGACAGATCGCAAGCTTGCAGCGAAAAGCCAGATGGATCAGCTTGGGTCTTGGCTTTGTGGCGCTGATTTTTGCGGGTTCCTTCGTGCTCCTCGATGTTCCACTCGAGCGCCTTTTATTCCACGGAAGATACGCCAACTTCGCACAAATTATTCCTCTACTTGCATTGATTCCAGCAGCGAACAGCTTTTGTGCTGGGTTCTCGCTGGCGTTGCGGGCATGCCAGATGCCCCATTGCGATTTAATCGCAAACGCTTTCGGCGCTTTCGTAGCTCTCGCGTCGGCCGTTTTCCTGATTCCTATGTGGGGCGTCTTCGGAGCAGCAGTGAGCATGGTGCTAAGCGTTATCGCAATGAGCATGGTTACGGTCATCCTTTATTTACATTCCCGGAAGCGGCTCTCCGCAGCAACGGCGCTTCCAGCAGATCAGTCTGCGCGAGAGCGTATCGATTTTAGTCAGACGGGATGCCGCTCGCCGCAAAATGCGGTGCAAGATTATGTCTAAGCGCCTGATCATCGCGGCCGTGTTTGTTTCGAGCGCATTTGTCGATGCTCCTAGTTACGTTAGTGTCGGCACAGTGTCGTTGATGGGAATACTTACGGCCGTTTTTGCGTTTGCAATTGCGGTTCTGGTGTTCTGGCAACCGATGGCTTCGCTGCGGGCGTTGGTTCGGCTGTGGCCGCTATCACTCTTATTTGCTTTCTCTCTCATTCAGCTCTTTTCCGACCCGCTTACCAGTCAGGCGGCGCAGACTTTATGTCTGCAGTGGATTTTTCTTGGCCTTATTGTGCTCACCTCGACGAGCGAAGTCGACGAGATCGATCACCTCTCCGTCAGTCGCATGTTGCAATATGCCGCGCTATTCGCTTCATTCTGTTTCCTGATTATTTTTCTATCGGTTGGCTTTGGTTCCTTAGATCTGGGAGCCATCTCGTTTATCGCGGCGCGCTCTTATGCGCTTTTTGCTCTTTTGGGCGTGGCGCTATTTGCCTCTCAATGGGCCGCCGGTTCGCGCGTGAGCTTGTGGCTCGCGGCGGCGCTCATTCTGCTGGTTGCATTGAGTTTGTCTCGCACTGGCTTGGTTCTAAGCGTCATGCTCATCTCGATCTCTCGTGTCCAATCATTTCGACGCCGTGAATTCAAACGGCTGCTGATCGCCTGCGCCGGCGCAATCCTTGCGGTCTCTGTGCTGTTGATTTCCATCAGCGCCTTGCGCGCGCGATTCATCGGGGAGAACTCAGTCGAAGACTACGTCACGGGTGAAGCGACAGTAGACACGAGCGGCAGGCTCACCGCGTGGGCGGTTACGCTCGGCTCTTACCTTGAGTCGCCCTGGGTCGGCAAGGGCCCTGGCAGCGCCAATGAGCTAATGGATGACGTACTGTACCGGCTGGAGATTGGTCATCCGCTCAATGAGTACTTGCGATTCTTGCACGACGAAGGGCTCGCGGGCCTGGTGCTTTTTGTGGCGGGCACCTGCCAATTGCTCGTGCTTTGCTGGCGCGCGCACAGCAGCTCGCTCAAGGATCCTGACCGACGTAGTCCGCTTTACTTGGGTACATTTCTTGCGCTTGTTGCAGCGCTATTGAGCATGTTAACTGACAACACTGCTTCATACGTTTTTGTTATGGGTCCCCTGGCCGTGATGGTGGGTGTTACTCTGCGCTCGCTTCCACTCGAAAAGCCGCTGGTAGTTGCGACACCCGCACACGAGCCGCCTGATACCTTTGGGCTGGCAAGGAACCCGTCATGAAAATCCTGTTGGTTCACAATTCGTACCAGCAACCCGGGGGCGAGGACGTAGTCTTTCGTGCCGAACACGATCTTCTTGCCGAAGCCGGCCATGGCGTGTCTGTCTACGTGAGAAGCAACCACGAGATCAGCAGCTACAATTCTCTACAGAAGGCAAGCCTGGCGCCGCGCACTGTGTGGGCCTGGGACACTTTGAAAGAGATGCGCCAGCTTATTGCGGGCGAACGGCCCGATGTGGTCCATTTTCACAACACGTTTCCGCTCGTCTCTCCCTCCGCATACTTCGCATGTCGTGAAGCCGGCGTGCCTGTGGTGCAAACGCTGCATAACCCGCGGCTTCTTTGTCCTGCAGCGACTCTTCATCGCAACGGTGCCTTTTGCCAGGATTGCACAGTGACGAAGACCTTCTGGCCTGCCGTCTTGCATGGCTGCTATCGGCAATCGCGTGTTGAGACGGGTGTCGTGGCCACCATGCTTGCGGTTCATCGCACACTGAACACATGGCAGAAACTCGTAAACTGTTACCTCGCTTCGACCCGCTTTTTTGCAGATAAATTTGCCGAGGCCGGCCTCCCCACAGGCAAGATTCAGGTAAAACCACATTTTGTGCCACGCGATTACAAGGCCTCCGGATCGGCGGGCGAATATGCGCTTTTCGTGGGGCGCCTGGCGCCCGAAAAGGGCGTGCCCACAATGCTGAAAGCGTGGGAACGCATACGCTGTATTCCACTAAAGATTCGCGGCGACGGTCCACTTGATCCTCACATCCGCGCTCGCACGATCGAGCGAAGCTTGCCTATCGAACTGCTCCCGCGACTGGCGCAAGATGAATTAATTCGACTGTTTCAGGGGGCGAGATTCCTTGTCTGGCCCTCTGAAGGCTTGTACGAAACATTTGGCATGGTCGCGATTGAGGCCTTCGCGTGCGGAGTGCCGGTAATTGCCTCAAACGCCGGCGCGATGGCCGAAATTGTCCACGATCACTGCACGGGTTTGCATTTTAGAAGCGGCGATCCGCAGGATCTGGCGGTCAAAGTCGAATGGGCTTGGAATCATTCCACAGAAATGGAAGCAATGGGCCGCTCAGCGCGCGCCGAATATGAAGCCAAGTACACACCCGAGCGAAATTACGAAATGCTTTTGAGCATTTATGAATTTGCGATTAATGGAACGAGACCGATACGCGGCCAATCGCTATTCGACAATCTCGGTACGCCGGCGTATGCAGAATCGCGCAGCGATTGAGAGTTAGCCATGCGCAGGCTATCGCAATCGATGCGCGAGTCCGACGGAATGCGCTATTTTGCCGGAGGATTCAAGACGAACGCGTAGAGCATGTCCCCAGCCGCCACGAAAATATATTGTTTGCCGTCAAGCGAGTACGTAATGGGGGCATTGGGGGCGCCGACGAGAGTGGAATGCCAGAGCATTTTGCCGTTCGAAGCGTTCAACGCGTAAAGCGTGTTGCCGTTCGACGTAAACAACAGATTTCCGGCTGTGGAGAGCATACCGACGGCACCGCCTCCACCGGGCCATTCGTGGCGCCAGACCACCTTACCCGTCTTGTAGTCGAGTGCCTTAATGGATGCGGGACCGCCCAGCCCCTGCGCGCTCTCGATTCCGCCGTAACCCTCGGGATGATCGTCTGTATCGGAGAGATAGAATAATCCGTACCCCTCGCCAGTGCCAACGTAGAACAGTCCTGTCTGGGGACTGTAACTTGGCGGCGGCCAATTTGTCGCGCTGCCTGACGAGGGCCAAACCAGCGTGCCGCCGAGCGAGGGCTCTTTGTCTAAATTAGGAATCGGCTGACCTTTTGCGTCGACACCTTTCGACCAGTTCAGCGTGTCCACGAAAGGCGTGCTGACCACGGCTTTGCCAGTGGTGCGGTCGATGACAAAGAAATATCCGTTGCGGCTGGTCTGCGCTACCAGCTTGCGCAGTTTGCCATCGATCATTCCATCGATCATCACAACGTCGCAAGCGGCATCCCAATCATGCGTATCGTGCGGGGATGCCTGGAAATACCACGCCATTTTTCCGGTGTCCGGGTTCACAGCAATGATTGAGGATGTGTAGAGATCCGCGCCCGCGCGACTCTTTGGCGCATAGACGGGATTCGGATTCGCAGTGCCGTAAAAATAGAGATTGAGAGTTGGATCGTAGGAGCCCTGGACCCACGGTCCGCCGCCGCCGTGTGTGGAGGCATACGCGTTTGGCCATGTTTCAATTCCCGGCTCGCCCGCACGCGGAGTGCTGTACGTGGTCCACTGCACTTCGCCCGTTTCTGGATCGCGCGCTTGCAAGAAGCCTGAAAGATCCAGAGAGTCGCCTCCCGTGCCGACGATGACGTGGTTGCCGATTACAATGGGCGCCATCGTTGAGAAATAGAACTGTTTGGGATCGGAAACCGGTAATATCCAGCGCTGCTTACCCGTTGTTGCGTCGAGCGAGACAATAAAGTTGTCGCGCGTCATGAAGTAAAGCCAATTTCCGTACATTCCGAAGCCCTTATTCGCCGTTCTGGGCTCGTCGCCAGTGGATTCGCGATAGTAATGCCAGAGCGTTCGCCCGTTGCGAGCGTCAACGGCCCATGCATTGTCGTTTGCCGTGAAGTAAAGCACACCGTTCACCATAAGCGGCGAGCCGCCAACGCGCGCTACTCCTCCACCGCGACCACCCGTCGATTGCGTGGGAGTACCACCTCTGATTTGCGCCGTCCATTCCAACGACAAGTCCTGCACATTCGAGTCGTTGATATCTTTCATCGTGCTGAAGCGCCTCCCCGTGTAGTCGCCGTTATACATTCCCCACGTGGTAGTAGGCGGCTGCAGCAGCTCTTTTTCGTTCAGGCCTTGCGAGAAAAGTGCAACCGGCATAAGACAGAGCACCGCCAAAATCAGATTTCGGGTTTTCATTTCAGAGTCACCAGGTAGGCCGTTATGTCGTGCATATCTTTATCATTCAAGGTTTTCAGGAAGTCCGCGTGAGCTTGCAATGGGTTGTGCACAACGATCTTTGGAAATCCGTTTTTGCGATCGTATGAGTGGTAGACGCCATTCACATCTTTGAACGCAATATTGAAATCCGTAATCGAAATCGGGACACCGGTGAAGCTTTCGCCCGAAAGAAGCGTCACTGTAATCGTGAGTGTGCCTTTGTTGATGTCCGGCGGTGCGGTATCGGCTATCATCGAGCCGTTCTCCGTGTAAATTGGCCCGCCGCGTGCGCCGCGGCCGCCGCCATTTCGGAGGGGACCTCCGCCCGTAATCCACTCACCTTGCAAGGCTGGCGGAGTGAATTTGGACGCGATGCCGGCCAAGTCGCCCGTGGCGGAATGGCAACTGCCGCATTTCTCACCGAATAATTGTTGTCCGCGTTTTGCATCGCCTACCACGATGTCCTGATACGCATAGGTCTGGCGAAACGCGGCGCCGTAGACCTGAACACGCAGCCAGGCAGACAGGTCCGAAATCTGTTGATCCGTCAACTGGATTTGGCTAGCTCCTTTAGGATGAGGCGCTCGCAGGACAGGGCCGATGAGGTTCGCTTTGACATCGTCTTCGACAAGTGTGGAGCGAATGAGGTCTGGTGCTACGTCTGTCCCTTTGGCAGTAGCGCCGTGGCAAGAAGCGCAACTGGCGGAGAATGCCTCGGCACCACGCTGCACGGCAGCCGGGTCTTCCTGGCTGACGCGTATTGCGGCGGGGGTTGCGGCCACGGTGGCGTTAGCGCCATTCCCAGCTTCTGGAGGAGCCGGCGTCGTCGTTTGAGCGCGGACAACGCATGTTGCAGCAACCGCGAGCACTGAGATGCCGAGGCAGAGTTTTGCTCGTCGTTTCATTTACGTGCCGTCCCCTTCACGCCGCTATCCGGCGTTCGAATGCGTTGTCTTGCAATCTATTCATGCAGCTTGCGACCTGTGGTTACACAACTGTGTTCCGCGTTCGCCGGCCAGAAAATTACTTCATGCCAAAATTTTCTTCATATACGCCATGCACTTCGCAACTTCTTTCGTGCAGTTCGAATCGGCGGGAACGGGATAGGAAAGCTCAACCAGAGCGGGAATCGGATAGCGCTTTGTCTTCAGCAATGTGAGCACTTGTTTAACCGGAGTGTCGCCTTCGCCCCACGGCACACTCGGACCCAGGTCTTTCTTGCGGTCCTTCATATGGAGGTGCGTGATGCGGTCATGGTTTCGGTCAATGAAAGCGACGGCATCGTAGTTCGAGCCGGTGATGTAGCCGATATCCAGATTAATGCGGAACCACTTAGACATGGCCATTGCCTTGTAGAAGCTTTCCGGCCTGGCGAACTGATTGGGATCGTCAATTTGTTCGTGATTGTGAAAGGCGACGGGAAACTGATGTTTTTCGGCAAAGGGCACGAGTTTCTGGGCCACATCGAGCGTCGTAGACGAGGATATAGTCACCGCGCCAAGCGTCTTTGCCTGCTCAAACATTTTGTCGATTTCTTCGTTGGTGTAATCGGAGCCCATGCCGTTGACTGTGTATGCGTAGACGACAATTCCTGCGTCGTTGAGCTTTTTCTTGAGGCCTTCAAAATGGCTCATTGGAGTCGTGAGGCGCCATTGGCGAAGTTCTTCGCGCGCCTTCAGCGCTTCTGGACTACGGCCTCTGCCACCACGAGCTCCACTTGCAGCAGGAGGGGGCGTCGAAGCATTCGCAGCGGAGCTCGGCGCGCTCGCGGTGGGCGGAGTTCCAGAACCGCCCGCCGCTCCCCTACGCCCCTGAAATTCGCTTACGGGCTCTACGTGATTGCTCATCAATTCGAGCAAACCGACGCCTGCGCCTTGGCAATCCTGGATGACGGCATCAACATGATCTTGGCCGACGACGTTGGGCATGTCGTGAAAGCTGTAAGTGATTGCGCCAAGGCGTACGCCCCCGACAACAGGATCGATTCTCCGCGGAAGAAGCAAGGCCATTGGAATTCCGGCCAACATGAATTGTCCGAACTCTCGACGTGAGTAAGACATGCTCCTCCTTTTTGTAGCCGGGCTGCGGGCGTGCCGCTATTTCAATCAATAGGCTGCGAGGATGGCGAGACCACTCGCGAAGGTCTCGCCCAACTCGCTTCCTCCCCACGAAAAAGCTGACCGCTTCAGATGGTACGAACTCGCGACCGGTGCACGTCAGAACAACAACTTCAAAGCGAACTGGATCTCGCGCTGATTCCAGTTGCCGCTCATGGAGTTGATTTGACCTGTAGTCTTGCCCAACAGATTAACTGTGCCATCTTTGTTGTAGGCAATACTCGACGACGGTTGACCAAAGTTCGCCTGGTTCAGGAGATTGAACACTTCGGTCCGGAACTGCAGGCGCGTCTGCTCCCTGAGCGAAAACTCCTTGAAGATCGACAAATCAAAACGTTTCTGCGAAGGTCCGAAGAGTTGCAGCGTGTGCTCATCCCCGAGAGTGTTCGCTAAAGGCTGGACGAAATCGTTGTAGTTGAACCAGTGAAGGCGCGTTGGGTTGGAGAGCCTGCCTGGCCCGATCTGATCGAGATATTGGGTCTGGCCGAGGCCGGAGTTGTTCGAGGAAGCCGTGACGGAAAATGGCAGGCCCGTCTGCCAAGAACCCGACGTATTCACACCCCAGCCCTTCAGCAATGCACCCTCGACGCCGGTGAACGATTTGCCGAATGGTATCTGGTAGTTCACGCCCCATGTGATGCGGTCGGCTACGTCTTGCGGATCGTTGCCCCACGCGTACTGCGGGAAGTTATAGACAAGGCGCGGTGCGCTCGACCCCGTCCCGTTAGACGTGTCGACAAAGCACGGAGTGGGCGTCGCATAGTACGAGGAAACGCATGAGAAATTGTTCACGTTGGACATCATGTGCGACCAGACGTAGTTCAAGTTCACCGTGAGTCCGTTGCTAAATCGGCGAACGAATGATGTTTGCAGGCCTTCATAGGCGCTCGTGCCCCAGTTATTCGACTCAGTCAGGTTTAGCGATTTCGTCCACGAAAAACCGGGCAAAACGCCTAGCGGAGTCGTTCCACCGACTGTCAGAGGAGGCGTTGTGGCTAGATCCGGATTCGTCGGTTGGTTTTGAGGGAGGTTGCGCATCTCGGCATGCCTGCCAAGTTCCCCAACGTAGCCGATCGTCACAACATTGGCGCCGAATTGTTTTTGCAACTGCAAATTAAACTGCTCGAGGTAAGCTTCCTGATAGCGGACAGGTAGGCCGATGATCCTAGTCCCGGCATATTTTGACGTGTCGGTCGCAAGATTCACGTTGAGTTGTGGCACTGGCAGTCCGAGGGGCATCAGAGCACCGCCGCAGCCGGCAGTCGCGCCGGTGGCACCCACGCCGCAAGTCCCGCTCTTGTTCACCGTGCTGGA
Organism: Candidatus Acidiferrales bacterium; assembly: GCA_050746865.1. Taxonomy (GTDB): domain Bacteria; phylum Acidobacteriota; class Terriglobia; order Acidiferrales; family UBA7541; genus Palsa-295. The sequence continues at coordinate 35,761 of JBOGMU010000163.1, forward strand.
GCTCTGCGAACTTGCCGTTCCATACGTGGCTACTGCGGTATTTGCAAACTGTCCGGGCGCGCCGTCAAATTGCGCACTGAGGCAGGATAGGTTCGTGCCTGCTTGGTTCTGGAGTCCGCAGCTCACCGCGTAATTGAAAGGCGCGTTCAGCATGAAATATGACGATTGGAAGTTCGTCGGAAAGAAGCTGAGTCCGAAGCCGCCGCGAAGAACCATACTGCGCGGCAAGGTGAGAGCGAAGCCGAAACGCGGAGCAATGTCGCCGTAAGGAGTGGAGACCATTGCAGTGGAATTGCTCTGCTGTATGCCCGGCAGCGATGGCGACACGATCAAGCCAGTATACGGATCATAGTTTGAGATGCGGCCGTGGACTTCCGTAAAAGGCGTGAAAATGTCATAGCGAAGACCGAGATTCACGGTGAGCGAAGGCAGGGCATGCCAATCGTCCTGAATGTAACCACTGGGCTCCCAACTGCGGAAACCCTGCTGGACCAACGCGTTGTTTCTTGAAATGCCACTGGCGAGTCCTTCGAGTTCGTCACCCATCGCCACGCCTGTAAAGGAGCCGTTGAAACTGAACGATCCCTGCGCCGCATTACTCTGCGCCACGGTGTCCCTACGGCGGATGAGGGCGAGGCCAAAACGAACGCTATGCGAACCCTTGTTCCAGTTTAAAGAGGCCATGTACTGAAAGCTGGTATCCCAATAACCGAGCGGAACGAAGGTAGTGTCACCGATAGACGTGTACCCACCCGCGCCGTTCAAGCCGGAAATACTGAAAGTCGTTAGCCCGGACGAGCCCACAAGCGATGAACCATTTCCGTAATTCACGCAACTGGTTGCCGTGCAAGGGAAACCAAGTGCACTTGAGACGCCGGTTCCTTGATTGGCAGGATAAGAGAGAATGACGCTGCGAAAAACGCCAAGCTTCAGGTTCAGCACCAGATTCGGATTAAAAACATGAACGTAAGATGACCCGAAATCGTATTGATGTTCATTATTCGGGCCCGCATATGACGTCACGACGGGTTCGACTGTTACCGCCCCGGAGCCGCCCGCCGTCGCAAGAGCACCCGTGGCTGGATTGATGAAAACATTGGGAAACCCATTGGGTGTGATTGTTGTCTCAGCGTTGTATGTGAGTCGGCCGTATAAGGTGTTGTTATCGTTGAAGTGCTGGTCAACGCGGCCATCGTACGTTTTGCTGTTCTGTGTCAGCACCGGCGAAGACGTGTAGTTGTTGGAAACGCCGGCGAGTTGTCCGCTTGCCGGTCCGGTTGCGCAGTTCACATTTGTTCCCGGTCCGCAAGTGGGAAGCGGATACATGTTGAAGAAAGCCAAGCCTATCGGGGTGACAGACGAAGTGGCGACGTCAGGGCCGAATACGCCTAGTCCCGGTTGACTGTTGCTTCCGCCGACTGCGCTGATTGGTTCAACGTCGGAAAAGTCGCCAAGTTGCTGCTTTCCGTCAGGACACGCAATCAGCCCCTTTTCGCAATACGTAGGCACTGTGTACGAGGAGCTCCCGATACCCCTTGCATAGCTAAGACCTTCGTAGTCAAAGAAAAAGAAGGTCTTATCCTTTATAATGGGCCCCCCGATGCTGCCTCCCCACTGGTTTTGGCGAAAGGCAGGATTGGGAGCCGATACTCCCGTGAACGCCCAGTTCGGATTCGTATTGAGCGCCCTATTCCGGAAGAATTCAAAAGCGGAGCCGTGAAAAGCATTCGTGCCGGACTTCGTAATCACATCTACGACAGCGCCACCGGTGCGGCCGATCGAAGCATCGTATTTGTTCGTCGAAACGCTCACTTCTTGAATTGCGTCGATTGAGGGGCGAGCGCCAAGAAAGCCGACTGCCCGCTCGTTATTGTCAAAGCCGTCTATCATATTTTCGTTTTGGGCGTCGGTCTGGCCGTTAGCGGAAAAGGACGAAGTCTGTCGGCGGTCGTCAGGCCGGTTGCCGGCAGCGATCGAACCCGGTGTGCCCTCGGTGACGCCAGCCGTCAACTGAACAAGCTTCACGATATTGCGTCCGTCCAGCGGCAAATCTTCGACGCTCTGGGATGGCACCAACGACCCAATCGTAGAGGTTTCGGTCTGCAGAGCTGGCGCAACCGATCCAGAGACCTCGACGCTCTGCGTTTCAGAGCCTACCTCCATCTTGGCATCGACGCGGGTGCGATCTCCGGCCGCCAGCGTCATCGTGGAAGCGACAAAGGACTTGAAGCCCTTCTGCTCGACCTTAAGAGTGTAGGTTCCGACCTGAAGCAGGGAAAACACGTAATCGCCGGTCGCGGAGGTCGCGACTGTCTGGGACACGTTTGTCGCTACGTTCGTAAGTGTGACGGTTGCACCTGGCAGGACAGCGCCGCTTGCGTCGGTAACGGTACCGACCACGGCTGCCGTTCCTTGCGAGGAGGCAACGCCGGCGCTAAGCAAAAAGCAAATCACCAAAGCCAATGTAAGGGCTAAACGCTTAGAGCAGATTCCAGCCATTCTGTACCTCCATTTCGTGCGTCAGATGAGTTGTAACCCAGCGGCCGATCAGCGGATGGGAGCCCTTGCTCGGTAAGAACGCCGATCCGAAAGAGATCTAATATGTGGCGAATGGACTCGGGGACATTCGTACTTGACAGGCCGGGAGTAAACGCAATAGAAATACGGTAAGCGAAACGTAAAGACTCTCTACCCTACTGCGATATGGCAACTTACGCTTCGGTGATTTCCGATAGGTGGCCTTCAGGATTACATGCCGCCGCGGAAAAATCCGAGGACTGAGTTCCCGAATGAAGACAGACCATCGAAAAGCTGATCGCAGCTAGAAGATCGTTGAATGGCTGACTGGGAAGTGGGCGCGCTAACCTTCCCACAGGGTGCAGTGGCTGAATGGCCGGGGTTATGAAGAACGAGACTCTACAGGGAACACCCGCAGGGCTGCTTTCCTCCGAAGAGCAGGAAACAGTGCGCAGGCAGCTCGCGTGCATTACTGCCAGCCCCCTTTTTCGGCACAGCAAACGATTTCCCGATTTTCTGCGCTATACGGTCGAGGAGGCGCTCGGCGGCAGGCTCGACCAATTGAAAGAGCGGACGCTAGGCGTCGAAGTGTTTGGCAGGCACCACGATTACGATACAAATTCCGACCCAGTCGTACGGATGACGGCCGTCGCAGTAAGGAAGCGGTTGGCGCAGTACTATCAGCTGCCTGGCCACGACGGCGAGCTTCGGATCGAGTTCCCGCGAGGTTCTTACGCTCCCGACTTCAAATTCCCGAAAGAGCCTGAACCCGCCAACACCAACGCGCAAGAGGTGCTTGTTGCCCCGCCTGCAAAACGCAAGTCGGCGCGCTGGCAATATTGGGTCGCTGCACTCGCTCTTTCATGCGCGGCAATCTTCCTTTTGGCGTGGAAAAGGCATCCTGTTCGTGAGACCTCATTCGACCGCTTCTGGGCGCCTGTCGTAAGTTCCTCTGTGCCGGTGCTTGTCTGCATCCCGGACCTAACAGCCAACGGGGTTCCTGCGGCCTCTCCCGGTACCCGTGGCTCGGAGGTGCCTGCCAATCCTACTGCGACTGCACTGGCGGCGCTGCCTCCATCTTTCCGCAGAAATCGCGTAACGTTCGGCGATTCGTTCGCAGCATCGATACTCACAGGCGTTCTCGGGCGCGCCGACCGGACATTTCGTCTTCGACGTGCAAATGATGCAAATCTGCAGGATCTGGAGGAAGGGCCTGTCCTCTTAATTGGAGGTCGCAGCTCCAACCAATGGTCGCTAAAACTTGACGATCACCTACGATTTGGCGCTGTTCATGACGGCTCGCTTCATTATGTGAGTGATCGCCAAAATCCTTCGTCGCAGCAATGGAGCGTACGGCGCACTCCGGACCAGGCAGAATCGGTTATGACGACGGACTATGCGATCATTTCGCGAGTGAACGATCTCACTACGGGGCATCCTCTCATCACCGCGGCCGGGCTTTTTCAATACGGTACCGAAGCAGCCGCAATGTGTCTTTCGGAGCCAAGCTGCCTTGCGGCCGCCGAGAAAATGGCGCCGGGAGATTGGCAGCATAAGAACGTTCAGATCGTCATTCAGACAACCATCATTAACGACAACGTGGGAGAACCGCGAGCCGTCGCCGCATACGTCTGGTAAGCGGAGCAATGTTCGCCCGAGTTCCGAACATTGCTGACAGTCTTGATCAGGTAGGTCCGAAGCGATATTCGTTAGTTCTCGGAAGCACTTGGAGGCTCGCGGCTGCTCGGTGTCGCCTCCAAAATGCCGCGGGCTGTTGTAAACAGGGCTCGCCAGGCACACACCCGGTGCTTCGTGTCCATCATCGCCGTCTTGGCGAATTGTGGTAAAGTCGTAGCACAAATCAGCGACTACGACCCTTTTACGTATGCCAAAACAAGACGAAGTGCGGGAGCAGTTGGACCGAATTCTTGCCAGCAGGTTTTTCCGAAATAGTCAGAGGTACAGGGATTTCCTGCGGTACACCGTCGAGCGTGCACTGAACGGAAATACAGCAGATATCAAAGAACGGACTTTGGGGATGGAGGTTTTCGCTCGGAACCTCGACTACGATACGAGCATTGATCCAGTGGTTCGTGTGACGGCGGCAGAAGTGCGAAAGCGCCTCGCACAGTATTACCAGATTCCCGGTCATGAGACTGAGCCGCGTATCGAGTTTCCGCGCGGTTCTTACGTTCCGGTGTTTGAGCCTCCGACAAGCGTGCCGGATTCAGGCCAGATAACACCGATTACGCAGGTTGAGGTCGTCCCTCGGCGAACGGAAACCCGCTGGCAGCTGGCGTTGGCGATTGTCATCTCTTGCATCTTGGTATCTGCCTTTGTCTGGTCAAAGCTGCCGAGCCGCGAAAATTCCTTCGACCGCTTCTGGAGCCCGATCGAAAGTTCGTCAGCGCCCGTCATGATTTGTATCCCAGACATGAACTTTAATCGTGAGCCGAATTCAAATCCGGCGGTGCCTCCGCCAATATCTGAGGCGCCGGTGCCGCCCTTGTCTTACCGCAATCAGATTAGATTTCCGGATGCACTGGCCCTATCGACGGTATCCTCTATTCTGGGCCGGCAACACGCTTTCTTTATCCGTCGAGTCGATGATGTGCAGTTGCAGGACCTGCAGGAATCCTCGGCGATCATCATTGGAGATCGTGGCAACTCGTGGGCGACTCGATTGAGGTACAACCTACGCTTCAGTTTCGCGCACGAAGGGAATTTGCGTTACATCAGTGACAGGCAAAACCCATCATCCCGGGAATGGAGCATCCCCGATACGACGGACGATCCTACAGCTAAAATCTCAAAGGATTTTGGCATCATCTCTCGAGTTTTAGACCGGACCAGCGGACATCCTATCGTGATGTCCTCGGGGATTACGGGGTACGCGACAGGGCCCGCCGCACAATGTCTGGCTGACAGCGCATGCTTGGGGCAAGCAGAGAAACTCTCGCCGGGGGACTGGAAACACAAGAACATCCAAATCGTGATCGAGACGGTGATAGTGGGCAACAATGCTGGGCAACCCAGCGTGGTTGCTGCCTACCTTTGGTAAGTAACGTAACCACATCTGGGGCGTGAGCGGTTCTTTTGAGAAAGGCGGAGGCCTGCGTCTGGTGGACGCACATGGTGGACAGCGACCTGTGAGAACTTCGACGCTTATCGCACCACGGTTCACGCTGCGGTGTCTCGCTGCTTCACCGAGGACATGACGCTCGTCCCGAAGCCGGGACATTCGTCCATCGAACAGGGGAAACAATGGCCTTCCATTGTCCGACGAGATTGAAGTTAGACGGATGCTGCGATGTCTGTCTGAAATATTGCCTTGGCGTTGTATCGATACAAGCCCCCAGTGTCGGTAATGCGGCAGACAGCCAACTGAAAATAAAAGGCTTAGCCGCGAACTCAGCTTTTAACGGTATCTACCTTTCGCGTTTCCAGCCGGTTCTGATATGAGCACTGCAGAAAACGACATCCATAGCTGCCTTCGTGTCGGTCGGGCACCTCGCGTGTCGATTGATCCGGGAAGCTTTTCAGTGTCAGATGCAGACTAGTCGATGAATGGCGGGCACGCTGTTCTCGGACTGTGGGGAGGGTGGGTTTTGAATTCAGGTGTAAGAGTGTCCGAATCTCCTGAATTCTGGGTGAAGGTCCTTTTGCGTGATTCCGCAGGCTCACGTCTGCTTCTGAGTTTTCAGCCACCGTCTCTCAAAACGAAGGCGAAGGCCAGGATGAGCTCAAATGCGCAATGTTGCGCTGAAGGCGCTTAAACGCGGTGCATGAACAGTTTGTGTGTGACATCTGATCAATTTTTTGAATTCGAATAGGGGAGGGCAGCCACGATGAGAAGGGCTAACCCCGTGGTACAAGGGGAATTACAGTCGAAATCGTTTCTTCGCAAGATGACACTTCGGTCGGCGGTTTGTTTGATGACGCTTATATGCGCATTAACGCTCTGGACCGCGAGCACCGGAGCACAACAGAACACCGCGGATATTGTGGGAACCGTGACAGACGCTAGCGGCGCTGTCCTGCCGTCTGCGAGCATTACACTGACGAACGTCGGAACCGGGATTGTTCAAACTACTACGAGCAACGGGAGCGGCGATTATATCTTCACCTTGGTTCAGGTCGGAACTTACAACGTCAGGGTACAAACCAAAGGATTTAAAACATTCGTCGCTCCTGACTTCGCGGTGTCTGGCGGAGATCGCGCGCGCGTTGACGCCAAGCTAGAAGTGGGCGATGTGACCCAGACTGTTGAAGTTTCGGGCACCGTCGCGCCGGCTCTTCAGACAGATACCTCCAGCCTTAACACCCTGGTCACCACCCAAGCCGTCGAGGACGTTCCGCTGAATGGCCGCAACATCGTAAAACTGATTCAATTGTCACCCGGCATAGCCGAAGGAACAACGAACGGTCTGCTATCTGGAACAGCTCCGGATGACCGACGTGCGGTAAGTTCCTTCACAGCAAACGGCCAGAACGAGAGCATCAACAACAATATGATCGACGGCATGGACAACAACGAGCGGATTATCGGTGGCAATGTTGCTCGCCCCTCCGTCGATGCGATTCAGGAAGTGAATGTCGTCACGAACATGTACGACGCCTCAATTGGAAAGACGGGCGGCGCAATCGTCGACATCGTCACGAAGTCCGGCACTAACAATTTCCACGGGACCGCATACGAATTCTTCCGGAACAAAGTGTTGAACACTAATCCCGGTTATTCGTTCCCGTCGAACTCCTTGGGCGGTTTAACGCCGACCCCTCCGAATCCCGCTTATCAGCAAAATCAATACGGAGCCAGCATCGGTGGGCCAATCCGCAAGAATAAGATGTTTTTCTTTGCGGACTTCGAAAAGTTCCAGCAGGCGTATGGTCTTTCGGGACTCGCAGCATCCAACGTCCCAACGCTTTGCGAGAGGGGCAGCAAGCTGGCCGGGCTTCAGGGCTATACAGGCGCGATTACGTGCCCCGACGGCACGAGCCCGACGCTACCAGGCGATTTCTCTGATAACCCTACGATTTCTCAACCAGGAGGAAGTTCTGCGGCATGCTCGAACGCCGCAGGTGGTAACTACGGTACGAGTGCGTGTCCCTACGTCACAATACCGGGCGCTAGCATCAATCCTTTGGGACTCGCCTTCTTCAGCATGTATCCGATTCCGAACTGCACGCCATTAACTTCCCGTTGCAGCTCCTATACCACCCCGAGCGCGATCCGAAGGCAGCACCTGGAGACAATTGACGGTCGAATTGACGAGCATTTCTCAGACAAAAACACACTCTATGCTCGGTACGACATCAATGATTCGGTTACGAATATTCCTCCGTCGTTCCCGACTGTGACCATTGACCCGGCTACTGGCTATCCGGAAGCCGGTGGGGCGGCAGGCGGAATTACCTTCAATCCCGGTGCGCCTGGTGGGTCTGGGGTAAATGGATTTCCAGGTTCTAACTTTACTCGAGGGCAGCAGGTGGCAGTCTCGTTCGTCCACGTCATTAATCCGGACCTGGTGCTGAACCTCAAGGCTGCTTTCACACGCCTCTCAATTCGTTCACTGCCGATTAACAACGGCTCGAACGTCTCGAACAAGCTTGGCTTTCAATGCAGCAGTGCACCCAATGCTCTCAGCTCCGCTGGGAATTGCGTAAACGCACCAAGCCTTGCTTTTGGTACGGGTTTGTCGATCGTAACACCGAGTGGCTACGCCGTCCTCGGCGATGCCGCTTTCGTTCCGCTGCTTGAATTCGACAATACCTTCCAGTACTCCGGCCAGGTGATCTGGACAAAAGGTTCGCACAGCATCAAGACCGGTGTCTCGGTCATTCGTCGTCGCGCAGCCATCGGGCAGAGTCCGAGTCCCAATGGAGCTTTCGGATTCACGGGAAACTACACAGGAGAACCGCTGGGAGATCTTCTTGAAGGACTTGTGCAAGGAGGCGTTTCTGAGGGCGGGCAGCCAGCGGCACTTCGTAGCTACACGCTGTGGGAGGGCGGTTATGAGTTCTGGGAACCCACAGCCTATGTCCAAGACGACTGGCGCGCAAAACGCTGGCTAACTTTGAATCTGGGCTTGCGCTACGACATCTTCACGCCATTCGTCGAGCGCGGCAATCGCATTACGAACTTCGACCAGGCGAGAGGCGTAATCGTGGGACCCGGAATCCCGGGTGCGCAAGAGTCTGGTCGAACGGCGGGAGTCAAGACTCCCTACCGCGACATTGCACCGCGATTCGGTTTTGCAGCCACGTTGAAGCACGATATCGTTCTGCGCGGTGGTTTTGGGCTAACATTCTTCCCAATCAACTACAGTTCAAACTATAGCTTGAAGAACGCGCCTGGGAACTTCAACGCGAACTGCCAGCTCCAGAACGAGACGGGTACCAACACGGTCTGCGCCGCTCCCTACGCGAACGGTGTTACTGCACAATATGGACAACCGGTTTGCGTTACGAGCGCTGGAGCGCCGGCGTCGTCCGTTTGTGGGGCGGGTACGGCTCCGAATTCTGCAAGCGTTGTGGGTCAAGCAGGCGGTTCCTTTCTTGCGGCAGGAGCTCCAGTGCCCGTGACTAACGTGAATCTTGTCTTTGCTCCGACGTCAGCACAGTGCACTTTCACTACGCTGTCGGCGTATGCCACAACGTGTCCAGCGGCAACTGATCCATACCAGAGCTACTCGATTAACGCCGCGCAGCCGTTCGACCAGCCAAATCAGTACCTCGAGCAAGCGAACCTCAATGTTCAAAAAGCGTTCGGTTCAAACGTCCTGACAGTAGGAGGAGTGACCGAGTTGGGGCGTCACGCGCCAAAGATGCTCAACTTGCAGGCTCTTTCGAATCCAGGCCAGAACGGCGTATTGCCGCTCTCCACACAGTTCCCTTGGCTGGCCAAGACTGCATCGATCAGCGAGTACGGCGTCTACGGAGCAACTGCATACGAAGCGCTTCAATCGACGTTTGTCCGCCGATTCAATGAGGGGTTAACGGTTTCCGTTAACTACACGTGGGCTCATGGCATGAGCTTCACAGGAGGCTCCTGCCAACCCACACAGACATTGGCCGGGATCAACCCCTGCTATTACGACAACCCGCAGTCACCTTCTAACCCAATCGTGGTTCCGTATTTCAATAAAGGCGGCTTCAACAACAGCAACACCACAATTCGCGATCGAGTTGCTTATACGGCCAACTATCAGTTACCGTTTGGCAAGTCCGCGACGGGAGTGGAAGCTGTGTTTATCAAGGGTTGGGCGGTAAACGTTGCTGGAACTTGGTCGACAGGCTTGCCATTCAGCGTTGGACAAAGCGTGAACACAACTGGCCTCGGTAGCGCTGGAAGTCCCGACCAGGTCTGTTCCGGCAAAATCTCGAACCCGACGCACCTGAAATGGTTTAATGCGAGTTGCTTCGTGCACCAGTACGCGGTGAACACGTTTGGGAACGAACATGGCGGCCAGCTTTCGGGCCCGCATCTCCAGAGGACGGATTTTTCGTTCTTTAAAGAATTTCCGATCCACGAAGAAATTCGGCTGCAGTTTCGGACGGAAGTGTTCAACTTATTCAACCATCCCAACTTCAACAACCCAACTTCTACAATCTCTCAATTTGCGGGCGGTACCAAGGCACCGGGAGTTTTGGGAACCGCCGGGTCGAACGTAAATACGAACCCCAATGCAGTTCCAGTAGGAGCCATTACGAGCTTGAATTCGAACTTTAATTCGCGACTAGTTCAGTTTGGGCTGAAGGTTCTTTTTTAGCTCTTACATCATGTAAAGGAATTACTGAACGTTCTTAGAAGCAACTTATCGAAGGAGGAAGGGAATGAATTCTAGCAATTGTTCGACAACCAGCAAGTCCGGGCTTTTGCGGCATGGCCGACCATTTGCTTTCGCGATTGCCTGCGCATTTCTTCTGGCTGCCGCGATTGTTTTTGTTCCATCGTTGCTTCACGCGCAGGGTGCGCAACAAAATTCCGCGTCAGGCGCACCGGCGGCGGGAACAGCGGCTCGAGGCAGAGGGCAAGGTCGCGGCGCTAACCGCGGGCTTTATGCGAACTTGGAGCATCCGGTGCTTGCCATTGGTTCGCAAATGCCGGATTTCAATCTGCCGGGTATCGACGGCAAGACGCACTCATCAGACGAGTACAAAAGCGCCAAGATCCTCGCAGTCGTCTTCGAATCCAACCACTGTCCCGTATCCATCGCCTATGAGTCTCGAATTCGAGGGATCTATGAGGACTACAAGAGCAAGGGGCTTCAGCTCATTGCGATCAATCCCAACAATCCGAACACTGTCCAGCTGAGTGAGCTTGGTTATACCGATATGACCGACGATATGGCGGACATGAAAACCAGAGCGGCGCTGCGCCATATCGACTGGCCGTATCTGTATGACGGAGACACACAAACAACAACGATAAAATTTGGAACCGTGGCCACACCGCACATTTTTATTTTCGATCAGGATCGCAAGTTGCGTTACGAGGGCCGCATCGACGATTCCACGGCCATCGCCAAGGTGAAAGTCAGCGATGCGCGTAATGCTATCGAAGCGATGTTGGCTGGACAGCCGGTGCCAGTCGCATCGACGCAGACGTTTGGATGCTCGACGAAGTGGCTCTCCTCGCACTCTGCCGGAGTTGAGAGAGAGAGAGCGAAACTCGATGCGGAGGCCGTGGCTTTAACTCCGGCAAGCGCGGACGATCTGAAGGCACTTCGCGCGAATAACACCGGTAAAACTGTGCTCGTAGAGTTCTGGTCGCTCAAGTGCAAAGACTGCCTGGCAACATTCAATAATTACGAAACCACTTGGTGGATGTATCGCTTGCGTAAGTTCGACATGGTCACCGTTAACACCGATGCCCCAAAGGATTCAGCTGCCGTACTTGACTACCTGAAGCAACAGCACGCGGGCGGCAAGAACCTGCAGTTCAATTCGACCGATACGAAAGCGTTGCAAGCGGCTGTTGGAGAGAAGTGGAAGCTTGGGACACCTTTCGCGATGATAATCGGGCCGGATGGAAACGTTGCATATACCAAGACCGGCAAGGCCGACATCTTGCGTGTGCGCTGGAACGTTCTTGCGACGATCCCAAACGACGGACCCTGGGCTGACATTCAAGAGTACTGGACTTCGGTGATTAAAGACGAGGGCAAGGGCCAATAGCGGACGAAGAATCTGCCTAGTTCAACATAAAACCATCACTGAACGCACTGTGCAACGCTCGGCTTGGCCCCTTCGATCTGCCATAGTCGAGCGTTAAGCGCGTGACATGAAAAGGAAAGCGGCTTCATGGATGTAACGGTACTTACGGCGTTGTTGGCGGGATTGTTTTCGTTCATTTCTCCCTGTGTATTCCCGCTGGTGCCCGGTTATGTGTCGATGCTTTCGGGCATCGGCGTCGAGCAACTGAAAGAAGACAAAGCGCCGCGCGCCGGTGTTCTCGCCACGGCGTTCGCCTTCGTCATCGGATTTTCCGCGGTCTTCATTGCGCTGGGAGCCTCGGCAAGCGCCGTGGGCGCTTTCATGCTGCGGAACCGTGCACTGCTTGCGCCTGTTGCCGGGGCGCTGATCGTGCTCTTCGGTCTCCATCTGATCGGTTGGCTGGCAAAAATCGGCGTCAAGATTGGCATTGTACTCGGTGTAATCCTGCTGATCGCGGGTATTTCAATTCGATTCTGGCTTGGCGGTTCTGTACTCCGTGTTTCGCCCATTGACCTCTATGCCATCGCGCTGATTTTCCTCATCGGCCCGAGCATGACCCGCTGGCTCAATCGCGATGTGCACTTGCGCAACGTCGGTGGAAATCAGCCGGGAATGGTCAGCGGCTTCTTGATGGGATTTGCGTTTGCCTTTGGATGGACTCCTTGCATCGGTCCGATTCTCGCGGGCGTGCTCGCAATAGCCGCCACGAAACAGACGGTCGGCCAGGGGATTGTGCTGCTGGCATTTTATTCTGCCGGTTTGGCGATTCCGTTTTTGCTCACAGCGCTGGGTATCGGACGATTTTTGAAAATATACCAGCGCTTTCGCAAGCATCTGCACACCGTGGAGGTTTTCAGCGGTGTGCTGCTTCTTGCGATTGGGTGCCTGGTTTTTACCAACCAGCTTACGTTTTTGTCGGGCAAGCTGAACTTCTTCCAGCCTGAAAACTGGATTCCCGGCGCGCGTAGCCTTACCGTTGCTAGCACGACTACTCACAACACAGGCGCGTCCGCGGAATTACAGGATGAGCCTGCCGTCAGTTTTACGGACCTACAGGGCGCAAAGCTACCGCTTGACAGCCTGAAAGGCAAAGTTGTTCTCGTGAATTTCTGGGCCACATGGTGTGATCCTTGCTTTGCCGAAGTTCCCACGCTCATCACCTTGCAGCAGAAGTATGGCGCCGGGAAGTTCGCATTGCTGGGTGTCGCAATGGACGACGACGGCAGCAGAGTTGTTACGCCGTTCGTGCGAGCGCGAAAATTTGACGTCGCTGGCCAGCAGATGAACATGAACTACCAAATTGTGCTCGGCAATGACGAGATCACGACGAAATTTGGCGGGCTCTTCGGGTATCCCACCACGTTTGTGATCACGCCTGACGGAAAGATCGATCGAAGAATCACGGGCGGTCTGAACTTGGCCGATATGGAAACGGAAATCGAAAGGCTTATGCGATGAAGTCTCCACGGAATCAAATGGCGCTATCTCGCGATCTGGCTGGTGCTCAGAGCTGTTTCTCCGTTCGGTTCCCGGAGAATGGCTTCTGCCAAGGCCGCTAACTAAGTGAATTCAAGACTTACAATTTGTATTTTCTAGAGAGCTGAGCTATGCCTGAAAAAAGGTCTGCGAAGTGTTGGTGTTCTTTTGTGAAGTCGAAGTCGTGGCGCTTCGCGATAAGTCTCGCCTTTTGCGCGGTGGCATGCCTTAGCGGATCGGCACAACAAGCTGTCCCTTCAGACGGCGCCCATCAGGAAATGGCGATCGGAACGCCAGCCCCCGAGTTTGATCTGCCCGGCGTTGATGGTAAAAATCACAAACTGTCCGAATACGCAGATGCAAAGGTCCTGGCGATTGTCTTTGAATCAAATCACTCCCCGGCCTCGCAGCTGTATGAAGCGCGCATCAGGAAGCTTAACGACGATTTTCGTGCAAAGGGTGTCGCTGTCATCGCCATCGATCCTGACAATCCGCATGCGGTCAGCTATGCGGAGCAGGCTTACACAGACGTTGGCGAGACGCTCGACGATATGAAAGAGCATGCCAGTTTCGCTCATTTCGATTGGCCGTATCTGTTTGATGGCGACAAACAGCTTGTATCAACGAAATTCGGTCCAGCGGCAACGCCGGAGATTTTCATCTTCGATCAACAGCGCAAGCTCCAGTATCGTGGCCGCATTGACGACAACATGGCCGAATCTGCAGTGAGGACCCAGGATGCGCGTCGCGCGATCGAGGCGCTGCTAGCCGGGCAGCCTGTAGATGTTGCAACAACGCCAACTGCCGGCTCCCCTGTGAATTGGTCCTCGCAGATTCCTACAGTCAAAGCGGAACTAACGAAGATTGAAGCTGAGCCGATTGAGCTTTCTATAGCCACAAAGGAAGAACTTGGCAAACTTCGCGCGAATCCCACCGGAAAGATGTTGCTGATCAACTTCTGGGCCACATGGTGCGGTCCTTGCGTGGGCGAATTTCCGGACTTGCAAGATACCTTCCGGATGTTTCGGGATCGGGGTGTTGCATTTGTGACGGTTTCGGAAAACACACCCGAGGAAAAGACCAGCGTGATGGAGTTCCTCAAAAACGAGCACGCGACGAGCAAGAACATGCTTTTCGCCGACGACGATGTCTACGCGATGCAGGCCGCATTTGACACGAATATGGCAGGTGCTGTACCGGTCACGGTGTTACTAGCCCCGAATGGCGATGTTCTCTACGAACAAGTGGGCGATTTGGATACGCTAAAACTACGGCGGATTATTCTAGCGAATTTGCCCGATACGAAAGACTATCCCGGCGATCAGTCCTACTGGGTCTCTGCTCCCGGAGGTTCGGGGAATTAAACTGGCGACGAAGACGAGAGGAAATGAAGCGAACGTTAGTGCGAATTGTTTAAGCGCGAGCTGAGCATTCAAATAGGAGGTCACACATCATGTTGTATACGAGAAGGCAGCTTGGAAAGCTTGCGATAGGAAGTATTCCGATAGTGTCTGCAATTCTATCGTCAAGCGCCAGAACATCCGCAGCAACAAAGCCAGATTCAAAAATCAACGGCGTGCTCATTGGCGTGATCGCGCCCTACAGCTTTCATAACATGCCGAGCGATGCCCAATCGATTTTGGACGATTTGGTTCAAGCAAATCTTAGCGCCGTTGAAATGCAAAACACGACAGCCGAAATGTTTGCCGGTGCACCGCTACCGACCGGGCGCGGCGGCGCGCGCGGACGCGGGCCTTTGACACCGGAGCAAATTGCCGCCCGCAAAGCGGCGGCTCAGGCTCTGACGGATTGGCGCGTCGCTGCTTCGATGGACAAATACCAGGAACTTCGCAAAATGTACGAGGATGCCGGCGTATGGATTTACGGATTCAAGATCGCGCTCGATCTGGATATGCCGGATGGTGAATACGATTACGCTTTTAATGTTGCCAAGGCTCTCGGCTGCAATCAGGTGACGATGGAAATGCCTACCGATCCTGATTTGACGCAACGAGTAGGGCAGTTCGCCGCGAAGCACAAAACTATGGTCGGATACCATGAGCACACGCAGGCTACGCCGGCGCTTTGGGATCAGGCAATGGCGCAATCCGAATACAACGGTATCAACCTCGATGCCGGCCACTACGTGCAGGCGGGAAATCGCGATGTGATTCAGTTTATTCAGAAGAACCACGCGAAGATCACGAGCCTGCACCTTAAGGACATCACGTTGCCGGAAAATGGCGGCGTGAACAAACCATGGGGACAGGGCGACACACCGATCAAGGAAATCCTGCAACTCGCGAAAAAGGAGAAGTACACTTTCCCGATCGCGATTGAGTTGGAGTACCAGATTCCGGAGGGGTCGGACGCTGAGAAGGAGATCGTTAGGTGCCGTCAGTACGCAGCGGACGCATTGGCCTAGCGGAGCATCAGCTCTTATAGTTTCCAGAAGTAATCCAGCACGATACCTTTGAACGCCGCGGACCGAAGCGTAGGCGCATCTGTTCCCGTGTCCCGGCGACTTCCGTCGCTGTGTTCACTGTATTCGCCATCGTCATTTACAAGATTCCATCTGGTCATTACAGATGAGTCGCAATGATGCATCGATTCCATCTCTTCGATATATTTTGCTCACCTGTGGTGAAGGTAGGGAGCAGAACACTTCCATTAGTTGTCGCTAGTTCGAAGAGGTTTCTCCACCGTGAAAGTTTGTTCTCGGTGGTAGAGTTAGTTTTAACTGCCTATAGAGCAATATCCGTTCGCTTTTCAGGAGAGCGCCGCTACTTGTTGGCGGGCTTTTTGGAAGCGACCCGAGACATAGGTAACAGATTGTACCGGACACATGGGGTGACACTTTCTCCTCTGAAGAGGAGGGAGCGATGCCCTGGAAGGAGTGTTCGGTGATGGACGAAAGACTGCAGTTTGTGGCACGCCCGCTAGCTGGCGAACCGTTGGCCGAGCTTTGGCGCGAGTTCGGGATCTCTCGCAAGACGGGTTACAAGATTTTTGATCGCTACCAGGAATGTGGCGTGCAGGGGCTGACCGATCGCAGCCGGCGCCCTTACCGCTACGCCAACCAGCTTCCCTTTCAGGTAGAAAGCTATATTTTGAACGTGAAACGCGAGCGCCCCAGCTGGGGCGCTTGCAAAATTCGCGAACGTCTCGATCCGCAGATTCTCGGGCATCTCCATTCTTGCTAAGAGCACGATTCATGCTGTGCTGGATCGCCACGGCTTGGCCGAGCGTCGTGGCCGCGCACGACGACGTGCACAAGGAACCGCTCTTTCGGCCGGTCAAACTCCCAACGAACTCTGGTGCACCGATTACAAACGCGAGTTTCTGCTTGGCAACCGCCAGTATTGTTATCCGCTGACGGTCACCGATCATGCCAGCCGATACCTGCTCTGTTGTGAAGCTCTTTCCTCTACCCGGAAGACCTTGCTTTTGCCGTGTTTGAAAGGCTTTTTAAAGAACGCGGCCTGCCGGGGAACATCCGCGGTGACAACGGTGTTCCTTTCGGTTCGGCCCATGCTTTATTTAACCTGCGCAAACTCGCGGTGTGGTGGCTCCGATTGGGCATCGGCATCGAGCGAATCAAGCCGGGCCACCCGCAACAGAACGGACGTCATGAGCGCATGCGTCTCACGTTGAAAAAAGAGGCCACCAAGCCCGCAGCCAGAGACTTCCTTCAACAAAAGGCCCGATTCGATGACTTCATCGAAGTCTTCAACAACGAACGACCGCACGAAGCCTTGAACATGAAGTTCCCAACCGAGGTTTATCGACCTTCCCCGCGTCCCTACACCGGACTGCCGGATATCGACTATCCTTTTCACGACAAGATCATCGTCGTCACCCGTTGCGGGCGCATCTGTCTGGGACAGGAAAAAATTAATTTCAGCCAGGTCTTCGCCGGCCAGGCCGTGAACATCAAAGAAGTTCACGACGACATCTGGCTGGTCAGCTTTATGGATTATGATCTGGGTTACTTCGATCTTGAGACGCGCGTTCTGGAGCCGCTCGAAAATCCGTTCGGCCCAAAAGTGTTACCCATGTCTTAGGTACATTCTATAACCAATGTCTCCGGGTTGGACCGAAGGAAAGTGATCGCCCACTCTACGCGTCCTTTGAAGGGGTCGCCGCTCTGAAGCGTTTTCTATCCTGCTTGGGTCGGCCTTTGAAATCATCCGATTCCACCAATAGCATCTGAGAATCCGTCCATCGCGAGCCCCAACTTTCATTGATTTGGAAAATGATCTATCAGCTGGCCGAAGGTCCGAGTCGACGAAATCCTTTTGTGCAAAAGCTATCAGGAGATAGGGTTTTCAGCAGGGACAGTATGATGGGGCTACCCTCTATATAGCAGGATTGTTGGTGCGGCGCGGCGTTGGTCTGTCTAACGTTCTCTTTACACACGATCGCGTGGGAATTCTCTGCCGATTGCCTCCAGTTGGTCAAGGAAAGGTTGGGTAATTGTTCCGTCGAGCTCGACGGGGACGTCCCAGGTGACGGCCCCTCCCCAATTTCTCACCTTTTTCGTGAATGCGATCACTTGATCCGTCGTGAACCGCGGCTCACCCTTACCCCAGTGCTCACCCAGAAAGCACAGCACATGAATCTGCGTCCCATCGACGCGCCCATTCACCTGATGCATCACCTTCGCTAGATTCGGATCATCAATCTCTCCGGCCGTGAAATCCTCATCTGGCGACATCGCAAAAAGCCGGTTATATACGCCGGGATTGAATGCGACGCACGCATCGGGATTGCCCGCTCGCGCTGCTGCTCCTAGACTTGCGAAATTCGGTGGACCAGATGAACGGTACATAGAATTCGGGTAAACCACGCCGTCGAGCCACCAACCTGTGACCCTTTTCTCCCAGCGTTTTGACCACTCGGTGATGATCGCTTCCCATTTGCGTTGAAAGCTTTTGTTTGGATAGCCGCCGTTATCCCATTCGAGCGCGGCCTTGGCGACTTTGTCGCCGTTCGGCGCGCCCGAAGGCAGATAAACCATCAACTTGATGTCGCGCTGTCGGAGCGGCTCGTAAAAGTCCGCCACAAGATCGCGGCGCGAGCATTTGCTTGGTGTGATCGTGGTAATTTTGTCGTAGGTTGCGTTTGGCGAGAGGTAATACCCCGAGTTTTGGCCGATGCTGATCTGGTAATGCCCCGCGCCGACCGATGCGAGACGCCTCGCCATGCCGTCGACGTCCCACCCGTCGATCATCTTGTTCCACAGATCTACATTCACATCGAGCCTGTTGACTTGCGATTGCCAGTCAGCCAGGTAATGCGTCATCACGCCCCATGCATAACGCGGATTCTGCATCCAGTCCGCGCGTCCTGTACCGTGATAGAGCTGCTGTCCGTCCGGCGCTGTTTCCGGCTGCGGCGGCGATGACTGCGCGAGCCTGCCCGTCGGCGCTATGGACGGTGGACTTGCCGTCTGCACTTGAGTTGAAGAAGCCTGCGGCGCACTCGGTGCTTGCGGCTTCACATTTCCCAAATCGGATAATACTACGAGTGGAACCGCCGCGCCCAGTGCCGTCGTAGAAGTTGCAATCCATTCTCGCCGCGAAATTCTTTTCGTGCCCATGGCTCACTCCCGAGCGTTCGCAATCGGCCATCAACTTAGCATGCCTCGCCTCCGAATCGAATCGCAATCAGCGGCAATCATTGTCGATTGGCACGGAGTTCAGTAGGAACGCTTGTCTCAACGTCTGCTCTCTCGGTGCGGAGCTACGAGGAGCAGCAGGGTGGCGATGCTACAAAAGAAAAGCCGCCACGGCGGGTGGGGGCCGCCGTGACGGCTTGCTGCGCGCAAATCGTGTAACGCAGTAAAGGTGCAGAAGCAGCAGCGTCTGAGCCGCCGACTTAAAACGTGAATTTGCCGACGAGTTGCAATATCCGCGGGCCAAGATCGCCGTTAAGCTGGCCGAAGTTTCCGTTTTTGGTCAGCGTTCCCGTCGCGGAGTCGTAGCTTGCCGTGTCTTGAACCGAGTTGTAGCTCACATGATTGAACACATTATAGGCTTCGCCGCGGATCTGGAGACCGAAGCGCTCGGTGAGGTGGAAATTCTTCACCAACGTCATGTCCCATTGATTTGTGCCCGGCCCTATGTACGTATTGCGGCCCGTCATGCCCGGCATGCGCGGGCTGGGAATGGCATCTGGGTTGATTACACCGGGCGCGGTGCTTCCGACCGGCGGCAAAGCGAAATTGGCCGCGTTTAGATACTGGAATTTGCCAGTGTTTGGCAAAGCGTAGGGGCTACCGAAGAGGAGTATACGAGTGCCGTCACCGCCTCCCGTGAAGTTGACATTGGATATACTGATGCTGACCTGTTGCGGCGCGCCGCTGATGAATGAAATGACGCCGGACCACTCCCAGCCATCAGCCAAGGTGCGGACGAGCTTAGTGTTCCACATATTGCTGAATTTCGGCAGATCATAGACCCAATGGCCGACAAAATCATGGGTCCGGTCAATGTTTGCCTCACCGTAATTCCAAAACCGTGGATTCAAGTAAGTGGCCATCGAGCCAGCCGTGCCGGTGGAACTCGTATCCGCGTAGGACATTGTTTTTGACCAGGTATAAGACACGCCGAACTCGAGATTTTTGCTGAGACGATGATTCGCCGTAGCCTGAAGCGCGTTGTAGTTGGACGTCCCGGTGTACTCCCGGTCGCTGATGGTGCCGTACCCGGGATAGGGGCGGAAGAAATTGTCGCTGACGGCACCCTGTTGCGTCACCGTGCCGTTGAGAGTCGTAACCGGCTTTTTCGTCGGGTCGAGATTCTGTGGCTGGAACTCGGAGAGATACGGGACTTCGTTGATGTTGGGCGTGATCTCGAGATGGCGTCCAAACGTGCCGACATAGGCTACGTCAATCACGGTGGCGAAGCCAATATCGCGCTGAATGTCAAAATTGGCGCTCATGGTCGAGGCGATCTTGTGATTCGCCGGCATGAGCAAAGTGTTCTGCGGAGCAAGATTTGATGAGATGTTCGCGCAACCGCCCGGTGCGCTATCGCACTCTGGCGTGAAGGTGGAGACGCTGCCGAGATTCACGTTGACATTGCTGACGACGGGGGCCTGCGTGGCAAAATCTCCAACGACACCAGCGTCTTCGCGGAGGTTGTAGAAAATGCCGGCGCCCGCACGGATTGCTGTCTTGCCATCGCCGAGGGGATCCCAAGAAATGCCAAGGCGCGGGCCAACGAGCACGCCATTGCTATTGCGCAGCGAGTGCGGGTAGGTCGGATCGGTGTTGACCACGCTGCCGGTATAGCTGAATGGGCCGACGAAGTCGCCGACCGCGCCGGAAGGCTGCACGTCATTGGGATCGTCTGGATTTTGCGCGCAGGTGGAAGGCGTCTTTTTCGAACCGGCGGCGCACGAGGTCTTCTGAGTGCCCGACAGGCTGGAGTAGGTGACCGGACGGTAGAGCGCGGGGACCTGAGAGGCATTGTAACGGCTGGGCACAAAGCTAACGCCGTCGCCGGGCTGAAGTGTGTATGGGAAGTCGTAGCTGAAGCGCACGCCGTAATCGAGCGTGAGGTTGCGCGTGAGCTTCCAGTTGTCTTGCGCGTACCATTCGAGAATCTTCCACTTCGGCGCGTAAACTGTGCGAGTGCCTTCAACATAGCTTTGGAAATTGCCGAGGAGCGCGTTGGCGTAGGCATAGCCCGCATCCGTGACATTGCCGGTGCTCACACCAAAATTGAACGAGCCATTGAATTGGTTGCCGATAGGATGCTGCACGTAACGGCCGTTTTGCCAGAAAATGCCGAATTTGGAAATGTGCTTGTTCCAGACTTTCGTCAGACTGTCTGTGTATTCCCAAGTGCCCGTGTTGTTGTTGAATGGAAAGCGCGTGTAGAAGTTGATCGCGGGCGCGTTCGAGATGCCGAACCCCGAGCTGGCATTCGTGCTGCCGCCGCCGAAGCTCGCGTTAGGAATCAGGTTTAGCGGATTGTTCTGCGGCTCGAACTGGCCGATGTTGACGCCAGTCGAGGCGCCACGCTGCACTTTCTTCATATCGGCGGGATTAACGAAGCCGGAGCGCTCGCGCCAATCGGCGTAACCCGCAGTAAACTCGTTGACGATCGACGGCGTGGCGGCATAAGTGATGCCGATGGCGGCATTTCTGGCCGGCGTACTGTAGAAGTATGAAGGCCCCCATTCGCCCGAAGCGCTGAACCCGGGAGAATTCGTCGGACCTTCGGTTTTGTTGCTCATGCGCATCGCGTGGACGAACATGTGCAGCTTTTCGGTTATATTATAGTCCACGCGCAATGCCTGTTGATCGACCGGCTTTTTAACCGGCGATTGAAGAACATAGTTGTACTTTCCACCGCTCGTAGCATCACCTAGTGGAGTAGGATTCCCGGTCGGGAGCACGTTGAGTAGCGCTTGGGTATTTGGGTTGACATAGATCGGGTTGACATGTGTGAGATCCAGCAGGCAGGCGGAAGTACCGCTTGGTCCACAATTTTTCGGATCGGTGAGCGTGACTTTGTCTCCCTGTTTATCGACGCTCTGCGAAAAGTCGCCCTTCTTTTCGAGCGCCGTGGGCATCATGAAATATTCTGTGCTTCCGGGAACTTGGCTGGGCCAAATCTCCTGCGAAAAAAAGAAAAACAGCTTATTTTTGTTGGTGTCGAATTTGCCGGGCCAGAAGACCGGGCCGCCAATGTTGTAGCCGACGGTGTTGAAGCGATAGAGAGAACGCGGCATCCCTCTGGCTTTATTGAACGTGTCGTTTGCGTTGTAATCTTCGTTGCGATTGTAATAGTAGGCTTCGCCGTGGAAGGTTTGTGTGCCGGACTTCATCGTCTCGATGATCGTGGCGCCGCCGCTCTGGCCGTATTCCGCTTGGTAATCGTTCAGCAGCACCTTCACTTCGCCGACGGCCTCGCTATTTAGAGGCGTATCGAAGCGATTGCCGCCGCCGCGCGGGTTTCCATTCACGCCGTCCACGCTAACGGAGTTGCTAACCTCGCGCGTGCCCGAAACCGCGCCGGCGCTTTCGGTGCCGAGTTGCGAAGCGCCTTCGCCGTCCTTCACCACCCCGGGCAGCAGCCGCACCAACGCGAGCACGTCATGACCGGGCGTGCTGATGTGTTCGAGTTCGTTACTATCGAGCAGCGCCGAGCGTTCGGCGCTATCTGTTTGCACCGGAGTGGGCGTGGCCGTAACGCTGATTGACTGGCTGACTGCGCCTAATTCGAGCTTTAGCGTTCCCGCCGAGAGTCGCTGCGAGGCACTGAGGTTTAAACCATTCTTTTCGAGCTTCTTGAAGCCGGTGGCCTCTACGGAAACTGCAAATTGGCCGGGCTGTACGTCGACAAAAGCAAACTGACCGGAATCCTGCGTCTTTACGGCTCTTGTATCGCCAGTGAGCCGATTCGTGAGCGTCACCGTCGCGCCGACTACCGCAGCACCTGAAGGATCGACGACCTGGCCTGAAATCTCGCCGCTGGTCGTCTGCGCATGAATTCCCGCGGCAGCAATCACCAAAAGCAAAAGAAATAGCGCAACCGCTTTCCACAATCCCGCAGACAATCGCATAACTTCTGCTCCTCCGTTGAACTCGTCGAGCCGAATGGCTCGTCGCTTTGTTTGCCGCCCCATGACTTGTTGCCGCCAGGCAGCGGTATGAAAGGGAAACGCTGCCTGGCCAGTCGAACGCCCACTAAAACTGAAAATGCAGTCCCAAGCCGAAGCTGCCTGCTGACATTCGAGGGTGTTGAAATAACGTAGAAGCCCGCGCGCCCGACGTGCGGCAGCGTTGCAATTCATACCCCGTTATTTTCTGTGCGGAATCTAGGACTGTAAGCGTAAGACCCGCAAGTTAATTGAGGATACGGGCCTGCTACGCCGAAGCTACACGGAAGATACGCGGCAGATACTTCCCGGTGCTATAATTCGCGCAGTTTTGGCTAGACCGGGTGGGACCCGGGGGAATTCCGTTATGAACAGCACGCAAGTTCCTGGAACAATTGAACTTGGCGGACCGACGCCCGAGGACATTCAGAAGCAGCTCAGCAAGGTCATTCATTCAAAAGCCTTCCGCCACGCCCTCGCTCTCCAGCGCCTGTTACAGTATTTAATTTCCAAGGCGCTCGAAGGTCCTTTTGCTGACATCAAAGAATATACGATCGGTATGGAGGTCTTCGAACGCGGACCGGACTACGATCCGCAAAGCGACACGATTGTTCGCGTGCAAATTCACCGCCTACGCCTCAAGGTCAAGGAATACTACGAGAGCGAAGGAATCGCCGACCCGATTCTCGTCGATATCCCCAAAGGGCACTATATCCCCAGCTTTGAACTTCGAAATGTTGCGCTGAAGACGAACGCCACCGATTCAATCGCGCCCGAAAAGAAGGAAGAGACGGTTGGTACGAAAGCCGTGGCCGCGACTAATGGCCATGCTCAAACGGCAGATACCTCCAAAGGACTCTTCTCGCGCAGCACCGTCCTGTTCGCGCTTGCAGTGCTATTTTTTGCGACGGGAATCTTCGTGGGAACGCACTGGCAACAGTGGCGAGGCGCTGCTTCGAGTGGAGCCGCGCTCGGCCGCGGTCTTGATGGGTTGCCGCGTGACGCCGCCACGGATTTCTGGCGAGGATTTCTCGGAAACGATAGCTCCCCGGTAGTGGGGTATGCGGACGCAGTTTACCTGGTGGATGGCGCCGAGGATTTATTCAGGTTCCGGCGTGGAGCGAGCGACTACACGGGAACTGTCGTCGATCCTCATTTGGCTCAACAATTTGCATCAAGCCCGGCCTTGGTCGCCAAAGCGGGTCCTTTATATTACGAAGACGGGAACACGGGCACGGGCGACCTTCAAAGTGTGTTCGTGCTTACGAGGCTATTCACGCAGATGGGCTTGCAAATGCTCGTCAAACGCTGTCGCCTGATTACAATCGATGATTTGCAACAGCATGATGTAATCCTGCTTGGATCCCCGGAAGAAAATGATGCCGTGGCGCAGTTGACGCGGCCTTCGGATTTCGTGTGGAACCGACTCGACGTTGCCGACCCGTGGAAAGGCGAATACGTCAACCGACATCCGCAACCAGGCGAAAGCGCCTCCTATAAAACCGAGCGCGATCCCAGCACGCAAGAAATCAAGGCCGACTTCGGCCTCATCACCTTGCAGACCGGTGCCGTGCCGAACCGTCGCATTGTTATGCTTGGCGGACTTGATACCTCTGGCGTCGCTGGTGCCGCACAATTTGTGACTTCGCCGATGCATATGGCGGAACTAAGGTCGAAGATCGAGTCGATGGGCGCATGGAAAGGAGAGGGTGTACCACCCTCCTTTCAGGCGCTGCTGCGCGTCGATGTGGAAAGGGGTAATGACGTGTTTGATGTCCACTTAATTTCCGTCCATTTGACGAACTTGCCGACGCCCGGCTCAGCCGGTTCTCCCGCGATCGCTCAATCAGAATAGCGGTAACAGCGCGTATCTGCCGTTGTAACGTTCCCGTATCCTTAATTAACTTGAAGAAAAGACTTGCGGGGAACTATATTCCGCGCCGACCACTCGCAGATTGCCGTGAACAGACTGGTCGGGTTGTACAACCCACATGTTGAAACTGCCCGAGCACTTACGATTTCGGATGGTGCCGGGCTGGCTTGCCTAACGGAGATCGGAAACTAAGCTATGGACCCAAACCAGTTTTCCTCTCGTCGGAAGTGGCTGGAGATGGCCGCTGGTGCATCGGTAGGGGCCGGACTTTTGACGGCAACTAACATGGCAGCAGAACCGCCAGCAGGTCCGACGAAAAATGATCACGATCTCGGCGCGCGGACGTACAACATTCGCGACTATGGCGCCAAGGGCGACGGCAGGACGCTGGATACCGCAGCGGTCCAGGCTGCCATCGATGCATGTAATAAGGATCAGGGCGGAACGGTGCTCATCCCTGCGGGAGTCTTCGTGATCGGCACCGTCGAACTGAAGAGTAACGTCAGACTCCATCTGGCAGCCGCTGGAAAGCTCCTCGGCAGCGCCGACGGCAAACAGTACCACGCAGCGGACGCCATTCCCTTGAGAGGCGACGCGACTCTCGAGGATGGAAACGTCGGTTTACTGTATGCCGTGAAGGCGGAGAACATCACGATTGATGGCGCGGGAACGATTGACGGGCAGGGCGCGCAATTTCATTCGCCGACTCGCGGTATAATGCCGCCCGCGGGCATCAGCGGCAATCAGCGGCCATATCATCTGCTCTTCTATCAATGCAAGAATCTAAATCTGCGTGACATTTTCCTCTACGACAGCGCCTACCATTCCGTTCGGGTGATTCAAAGCTCGTTTGTGAAAGCGGACGGGCTTCGCATTTATAACCGCGTGAACGGGAACAATGACGGCTTCCATTTCATCAGCAGCCAGTACGTGGCGGTGAGTAATTGCACGGTGCAGTCGCAGGACGACGCTTGCGCGCTTTTTGGCAGCTGTAAGTATGTGACGATCGCAAACTCGTCGTTCAGCACGCGCTGGTCGGTTTTCCGGTTCGGAGGCGGACAGGCTGAGAATATCACCATATCCAATTGCATCATTTATCAGGCATATGGCTGCCCCATCAAAATACAAGGCGGGCCAAACTCACGTTTCGAGAACCTTTCGTTTTCGGATCTGATCATGAATCATGTTACCGGACCGATTTCCATTGGCGTCGGCGCTAGGCGTCGACAGGGGCCCGATCTGGCGGCGCAGGCCGCGAATGCTTCACCGACGACACCTGCACCAGCAGGAATCGCGCGAAACATCTCCTTCCGTGGAATTCGCGCTATCGTTGTGAATGGTGAAGATCTTCCCGACGTGCCGTTTCCGAGCAATTTCAGGCCCGGCGAAAGGCACTCGTGTATCGATCTGAACGCCATCAATGACGGCGTTCTCGAAAACATCAGCTTCAACGATTGCCAGTTCACCTTCCCCGGAGGCGGCACCGCGGAAGAAGCGGCGCTGCGTGACGTGCCAAAAGTCGCGGGCGAATACTTCGAAATCGGCGTGCTGCCTGCGTATGCTGTGTATGCTCGCAACGTGCGCGGCCTGAATCTGAGCAATGTGCGGTTTGGCGTGAGAGAGGCGGATCTGCGGCCGGCGATGGTTTTCGATCACGTGCAAGATGCGACCATCAACGGCTTCGGCGCAGAAGGAAATCCCAATGCGGAGTCGTTGCTGCGCTTCATCGATACGCATGATGTGTTGATGAGCGCCTCGCGCGTCCTCACACCGGCGCAGGTCTTTCTTCAGGTGGAAGGCGGAGACAGCAAGAGCATCACAGTGGACGGTGGGGATCTATCCAAGGCCGGAGAGCAAGTCGCCTTCCGTGGCGGTGCTTCGAAGGAATCCGTTAAACTCCGCGCCTGAGCGCTATGACGATTTAAGGTTGTTGCTCGCCAAAACTCTGCTCCGCTTTGGGATGAAGATGTTGCAGACACCTGCTCGCTCTTCTATCTCGGCTACGATGTCATAACTAAGCCTTTGCCGCAACTCAGCAACGACGGGCGAGACTTTCGGGGTTAAGGTATCACCGCCTTCCTGTGGCTCGCCAAAATGCTGCTCGTCTTTAGAATCAAGAAGTTAAGCCGCCGCCTGAACTTGACGCGGTATCGGCTATTATCCCGGCATGATCTCCATTTATTCGGTTCTGGCTGGTGACGATCACTCGTCTGTTTTGTCCTCGTCGTAGCCTGCTGCTGGAAAATCCGGCTCTCCGACAGCAACTCACGATTTTCAAGCGTCGGCATCCAATGCCCAGATTGAACGGTCTGGACAAGTTGTTCTGGCTGGCGGCACGACGAGTCTGGTCCGAACAAAAGAACTCGCTCATCATCGTCACCCCTGAAACGGTGGTTGGCTGGCACCGAGCCAGCTTCCGCTTGTACTGGCGATTGATCTCCTGAGGGAGGAACCAGGTCGGCAGAAAGAGGCTGCCAAAGCAGGTACGAGAGCTCATCTTCAAGATGGTCGCCGAGAATCCTACCTGGGGAGCCCCACGCATTCACGGCGAGTTGCTTCTGCTC
>JBOGMU010000164.1:0-9805 GCA_050746865.1 Candidatus Acidiferrales bacterium
CTCGTGACGGTGTTCGATTGCCTGCACGATATGGGCGATCCAATCGGCGCCGCTGCACACGTTCGCCAATCGATCTCAAAGGACGGAACGTGGATGATCGTCGAGCCTTATGCAAATGATTCTTTAAAGGATAATCTCAATCCCGTGGGCCGCGTTTACTATGGCTTCTCAACTTTGCTCTGCACGCCGTGCTCGCGCTCCCAGGAAGTTGGGTTGTGCTTGGGAGCCCAGGCCGGCGAGGCGAAAATCCGCGACGTCGTCACCGCCGCCGGATTCGGCCGCTTTCGCCGCGCGACGGAAACGCCTTTCAACATCGTTTACGAAGCATGTCCGTAAGCCGTTGCATTCAATGAGTACCCTGGGCTCCTAACAATTGTCGGATTGCGAAAAGGATGGCGAAACGATGTCGGTAGAAAACAAAAAAATGTGCCGTCGAGACGTATCTAAATTCGTGAAGGTCAACATCATTTTCTGCGTGGGAGCCCTCGGGCTTGCAGCGTCGTTGTCGGTGCTCTCGACAGCCGGCGCGCCCGATCGAAATGGCGGGGCCAACTCTTCGCACGCCTTGCAGTTCCCCGACCGAAGCGGAGAATTTGAAACGATTTCCACGTCCGGCTCGATCGATTTCAGAAATCCTTTCTTTCAAAGCCTGGGAACAAATGGGCGAAGTTGCGCAACGTGCCATCAGCCCTCGGCGGGATGGACCGTCACCCCGGAGAGTGTGCGCGAGCGTTTTGACACGTCTCATGGAACAGACCCGATATTTCGGCCTATTGACGGCGCGACCTGTTCGAGCGACGACATCTCAACGGTGCAGGCACGCCGCGAAGCATACAAACTGCTTCTCACTAAAGGATTGGTCCGTATCGCGCTCGGCGTTCCAGACGGCGCAGATTTCATCATCACGGGAGTCGATACTCCCTACGCGTGCAACGATTTGGTCACCGCTTCCGTATATCGGCGGCCGCTTCCGGCGACTAACCTCAAGTTCCTGAGCACCGTCATGTGGGATGGCCGCGAGTTCCCAGTAGCGGATGAATCGAAACCGTGGACAGAAGCGGAGGTAGACGTAGGTCTGCACCAGCAAGCGATAGACGCCATACTGGGCCACGCCCAAGCGAGCCATTCCCCCTCTGCCGAAGAGGTGGATCGAATCGTAGATTTCGAGAAATCGCTGTTTACCGCTCAGACTATCGTCAAGAAGGCAGGTTCTCTCCGCGAAGCCGGAGCTGTCGGTGGACCAAATGATCTACCACGACAAACGTTTTTCCTCGGTATCAATGATCCTTTAGGTGGAAATCCAACGGGTGCGCCCTTTAATCCTAACGTCTTCAACATCTTTAAGAACTGGATTGATATCCAGAACCGTAACTACGACGAATTTACGAAGAGGCGGGAATCGATTGCCCGCGGCGAAGTTCTTTTTAATACTCACGCGATCGCCATCAGTGGCGTAGCCGGTCTTAACGATGTTCCGCTTGCCGATGGAAGAGTCCATGCTGTGATAGAGGGTTCTTGCTCGACTTGCCATTCGTCTCCAGGCGCAGGCGACCATTCTCTCCCGGCTCCGCTCAATATAGGAATATCGGACGCCACTCGGCGCACGACCGATCTGCCGTTATTCACAATTTTATGCAATAGTGGCGCCGTGGTGCAGACCACGGATCCGGGCCGAGCGCTGGTAACCGGCAAATGCGCGGATATCGGGAAATTCAAGGGGCCTACGTTGCGCGGACTTGCCGCACGCGGTCCCTACTTTCACAACGGAATGGCCGCGACATTAAAGGACGTGGTCGACTTTTATCAGGAACGATTCAATCTGGGGTTTAGCGATCAAGAGCAACGCGACCTCGTTAACTTTCTGAAATCGCTTTAATTGTCTAGGGACCGTCGCTGCGTTCCATCGATTGCGAGCGTTAGATTCGATTTCGGAATGGAGTCAGTGTGAAACCGGAAGCAATCAGCGAACTGACAGCCCGATTTCGCGGGCAACTGATCGATCCCGCGGACGCCCGATACGAAGAGGCGCGCAAAGTCTACAACGCCATGATCGATCGGAGGCCGGCGTTGATCGCGAAGTGCGCGGACGTAGCTGACGTTATATCCGCCGTCCATTTCGCTCGCCAAAATAATGTTCGTGTCTCCGTTCGCAGCGGCGGCCATAACGCAGGCGGATTGGGCATTTGCGACGATGGCCTCGTGATCGATCTCTCGGCAATCAAGTACGTCCACGTCGATCCTGCAACGAAGATCGTTCGCGTGGGAGCCGGATGTACCTGGGGCGACGTCGATCACGCGACGCACGCTTTCGGCCTTGCTGTCCCATCGGGCATCATTTCAACGACGGGAGTCGGCGGGCTGACGCTCGGAGGCGGTCTGGGCTACCTGACGCGTCAGTTTGGATTGACGATCGACAATCTGATCTCCGCCGATCTTATTCTCGCGGACGGTCGGTTCGTTGTGGCAAGTGCCCACGAAAATCCTGATCTCTTCTGGGCTATTCGCGGAGGCGGAGGAAATTTCGGGATCGTCACGTCATTTCAGTTCCAGGCACACCCGGTTCAGATCGTTTGCGGCGGCCCAATGCTCTGGGAGTTGGAAGACGCAGCCGACATTATGAAGTGGTATCGCGAATTTATTGTTCGCGCACCACAAGAGATGAGCGGCTTCTTCGGATTCCACACGATTCCGCCCGCCCCGCCTTTTCCGTCGATGCTACATTTCAAAAAGATGTGCTTGATCGTTTGGTGTTACAACGGCGCATCGGAAAAGGCAGACGAAATTCTTAAGCCGTTGCGCAATTTCCGGCGTCCATCGTTTGAGTTTTTCGTGCCCATGCCATATCCGATGCTGCAAAGCATGTTTGACGGTCTATACACTCCCGGTCTTCAATGGTATTGGAAGGCCGATTTCGTCAACGAACTGAGCGACAAAGCAATCGACCTTCACTTGAAATATGCGGCTGAGTTGCCAACGCTTCATTCCACGATGCACCTCTACCCCATCAACGGAGCCGCGAGTCGCATTGGCGATGCCGACACGCCTTGGGCATTCCGCAAATCTATGTGGGGCGAAGTGATCGTGGGCGTCGATCCCGATCCCGCAAAGAGGGACGTTATTACGTCATGGGCCAAGAACTATTGGCAAGCCTTGCATCCTTACAGCGCTGGCGGTGCCTATGTGAACATGATGATGGACGGCGAAGGCGAGGAACGCGTTCGTGCCAGCTATGGACGGAACTACGACAGGCTGAGCCATCTCAAGGCCAAGTACGATCCGACAAATTTCTTCCACGTAAACCAGAACATCCCGCCGGCCGCCACGCCGAAGCCATAGTCAGTTCTACGCTCGATTTATCACCCAATGGCAGTGCCGAATTCTGTGCCGAACTCGCATCTTGATTTTGCAACTTGCCGCACGGTGAGCCATACTCTCCTAGATAAGGTTGTTGATTGGGTCGCTGGTAACGACACATACTTGCGGGGAATCCGATGGCACAAGCCCACGTCGCATCCAAACCTCTAAGCAAAAACGATCACCTTCTGCGTTGGGTTGAGAAAATCGCAGCTTTAACGCAGCCTTCGTCGATTCACTGGGTCGACGGCTCACAGGCCGAAAATGATGCGCTCTGCCGCCAGATGCTCGATTCGGGCACGGTGATCAAGCTCAACGAAAAGCTCTGGCCTAACTGCTACTATGCGCGATCCGATCCGGGCGATGTAGCCCGCGTGGAAGGCCGCACATTTATTTGTTCGCTCTCCAAAGACAGTGCGGGGCCGACGAACAACTGGGAGAATCCTTACGAGATGCGGCGCCGGCTCAAGGGACTCTTCAGCGGCGCTATGCGCGGCCGCACGATGTATGTCCTACCGTTCAGCATGGGGCCGGTGGGCTCGCCCTTCTCGCGCGTCGGCGTACAACTGACCGATTCGCCTTACGCCGTCGTGAACATGCGGATTATGGCGCGCATCGGCTTGCCCGTATTTCAGGAAATCGATGATGGCGAAGTCCGCGTGGTGCCGTGCGTCCACTCCGTCGGCGCTCCGCTTGCAAGCGGACAAAAAGACGTTCCATGGCCGTGCAATCGCGAAAAATATATTGTCCATTTCCCGGAAACGCGTGAAATCTGGTCTTTTGGCTCGGGCTACGGCGGCAACGCATTGCTTGGCAAAAAATGTTTTGCGCTGCGCATCGCATCAAACATAGCGCGCGATGAAGGCTGGATGGCCGAGCACATGCTGATTCTCGGCGTCGAAGATCCGCACGGAGAGAAGACGTACGTCGCGGCTGCGTTTCCGAGCGCCTGCGGAAAGACGAATTTTGCCATGATGATTCCGCCGAAAAGCTTTGCCGGCTGGAAAGTCTGGACTGTGGGCGACGATATTGCCTGGATTCGCCCGGACGAAAACGGCCGTCTCCGCGCCATTAATCCGGAGGCGGGATTTTTCGGCGTCGCGCCGGGAACATCTGCGAAAACCAATCCGAACGCGATTGCCACCCTCGCTAAAAACACGATCTTCACGAACACTGCGCTGACTCCGGAAGGCGGCGTCTGGTGGGAAGGGATGACCGACGAGCCGCCGAAGGAATGTCTCGACTGGAAGGGCAATCGCTGGACGCCGCAAATCGGCAAAGAGACCGGCGCCACCGCAGCTCATCCGAATGCGCGGTTCACTGCGCCTGCCGCGCAATGCCCTTCGATCGATCCTGCGTGGGAAGATCCGGACGGCGTGCCGATCAGCGCGATCATTTTCGGCGGACGCCGCGCCACAACGATGCCGCTCGTATATCAGACCTTTAATTGGACGTCCGGTGTCTATACCGGAGCGACGATGGGCTCGGAGATGACCGCAGCAGCGACAGGAACCGTAGGCAAAGTTCGCCGCGATCCCATGGCGATGCTCCCTTTTTGCGGTTATCACATGGGCGATTATTTTCGGCACTGGATCAAGATGCAGCGTTCGCTGACGGTGACACCGAAGATTTTTCATGTGAATTGGTTTCGCAAAGACGATCAGGGCAAATTCCTATGGCCCGGTTTCGGCGAGAATATGCGCGTGCTGAAGTGGATTGTCGATCGCGCGCGTGGCCGCGCGCTCGGTCAAGAGACGCCCATTGGGTGGATGCCGCGTTACGAGGATATGGAGTGGCAGGGCCTGGACTTTTCGCGTGAGCAGTTTGAAAAGCTGCAAGCCTTCGATCGGGACACTTGGCGCAAAGAAGTTCTCGATCACGAAGAACTTTTCATCCAGCTCCAGGACCATTTGCCGAAGGAAATGATCTTCGAGCGCGAACTGCTGATTTGCCGGTTATGACCCGGATTGCGCTATTTGCGTTGTGGTGCGATTCGCGCATTTAACGGGACTACTGCTTTGACAGTAGTCCCGCTGTCGCCGGAAGTGACGTAAAGGTGACCGGCAAGTTCCTTGATGCGCTCCTGCATGCCTCTGGTTCCAACGCCAGAGCCGTTCCTTTGCTTCATGCCTTTGCCTTGGTCCTTTACTTCGAGCCACACTTCACGCACGTCGGCGCCGAGCGCAACACGGGCAGTCTTGCTGCCTGAGTGCCGATGCACGTTCGTTAGCGATTCCTGCAAGATACGGAAGAGAACGATCTCAATATCCGGTCCAAAGCGGTCCAGCTCATCCGCCACGTCGAGCTGCACGTCAATGCCGCTTCGGCTTGCAAATCCTTCGGTGTACCAGCGCACGGCAGCCGGCAGACCCATTTCCTCGAGCAAAGGAGGATAAAGTAAATGCGAGATCGTGCGGACTTCGTTTGCACACGTTCTGCTGATTTCGACGGCTTGTCTGATGCTTGCGAACGCATTTGCGGACAGCTCTGCAGTGCGCTCCATTAGTGGCGCCAGAACCATATTGATCGCACCAAGATACTGGCCCACGCTGTCGTGCAGCTCTCGCGCTATCTTCCGTCGTTCTTCATCTTGGGCGCGCATCAAATGCACGGACATTTCGCGCAGCCGAAAGTTGGCTTGCTCGATTTCGAGATTCTTTTGCTGGAGCACTGCCGCGCGCTTCTGTTTGGCGATGCCGACCAGGAGAAACGCCGCGGACGCGATTAGGTATGTAGTCGTTTCTGACAGCTCCCGGCGCGAAAACATACTGAGTGTAAAGGCCGGCGGCGAAAACAGAAAATCGCCCACCACGAGTCCAAGTACGATGGTCAACAATGCAGGCCCCCGCCCTAGGAACCAGGCTGAAAAAGCTGTCGCCACCATGAACGTGGTATACGCCATGAATGTGGACGATTCCGATCCCGCGCCGTCCACAATCGGATGGATCAATGCCCGAATGACTAGTGCGACCAGGACGGCGAGAAACGCAACTGTGTAAGGACGGACCGTCCTCGCAAATGAATGCGTTAGATCTTCGGTGTGGAAATGCATTTTCAAAACTTTCCAGCGGTGGATGTGGTGCATGCGCGGGGCAGGGAAAACGCGCTTGCGTCGTGCGTGCAGAAATCATACCACGAGGAAGTAAAGGCGGAAACTGCGGCCGTGGGCGAGAGGGTCATCGCAAACTGACAGCCGCGATAACCGTTTAAGGCCGAAAAACTGAGCGGCTGCGCATAGTGTTGCGGCAGCCCTTCGCAAAAGAATTCGGTCCACAATGAAACCGCCCTGCCGCGTTTAGTACGCGAAGCAGGGCGGTTGTGGTTCTTGAACTGACGCCCTTCTAGGCGCCGATAACCGGAGTCGGGGTCGAAAGCGCCGTCATCACCTCTTTAAAGAGGTACTTGCAACCTTCGACTTGATCCCAAGGGCCGACTTCGTATTCCAGTGCAAACGTGCCCTTGAATCCGTTGGCTAGCATGATTCTCGTTGAACGCTGCACGTTGTTCTTGTCGCCCCAGCGGTCCCAATACTTCGCGTGGACGTTTGTGTGAGCATACGGGGCCAGCGCCTTCAGCCCGTTGAAGAGCATGTACTCTTGCTCCCAATTGCCGAAGTCCGGAGAAGCTTCGCAATAGGGGTGATTCACTTCGTCGACGATCGTGCGGATGTTCATCGGGTCGGCGGCCAGTCCCCAGTGATTTTCAAGTGTGACGCGTATTCCGTAGTTCCCGCCGAAATCCGCCATTTCCTTGTAGGATTCGATCGCGGCTGCGAGCATCGGGACGATATCAATATTGCGCGGGTATCCGTCGCCCGGTCCGCGGGGAACGGCGTTCGGGCGAATACTCGGTCCGAGCGCCTGCGGCGAATTCATACGCATCGATTTTACGCCGAGAACGGAGAGGCCTTCGATCCAGCGCTTGCCCATTGCGACGCCCGCTTTGCGCAGCGCGTCTTTTTCGGGTGAGCCGTATTCGGCAAGGTTCGTCGGCGCATTATTCGAGATGTGTTGCACCTTCACGCCTTCCTTGGCGCAAATGTCGGCAAGCTTATCCAGCCATTTTCGGCCGGAAGGACTTAGAGGATCGAAGCCGCGGTCCGCAGATCCTTCTGGGAAGAACATCGTCTCGTCATCCACGTCTCCGAAAAGAGCGGAGTACAAGTCCATGTGCGTTACACCGGGAAACGTTTTTTTTGTAAACTGCGGAAAATCCAGAAGTGTGATTTCGCCGTACTTTGCCTTCTGTTCCGCGGGCGTCGGCAGCTTCGCGCGCGCCTCAGCGGCCGCTTTCGCCACGGCCAACGGCCCCGCTGCGTTGGGATCGTTCGCTAAATCGTCCGGCTGCGCGGCAGGGCCACGTCCAGCGCCGCGTCCTGCTCCTCCCCGGCCCCGCCCTGGAAACGGGCGCGTTTTAAAAAGGTTCCGTACTCCATACGAATTGGCGGCAATACGTTCTAGATTGAATTTCTCTTGATCCGCCTGGGCCTTCGCCTCTTCGGCGGGCGTTAGTACCACTCCGGCCGCGGCCAAGCCAACGCCTGCCGCTTTAATGAAATTGCGTCGGTCCAGCGTCATCTTGCCGGTTCTCTTCTTATCGTCCATCGAGGACTTCCTTTCTTCTGAGGAACTGCGCTGAGCAGCTACGGATGCGCTCGGACTGTAGCAGGATTTCCGTCATTTTAATATCCAAAATGGTTTCGTGTGCGTGATTTTGTCTCTCTTCGACGCATAGCTCCGTGTGATAATTGCGTGCTCATAATTTGCGAATCGCGACTTTCACGAGACCAAATAGAATGTCGAACCTATGACCGAGCTAATACACTCCGCCGAAGCGCGACCGAAATCTGGCCAGACTCTCAATGTGGCCGTTGCCGGCCTCGGCTTTATGGGGCTTACGCACCTGAAGGCTTGGAGGCAATTGGCTTTCGCGCGGCTGTGCGCTGTGATGGACATGAGCGAAGCACGTCTTACGGGCGATCTCTCCTCCGTCGGAGGCAATTTGGGCGTCGCCGGCGAAAAATTCGATTTCTCTTCTGTCCGAACCTATCGCTCTCTCGATCGCCTGCTGGCCGATCCCGAAGTCGACGCTGTCGATATTTGCCTGCCGACGAACGAACACGCCGAAGCCGTTATAGCTGCCCTTCGAGCCGGCAAGCATGTGCTCGTTGAGAAGCCGCTCGCGCGAAATGAGCAAGAAACGGCCGCTATTTTGGCCGAGTACCAGCGAAGTGGTCGCATCCTGATGGCCGCGCAGATTCTTCGCTTCACGCCCGCATACCTCGCGTTAGGGGATGCTCTTAAAACCGCTGGCCGGCTGGATTCTGCCGTGTTTCGCCGCCGTTGCGCTGCGCCCACCTGGAGCGGTTGGCTGGCCGATCCATCCCGCAGCGGAGGCGGTATATTCGATCTTTTGATTCACGATGTTGACTACTGCGTTTCGCGGTGGGGCATGCCGTCAGCCGTGCGCGCTGTCGGCCATGAAGACCTGGCGCGTGGCATTGACGTCGTTCACGCCGAATTGCAATATCCCGGCAGCGGGCCTGTGATTGTCACGGGTGGCTGGCACCACCCCGGAGCGTTTCCGTTTTCGATGGAATTCACTGTTGTTACGGACCAGTGCACGTTCGAGTGGACACACGGTGCGCCGCACCTTCACGTGTATGGCCCGAACACAGAGCCCACGAATCGTGACCTTCCCGCCGGGGATGCCTTCGCCGCTGAAATTGCTTACTTCGCCGATTGCGTGACTCATGGGCGAACGCCTGAACGCTGCATGCCCGAAGAGTCCGCGCAATCCATCGCCTTGATGCACCGGATTATTGAGTCGAGAAAACGAAATGGAGAGAGTGTTCCATGCAAGATTTGAAAGAACGTGAAATCGGAGTGCTCTTCTGGCCCACTCCCGATCCGCAGGAGATTTTGCCGGTTGTGGAGAGTTTCGGAATACGATGCGCCCAACTCGGCGTAAATGGCGGTCTCGATCTTGGCGTGGCGCCTGCGTGGAAAAAGGCTCTGGCGAACGCCAACTTGAGAGTCACCACGGTTTGCGCCGCATACAAGGGTGAAGATTACGCCGATATACCCACAGTGGAACGCACCGTCGGCTTCATCCCCGCTGACACACGTTCAGAGCGCGAGCAGCGAACGCTTCAGGTCAGCGATTTTGCCGCGCAAGTTGGAGCAAAAGGCATCGCGACGCACATTGGCTTCGTGCCGCACGATCCATTGCATCCGAATTACGTGGCCGTTCGAGAGCTGGTTCGCCGGATCTGCGATCATGCCGCGAAACACAATCAAACGTTCGCGCTCGAAACCGGCCAGGAAGCGGCGCCGGTGCTCCTGGATTTCATTCGGGACGTGAACCGCCCGAATCTCGGAATTAACTTTGATCCCGCCAACATGATCCTTTATGGCACGGGCGACCCTATTGAAGCCCTTGGCATCCTCGG
>JBOGMU010000165.1:0-46370 GCA_050746865.1 Candidatus Acidiferrales bacterium
CAGCATGACTTGACTCACGGAATCTTGCTCGATGTGTCGTATGTGGGCAACCAACTCCGTCATGCCATGCGGAATCCCAACTACAACATCTTGCCGTACGGCACAAACTTCGTAGCGGCAAACATCAGTTCGGGCAAAACAGCGAATGCAAACCTGCTTAGACCGGACCCGGGATACGGAAATATCAGCT
Organism: Candidatus Acidiferrales bacterium; assembly: GCA_050746865.1. Taxonomy (GTDB): domain Bacteria; phylum Acidobacteriota; class Terriglobia; order Acidiferrales; family UBA7541; genus Palsa-295. Next base: position 191 of record JBOGMU010000165.1, read on the forward strand.
ACAGCACCTACGACCTGGACGGCAACTACAATTCGTTGCAGACGACCGTGATAAAGCGCTTCGGCCACAACTTAACATTGGGCGGGGCGTGGACTTGGTCGCGGGCATTGGACTACAGTGGTTTGCCGGCGGATTATCTAGGGATTCCGCGCAGAGCCTACTACGGCGCTAACGGAAACGATCGTCACCACAGCGTGAAGATCAACTGGACGTATAATCTCCCAAATTCCCATTTCGAGAACGCTGTGCTGAAGCAGCTCACGAACGGATGGGGCTTTTCGGGTGTAGCGACGTTCATTTCCGGTGCACCGGGAAGTGTGGGCGTCTCTAACTCCGGCGGACTGTCAGGTTCCGATTCCGCACCTACTCGGACCAATCTGGTCGGGAACCCGATTGCGCGCGGTCCCGCTGCTGGAGGTTTGGGACCCCAGTATCTGAACATAAACGCCTTCCCCGATCCCACAGGCGGCAGCGCAGCTTGCACGGGCGTGTATTCGACCTGCGGTTTCGGCAATGGCGGAAGGGACGAGTTTTATGGGCCCGGGCTCAATAACTGGGACATGTCCTTGCTCAAGAATTTCCGCTTTGACAAGAATGAAGCTCACTCGTTGGAATTCCGTCTAGAAACGTACAACACCTTCAACCATACGGAGTTCACCTCGATTAGCACGAGCAAGACCTCATCGAGCTTCGGCAGATTCACCGCAACCAACCCGTCGCGTATCGTCGTGCTGGCTTTGAAGCTGAAGTTCTAAATCAAATTGGGCGTGGGCAGGGTGCGCTTTTCGGTGCATCCTGCCTGCCTTCACCTCGTTCGCCGTTCTTAGCTCTCTATGCAGGTTTGTTTCAGGGACAAGACTATGCGGAAGAGTCGTTTTGAGGCGAAAGACGTAGTAAAGCTGCTGGATGAGGCGGCGATCGGTGTGCCGGTGCGCGAGATTTGTATCCGCGCCGGTATCAGCGAGGCCACATTCTATAACTGGAAGACCACTTACGAAGGGTTGGATGCCAAAGGCATCCGGCGCCTCCGGGAGTTGGAACAAGAAAATTCCCGACTACGCAGAGCCCTCAGCGTGAAAAATCTTCAGATTGATGTGCTGAAAGCGCAGTTGGAACATACGTAGTTTTCTTCGTATTTGCTTCTATGTTCGGATCAACACAGCCAGAAGTGGCTGTGCCACACTTTCTAACCCACACAGGGGCTGCTGCCAACGAAGAAAACCCGGCCGCTCATTGCGAACGGCCGAGGCTTGCGCGCAAAGCGATTAGTTCATCTTGAAGCGGAATTCGACTTCGAGGTTGATGTTGTCGTTGACGCTCATGACGCGCGCGATCTGCGGAGGCGTCATGCCGAACGTCTCGAATTTGAAATCCGTATTGGCGCGGCCTGCGACGATGCCGTTGTTATTGTCGACGGTCGCGATTCCCTGCCAGGTGATCGGCGCGGTTTTCCCGTGGACGGTCATGTCGCCGGCTAGCTGAAAGCCGATCTGGCCGTCGAGCGGATTGGGCATACCGGTGATCGATTTCGGCACGAACTCGGCATTTGGATACTGGTCGGTCTCGAGTGTGCGGCGCTGGATGAAGCCGTCGCGCATCGATTGATCGCTCTTCAGGGTGCGCAGGTCAAATGTCAGCTTGGATTGGTTCGAATCGATCGAGCCGTCCTTGTTGAATACGACCGAACCCGCAACCGCGGTGGATTGGCCGACGGCATCGCTTGGGAAACTGATGCCGGCGAGCTGTTCGCGGACGCGGTAAGAAGCGGTTGTGCCGTCCGTGAGCGTGAGCGTCACCGGAAACGGCTTTGGAGGAGCCTGCGGTCGGCCACCGCGGCCTCTCTGGCCTCCGCCTCCGCCGGGAGCGCCCATTTCGCCCGGTGGCGGACCTGCTTGAGGCTTTGCGCTATCTGCCAAAGCCGAAGAGTGAAATGCAAACGTGCCGGCGAGAACGAGCGCGCAAATGCCCAGTCCGGACAGCAAACCGGCCGTCCAGGCAGACGCGGGCCCCGATGAATTTCGTGTACGATTCATCCTCATCCCTCTCAGTTGTTAGTTTGTGGTGCTGCCCAGGCGCCCCGGCCCGATCCTGAGTGGGCAGTAAATTAGCGCGGCTGCCCTCCGCTGTCAAAGTTCAGACGTGATCAAGGCGTCAGCGGTTTCGTCCAGATGACGCTTTTGAGCGCGGTGCGGGCGCGACGGATTTTTCTGGCGTCGAGCAGACTTGGGTTGTTTCGATGGCGAAGAGATCGTGTTGTTTGAGGCCGCGGATACGATCGCGCAGCGCCGCGGCGCGTTCGAATTCGAAGCTCTTCGCGGCGGCACGCATCTGCTCTTCGAGTTGCGCGACGGCCATTTGCAGATCTTCTTCGTTGCTGATTTGGCCGATTGTGTCGTCGCCGAGCACCGGGATGTAATCGGCTTCGACGATTTTTGCGAGCTGCATATCGATCGACTTGATGATCGATTGCGGCGTGATGTTGTTTTCGCGATTGTAGGCTTCCTGCTTGGCGCGGCGGCGGCTCGTCTCGCCCATGGCCTGGCGCATCGAGTCCGTCATGCGGTCTGCGTAAAGAATGGCGCGGCCTTCTATGTGGCGGGCGCAGCGGCCGATTGTCTGGATGAGCGATGTGGTGCTGCGCAGAAAGCCTTCCTTGTCGGCGTCGAGAACGGCAACGAGCGACACTTCGGGCAGGTCGAGTCCTTCGCGGAGCAGGTTGATGCCGATCAAGGCGTCGAATTCGCCGCGACGCAAATCGCGCAGAATACGGATGCGCTCGAGCGTCTCAATCTCTGAGTGCAAATAGCGGCAACGCACGCCTGCCTCGGCGAGATATTCCGCCAGGTCTTCGGACATGCGCTTGGTAAGCGTGGTGACAAGCACGCGTTCGTTGCGGCCGGCGCGGATGCGAATCTGCTCGAGTAGATCGTCAACCTGCCCCTTCACGGGACGCACTTCCACTTCGGGATCGACCAAGCCTGTAGGCCGAATAACCTGTTCGACGATCACGCCGCCGGATTTCGTGAGTTCGTATGGACCGGGTGTGGCGGAGACGTAGATGACTTGTCCGGTGCGATGCTGGAATTCCTCGAATGTGAGCGGGCGATTATCGAGCGCGGAAGGCATGCGGAAGCCGTAGTCGACGAGAACCTGTTTGCGCGAGCGATCGCCGTGGTACATCGCGCGAAGCTGCGGAACCGTCTGATGCGATTCATCAATAAAAAGCAGGTAGTCCTCGGGAACATAATCGAGCAACGTAGGTGGGGCTTCGCCCGGCAAGCGGCCGGACATGTGTCGCGAATAGTTTTCAATGCCGTGGCAATAGCCAATCGTGCGCATCATCTCGATGTCGAAATGTGTGCGTTGAACCACGCGCTGCGCTTCGACGATTTTGCCCTGACGGCCGAGTTCACCTTTCCACCACTCGAGTTCTTCGTAGATACCCTGAATGGCGCGTTCGCGCTGCGCGGCGGGCAGCACATAGTGCGACTTCGGATAGATCATCAGGCGGGAGATTTCGTCGTTTTGATTGAGAATCGCGCCCGTGAGCGGATCGATCTTCCGGATCGCATCGATTTGACTGCCCCACATTTCCACGCGGACAGCGAAATCGTCGTAAGGCGGATAAATTTCGACCGTATCGCCCCGCACGCGAAATGTGCCGCGCCGCAAGTCTTCCGCACGGTCGTACTGAATTTCGACAAGCTTGCGCAGCATGGCCTCGCGTGGAATCGATTGACTCTTATCGAGACTCATGACCATGCCGTAATACGCTTCGGGCGAGCCGATACCGTAAATGCAGGAAACGGAAGCGACGATCACTACATCGCGGCGTTCGAAGAGCGAACGGGTCGCGCTCATGCGCAGCTTGTCAAGTTCGTCGTTGATTGTTGACTCTTTTTCGATGTAGGTATCGCTCGCGGGAACGTAAGCTTCGGGCTGGTAATAATCGTAATAGCTGACGAAGTATTCGACGGCGTTGTTCGGGAAGAACGATTTGAATTCGTGGAAAAGCTGGGCGGCGAGAGTCTTATTGTGCGCAAGTACGATGGCCGGGCGGTTCGCCGCCTCGATCACTTTGGCCATTGTGAAGGTTTTGCCCGAACCGGTGACGCCGAGCAGCGTCTGATGCTTTTCGCCGTCTTGCACACCCCGGCCAAGCTGGACGATCGCTTCGGGCTGATCGCCCCGGGGTTCGTAGTCGCTGGCTAGCTTGAAATCAGGCATTCGGGAGACAAAGCTCACTCACATTGCTCTTTGCAGTGAGGCGAAACCTTTATTATAGCGCACTGAGCAAATATGGATCGGGAACGGCGGAACGCACCGCACGTATGGTAACATATATGTTACTATTTGGCGCGATAACCGAGATTCGCGAGTATGTGGATGGCCGTGGCCGACTTCCATTCCGCGAGTGGTTTCGTAACCTCGATGCAGCCGTTCGGCTAAGAGTGGGTATTTTACGAATTGCCGAAGGCAATGTCTCGAATTTGAAATTTCTACGAGACGGAGTTTTCGAGTACACAAGATCAATTTTGGCCCTGGCTATCGGGTGTATTTGGCAAAGCAGGCGAAACGATCGTCATCCTTCTCGCCGGTGGGACAAAGCGGCGACAGGAATCGGATATTGAGACGGCGCTTCGCCGATGGCAGGACTATAGAAATCAACGGCACAGCCTTACAAGGGAGAACGAGCCATGACAATGCCTTTGACAGCGGACTATCGAGAAGGGATTAGAGAAGAAATCAAGCGCGATCCCGTTTTCCGGCGCGGCATGCTCAGCGAGGCTCTGGAGGTTTTGCTTGGCGGCGAAGTGACAATCGCCAAGGAAATATTACGCGACTACATCAACGCAACGATCACCTTTCCGAAGCTCGCCGCGGGAACGAAGATTCACGTAAAGACGCTACATCAGATGTTCGGACCAAACGGCAACCCCACTGCTAACAATCTGTTTGAAATTATCTCGTACTTGCAGCGTGCCGAGGGCGTGAGGTTCGAAGTCCGATCTGTGCCCGTCCGCGCCCATTCAAAAGGACGAGCGTCCGCACGCCGAACGAAGCGCGCTGCTTAAGCCCGAATACCCGGCGTTTAGGAGGGAGCGATGCTGTGAAGTTACGATCACCGAAGACGATGCACGCTAACTGCTGCTTCAGTTTTGCAAGCTGAGAAGGTTCACGACAGTTCTGTGGCAAACCGGCCAGTTTGAAAAAATGCCTTCGTCCAGCTTCCTGACGGTCACGGGGGTCTTACGACCTTCGCGGATGACTTCGTCCGCAGACCCGTACTGTCCGCTCTCGACCTTCTCTGCGATCAATCGTTCTAGATCGGGGCTCAAAGTGATATTCATCGGCTCACCGGCACGCTATTCCCAGTTGGGTGCGAAGCTAACCTTATTGTATCGTCAAAACGGTGGCGTCGCCTGCTTTTCGGTAGGGATTGCTCTTGGACGCACTCTTCGGCGCAGGCTTCTCCGCTTTGGTTACTGAAGCTTTAGCGCGGACGGCCTTACCGGCAATTTTTGGCTCGGCCGGTGTTGAGTAGAGGCGATGATAGATGCCGGCGTTTCTCGTGATGATTTCGACGTACTCGCGCGTTTCCGTAAACGGGATGGAATCGACAAATTCAGGGATGTCCCGATATGGCGTCGTCGTCCATTCGGTGATGCGATCTTCACCGGCGTTATATCCGGCAAGAGCGGCTTCGACGCTTCCAAATTGCTGCTTGAGCCAAGCGAAATATGCCGTACCAAGTCGAACGTTGTAATCGGCATCGAGCAAGCGGGACAGCGAATAGCGGATGTGCTGCTGCCTGGCCCATTTGCGGCCTGTTTCCGGCAGCAGTTGCATCAGACCGTAGGCGTCAGCATCGGAAACCGCATCGGGATTAAACGCTGATTCCTGGCGCGATAACCCAGCGATGAGCATCGGGTCCAATTTGTTGTGTGTGGACCAATGCAAGATCGAAGATTTATCCGCCAGCGGGTATGCTGCTTCCCAAACAGCACGAGGTACTGTGTCGTACGCGCGGTATTCCAGCTGAGGATAAACCGTTCGAAGCGTCACGATTGCTGATCCAAACTTTTTCGCGGCAACGTCAGCTTGTGCGGCTTCGATAAGCAACTTCGCTTCGCCCGTTGCAGCGTATGCCGCACGCAGCTCCATGTCAGCAGAAGAATCGAAAGCGATCGAGCGCAGAGCGTCTGCTCGCGCTTGCCAGCGGGCCGCTGCGGCTGGAATTGTGTCGCTGACCGCAGCAGCTGAAGGAATTTCAGGAATCGTGGCCAGAACATCGACGGCGGGCGCTGGTCCAGGACCGAGGCGCCTGCGACGCTCTGCTCCGGCCATCTCGAAGAAGTTGCCCGGATAGCGCTGGCTCAGTTTGGCGTAGTAAGAACGGGCGATGTCTTTGTTATTGCCTTCTTCGGCGAGACGTCCGAGCCAGTAGAGTGCATCCGGAGTAAACACGGAACCGGGGAAACGGCGCAAATGTTCGGTAAGCAAATCTGTGGCTCTGGGATCGCGCTTCAGCACCGCTGTCCACGCGACGCGCCATTCCGCGGGCGCGGCATGCGAAGACGTGGGAAATTGCTGTTCATCACGCCAATAAAAACTGGAGGCCTGGTCACGGTCGAGGTTCACCCAGTAATAGTTTCCTGCAAGAAAGAGTGCGTCATCCGCCCAAGTGCTTGAAGGAGCGCGCGAAACAGCGCCTTCGACGGCCTGTTTCATTTGCGCGTCTTGCTGCTGAGCGCGATAGTAGTCGGCTACCGTATAGTCGCGCTCTGCATCAACGTCCGGATCGTTGATCTGCATGGCGGAGATTTCTGTGACGCCCGCGCCTAGCGCAACTCCGCATTCCATGATGCGGACCTGGGCGCGTTCGCGGTTCGCCCCAGTAAGCAGCCGCAAAATCTCCGAGTACTGTGTGCGAGCCTCGCTCCATTGCCGATCCTTAAAAACTGACTCAGCGTGCGCAAGGCGTGTTGCGATTGGGATCGTCGGAATCTGGTCCCCGAGGCTGCCGAGCAGAAAATCGAGCTTGTTCCACGCCTCTTTACCTTGATTGCTCAAGGGATAGTGCGTGTAGATCGCGAGATAGTCGGCAGCGGCCTGGGCGGGTTGTTTCGCGCCTTCGTGCGCTTCACCGCGTAAGAGAAGAAGCGCTGGCCGCTCCGGCGTGAGGGCGTAATCGTCAAGCGCCTCAATGGCAGCCGCAGGTTGGTTCGCAGCCATGGCTGCCTCGGCAAGAGTCTGTAAGGCCTGTTCGGTCACGACGGAATCGGGATAAGTCTTACGGAACTCCTGCATCTCGGCGAGTGACTGCGCGCTGTGCTGTTCCGCAAAGTCATTCTGCCCTCGCCAATAAAGAGCGTAATCGCCGAGCAGCGGATCTCCCTTGGCTCGATCAAACCATTTTGCAGCGTCCGCGTAATGTTGACGGGAATAATCGAAATAACCCAGAGCTAGCGCCGCACGAGTGCCATCGACGCCCGATGATTTTGCATTTGCAATTGTGCTTAGGCGTGAGTAGGCGAACTGAGGCGACTTCCCTTTTAGCGCGCGAGCAAGCAATTCGAGTTGCTTCGTTGCAGCGCTGCTGTGTGAATGCGTGGGTTTGGAGACGGATTTAGAAGCGTGAGCGCGCTTTGCAGCGGTTTCCGATTTGTGCGTTTTCGCAATCGCAGCGGGCGAGCACACCAGCAGAAAAACAAGAGTACGCCGCAGATTTCTTCCGGGAGACCGCACGCTCAAATCGTACCGCTTGCATAAACAGGCGCAAGCAAAACTTTTTACAGAGGCAGACAAAGGAAAAAGGAACGTAAGCGGAGGCGAGTTAGTGACGGAGGACGGCCGATGGATAAGGGTATTCGCCAAGCGCGGCGCGGTCTCCTCCGGCGAGGATCTCGAGCATCCAATGGTGGAAATAATCCACGGGATGATCGGAAATCGCACGGAAGCGCCGATCGTATTCCTTGCGGGCTTTATCCAGGTCCACACGAAGACGGCCGCAAATGTCCTTGTTCTCGCGGCCGGATTCGACATCTTTAGGCCGTAATAGTTTGATGTCCTGCATGGCCACTTTGGCTACCCTGTTGGCCCGGCGATGGAGGTCCTGTAACTCGGGTGGCAGGGCCGCAATATCAAAGACCGGGATTTCCTTGGCGGGCGGCTCGACGAACCCCTCTACGATGTGATCCTCGGGAGCAACCGGTTGAGGAACCGGCTGAGGCTCCGGCGCAGAAGCGACTTCGGGCTCGTGATCAATTTTAGGCGCTTTTTGCGGCGCCACTTGAGCCATTTCAGGCTCTTTTTCTAAACTTAATGGCGCCATTTCGGCCGAAATTGGCTGTTCGTCGGGTTCGTAAACCTCAAGTTCGGCCTCAGATGTCGGCTGGCCGACCGGAATCAGAGTTTCCGATGGAGGCTCCGCGAGAGCCGTGCCTGCGGCGCTGGATGCGCCATCGCTGTCCCGAGGATTGAGCGCAACTGCAACAAAATTCGAGAGTACCGAGAGTCCTGCGGCAAGCGCGGCTGCAGCGGTTTGGGCGCGCAGCATCGCTGGGAGAGCATTGCTCGGTTTCGTCGAGGCGCACGATGCCACCAGATCGGCATACGCCTGGTGGAGTTCGTCCGCCGTCCGTTGCAATGGCGCGAGATTATCGCGCAACGCCCGCGAAACGGCCTCTTCGAGCGCGCGCTCGAGCGAACTTCGCTGTGGGGTCAATGGGAAATCCTGTCCTCTCAAGCGATTATGGAAATGCGACGGCAGAGCGTCAACTGAGATTCCCGGAGGGCGTTCGCAAAACGCAAGAGGAGGAAAAAAAGAAAGGGGCAGACGAGAGAAATCTGCCCCTTTTGAATCAGCGACTTACGCTCGCGCTACTGTCCAGATGTAGTTACGTACCGGTTCATTGGGAAGCCAAACGCATACACTGTGCCGTCATACGTCGCAATGTAGGTTTGACCGAGGCTCGTCCATATACCAGAGTTGGCAAACGAGGTGATCGCTGCGCCGCTCGACCATAGCTGTTTGCCGTTTGAGGCATCCAGCGCGTACATAATGGCCGGGACGGACTGCTTGGCACGGTCCGCAGCTGACATGGTCTTGCCGTTGGCGGCGTAGTATTCGCCGCTGGACGCGGCAAAAACGACGCCATTGACGATCACCGGTGGAAGCGGCGAGATCATGTCCTGAGACACCCATGCAGGTGTGAGCATCGCTTTTCCGCCTTCATCTGTAATCTTCAGTGCGACGATCCCACCGTTGGTTATCTTGCCGTTGCCGGAAACTCCGGACGGCCCGGCGCCCGCGAAGGGTACCGCGGCCCAGTCAACATGATCGGCGTCCTGCCAAGCCGCGAGAGCCTGCGGCGCGAAACCCGTCTTTGCGGTGGAAAACGCCGGGGAGACGAACATTGGACTTTTGTGATCGCTGCCACCCAGAGAGGCAGCGTCAAGCAAATACACGCGGCCGTCCTTGGTTACTGCTGCAACCACTTCCTTGTCGCCGTGCTTAACGATTGTGGGACCCGAAGTGAAGTCCGCGTTAGGAGCCGTAAACCAGTCCTTTATAGTGAGCGTCCTGGGCGTGAGCGCCACGATTGCGTTGGAATAAGCTGCCCCTGCCGGACCGCTGCCCACGGCTACGAACACGGTGCCGTCCGAAGAGAAGGCGGGATCGCCCACGGGGCTTCCGCCTGTATCGAAATGCGTGATGGGCTTGGCGTCATCCGCAAGATTGATCGCCCAAACGCCATTCTTGACGCCGCCGCAGTTGTTCGATGTGGCCGCATAGACGACGTACGAGTGCCACTTGTCGTTGTCTTCAGGAATAGCCGTCAGGTCCGACGCGTGTGCATTGGGCGCAAGGAACTTAACGGGTGCCTGCAACTCGACACCGGAACCATCGGCCACCGTGTGAAGGACGCCGTCGCTTGTGAGGACGTAAAAGCCGCCGCCCGAACCGAAGCGGCCGCCTCCGAATGGGACTTTGTAGGTGGGTGGCGCGGCCGGCCCGCGAGCTGGACCGCGGAAGCCACCGCGTGAGCGAACCACGAGATCCTCAGGCAAACCCTCGCCTGACTGTCCAATGTAGCTTTCATAGCCGCCACCGCCACGTCCTGCTGCGGCAAAGGCGCCTCCGCGCGCAGCGGGCGCCGGAGCAGCTTCGAGGTTCACAGGACGGCTGCCGTTGGCAGTCATCCCGCCGGGGCACGCCATCGTGCTCGCGGACGGGACACTGACGTCAAAGTGGCGCGTCCAGCCGACAATACCCGTGTCATTGTCGACCGTGGTCAATGTGTTGTTGGTGCTGTTGATTACGTTCAGAGGCTTGGTCAGGCCGCCGCCGGAAGTGGTCGCGCCTACGACCGACGCGAGCTCACGGGTTTGGTTACTGACCTTTATTTTCCATTGGAGCTTGAAGCCGCCTTTCTCGAACGCATCCTTCGATATGAAACGGTCTTCGCGAACCCAAGAAGTGCGCTGGGCATCAACACCCGTTGCATTGAACGCCGTTCCGCCGCCGCGGACGAACTGGGAATATCCAACACCAGCGCCAATCATCGCGACGGCAAATCCGACAGCCAGAGGTGTTTTGATTTTCGATATAAGCGTCATTTTGGCCTCTCTAGACGTTGTTTTGTTCATGGCTGCCTCACAATCCAAAGCAATAGACATCGCCGCTGAACGTTGGAACGTAGATGCGGCCGTTGGCAAGCGTGATGCCGACCCAGTGACTGAACGACGTGATCTGATCGCCACTGGACCAAAGCACTTTGCCGGTTTGTCCATCGAGTGCGTAGACTGTTATGTGGCTGGAGCCTTTGGCCCGCGCGGGCGACTGCCCCGCTGGAATCACCGGGCTCTTATCGTTGTAGGAACGATCAACATCGCGTTGGTGCGTATCTTCGCCGCTGCCGTAAGCGAAGACGATTCCGTTAGCCACCACGGCATCGTCGGCCTTCAGCATGTTCACGGAAAGCCAAGCGGGCGTGAGTTGCCATTGACCGTCTTTCTCTTCGACCTTGTAGGCGGCGACTCCACCATCGACAGGACGGCCGTATTCAATCGGCGCGTGGAAATCGCGGCTGACCGGACCCCAAAATGGAACCAGGACCCACTGGTTTCCCTGCTGATCCTGCCAGGCAGCCATCGCGCCCCAGACGCCTTGCGAATCCCACGTCTGGTCGTCGTTACAGAGGAGAGGCGAGCGGTAGAGGGCCGTCTGGTGATCGGCGCCACCAAATTTGTCGCGGTCGAGCAGCCACACGCGACACTGCTTGCTCGATCCGACAAGGAAATGCTTGCCTTTGTAGTCGAAGGCGATGGGACTCACGTTGATATCGAGGTCACGACCGTGCATCCAGTTTGCGTCAGGCGGACCGTAGTATCCAGCGAGCTGCAATTCGTGGTTGGCGTCGGGCTTAACGGCGACAATGGCGTTGCCCAGTTGCTTTTGGTCAGGATAGAAATTTCCGTCGCCGGTGCCCATGTATGCGGTGCCGTCAGGAGCCACTGTGACGCCGCGCCGTCCCCAAAGGCCACCACCGGCGGGCAGGAACACGGACGATTTGTTAGTGACGAGATTGAATGCGTAGAAGCCGTTCTGGTTACCGCCGCAACCCTGCGTGTTGCTTGTGTAGATCGTACCGTCAACGAGATTCAACGCCTGCGGTTTGGCATTGGGCGGCATGAACCTTTGCGGAGGCGCGATATCCTTACCGTCGGCGACGTTGATTTGGCGCAAGCGGCCGTCCCAAGAGACGGTGTAGACCGTGAATTTGCCGGGGGTATCGGTTGCGGCAATGACGGGCTCGTCCGTCTGACCGCCTGGGCAGAGTGCGCTGCCGCCCCGCCCATCGGGCGCTGGCGTATACGTGCTATCAAAATGAATGTGCCAGACCTGCTCGCCCTCGGAGACGTCGATGCCGTAAAGGTCGTCGGAGACGCCCGCGACGACGGCGATCTGCTTTGTGCCGTTGGCCGTCTTTACTCCCGAAACCACGACGGGGTTGAAGATGTTGTGCAGCTGGCGAGGCGTACTATCGAGATGCGTCTTCCACAAAAGCTTCAGATTTTTTACATTCGAGGCGTTGAGTGTTGTTTCGCCTTTGATCCAACCGGTGCGGCTGGAATCGCCGCCTTCGGTGAGCCAGTCTGTCGCCGCGCACGTAAGACATGTGCAAAGAATTAAAGCCAACGCTAAAACGACCTTTTTCATTCCACCCCCCCGGTAGTTCATGCAAATCCCGATAACGCCGGCTCGGTCCCCTAAAATGCCAGCGCGGCGTCATCTTACTCCCTAATGAAACGATTTCAAGTGAAAAGTCATTGCCGGAAATTTAAGAAATTGCGAGCCGGCTTTCGGAGCATGATTTGGCACATCCGTCTCGATTACCGGCCAAGTGCAGTAAATTGTTCTGGCTGTAACACGCAGCCCTGCGCACTGGGCCTGTGAGGAGACTCCGCGTCTGCTATAATTTCGCGTATGACATTCATGACGGTTACTTACGAACTACAAGACGCTCTCCGGCCCGAGCAGTTTCGCGCTCTTGGAAATTTCGCGAATACATATGGTCTGCAGAAATTCCGGTTCGATGAAAAGACCAATTTGCTTCATTTCGACTACGACGCCTCGCGTCTGCACGAGAACGTGGTTGAACACGTTTTACGCGAAGCACAAATTCCGGTGCTCCGCCGCGTTCCCAACGCTTGAACCAGCGGCGCAGATCTTCCCTGCGCGCCAAAACGAAGCTTGTAAGCCCAGCAAAGAATCAAACGTTCAAAGGAGCAGCTATGTTCCGTTCTTTGGCAAAGGCTTTGGTGGTCACCGCAGCACTGTTCGTAATCTCGCCGTGTAGTTCGTGGCAGAAAACCGCCGCACAACCGCAAGGTAATGGTTATTGGAGGGACGCGCCGCCGCCTCAATGGGGAAGAGGGCGTTCGCCGGGCCATGGCGCTTGCTTCTACAAGGACGCGGACTTCAGAAATGTCTACTTCTGCATGTCTGAAGGCCAGCGCTACAGTTCGCTGCCTCCCGGCTTCAACGACCAGATTTCTTCGATTCGGCTTTTCGGCACCAGCTCCGTGCGAATCTTCAACGACACCAACTTCGGCGGCATGACGGCTATGACGCGCCAGAACATCGCTAATCTCAAGAATTTCCCCTTGGCTGGCTACCCCGGCAAACATTGGAACGACCGCGTTTCATCGATTGCGGTTTTTGGATCGGGCCACGATGAGTGGTCAGGTCGCGGGCGGCCGGGGCCTCCCGGACGAAACGAGGGCTGGCGCCAAGTGACTTGCCCGCAAGGACGCGGCAGATCCTATTGCGCAGGATCGCGAGGAATCAGACAAGCGGAGGTAGTGACGACTACGGCGGGTTCCCGGTGCGTTCAGGGCTCTACGTACGGAATCGACGCCAATGGCCTGTGGGTCTCGCGCGGATGCTCAGGAATATTCAGAGTCAGATAACAGAATCCGCGGGCCACGCGCGCGAGTTTCACCTGGAAATAAGAAGGGGGCCCTCGCTTGGGATCGAGAGCCCCCGTGTCGCGTTCCTGTTGGTCCGGCCTAGGCGTGACCGAACCATGGGGTCATCCATCCTTGCTTCCCTCTCAGAGGCAGGTGGTAACGACCCGAGCCACTTTGTGAATGGGCCCCTTCCTCCCCATGCACCAGCAGTGCGGATCGTGTAGGAACGCGACCGCAGCCTCTCTTAAGCAAGCGCATTGCCCAAGTGAAGGAGCATTCGCTAACCTGCCCGTCATTTATTTTCAAGAACTTACGGAAAGCGATCGCGGCGAGTTTCGGTTCTACAAAATCAAATCGGGAAGCACCGTCCCGGAACGGAACGCTCGCAATCGCGGCGACCTGTTCAATTGCCTCTCGTAACACTCTGCCTCATAATGGAGTCATACTCGTCAGGAAGGCACTTGCGATGCGAAAATCCTCAATAATCCTTTTGAGTACGGCCTGCGTAGCGGCACTTGTCGCGATTTTCGCCGTTGGCATGGCTGTGGCGCGCATGCGTCATGCAAGCGCCGTGACAGTTGTGAAGGCCGCTGCCGCCCCGGCGGGAACGCCCGCACTCGTAAAATTCGCGAGCGATCCTGCGCTTGCGCCTGCGTTCACGGTGAAGGACCTCTCAGGCGAGACGATCTCCACGTCGGCTTTTCCCGGCAAAGTGGTTCTGCTGAGTTTTTGGGCCACGTGGTGCCCGCCGTGCCGCCTGGAAATTCCCGAACTGATCGATCTTCAGAAGCGCTACAAAGACAAGCTCCAGATCATCGGCATCTCGATGGACGATACCGACACACCCGCCGAAGTAAAGCACGTACACGACGTGGCTACGGAACTCGGCATCAATTACCCAGTAATTTTGGCCGACCAGAAGCTGATCGACAAATACGGCGGCGTCCCCGCCCTGCCGACGACATTCGTGCTGAATACCAATGGGCGCGTGGTGCAGAAGCACACAGGTCTCTACGACGAAGGCGATTTCGACACGGAAATCCGCCTGTTGGCCAACCTTCCGGTGAATGCGAAAGTTGAGAACTTTGAAGATACCGGTCAGATTTTCCTGCAAAACGCGGCGAAGGCCACCGAACTGCCGGGCGTGGATTTTTCGGGCGTGACTCCGGAACGGAAACGCGCGGCTCTGAAACGAATGAACGCCGAAAATTGCACGTGCGGCTGCGGGCTCACCATTGCAGAATGCCGCGTGAACGATACAGAATGCGACATCAGCAAGGATCTAGCCGCGAAAATCGTAAAAGAAGTGAAGCAAGGCTCGCCAGGCGCGCAGAAAGTCGTCAAAACCGCAGCAACACAATAACTGCTCAGCGCACAACTTTTTTTGGATTTACGATCTTGTGGTTTTGAAGGCTACGAAAATCAGCGCAAGCGCATCTGTTTTCGCGCAGTAACTTCCTAGGCAGGAATCACAAAGAAGTTTGTCAGTTCGGCGATGGTTCTTCGATGTGGTCGATCACAAGCGTGTCGACAGGACCAGTTGTCGATTCCAGTTTGAGATCGAGCTGGTCCTTCAGAGCCTCCAGGAACGTCGGTCCCGTATCGGTAGACTGAGAGGATGCGTCAGGTGGCTGGGTGAATTTTGGCGGGGGCGCGAACTCAATGATGAGATCGAACTTTCCTGTGAGTCCGGTCCTGTCCAATATGGGGCGATCTACGCCTGTCATAGGGTTACTAAACAGCATTGCGAACATCGCCATGGGCACATCTCGCGCGCCAAAGCGGAGGAAACCGGATGCGCTTGGCTGTAACCGTAAGAAGCCGCCACAGAACTCTGGGAACCCGCCGGCGTCCGTAGCTTGAAAGCCCGCTGCGGAGGTGGGAGGAGGAGGTGCCGTCGAGCAGGGTGGATGGTCCGCATTCGGCCGGAGCCGTGGACCAAACTTCCCAGGTTTATTCAAAACCAATGCGAATGCCGGAAGTTGCCGCGTCTCAAAGTGGAGCGATAGTTTGAAACGATCCGCAAGCAGGGCCTGCAGCATGAGGCGCATCTGGTCCTTTGTAGGATTACCCGAGGCTCGGCCCTCGATGTCCCATCGATTGGTATTGGCCCACGGCACTTGGTAATACAGGGCTTGAGACTGTTCGGGCGTAAGCTTATAGGCAAACCTCATGTATTCAAGCAGCGGGAAATTCGTTGCGGAGAATAGCCCTCCTGTCTGGGCGTAAAGATTCTGAGCATCCAACGGAATGTTCGAGGTAGGCCTATTTGAGTCAGATACGCCGGATTTGTTCTCTTTCACCGAAGCCACCTCGAACGACATCTTGCCGCCTGCCACCTTTTCCCAATTAGTGGCGTCTGATCCTGACGATTGCGCACGAACGAGCCCAGGAGCGGTGATGACAAGGAGGATGCATCCGCAGGCGCAACCGACTACCTGTTTTATCTGGAAACGGCGAACGTTCATTGTGCCCCTCCATCCCGCGAATGTGACACGGGCCTAAACGAACGGATTCGCGTCAAAGCTCTGTGTGGTTGCTCCCGGTGAGCACACGTCATATCTCGGCCCGTCCCACTACAAGCTGCGCCGCTAAGACAAAAAGCAGTGCCAACATCATCCACGCGCATTCACTCAACGCGAGAGGAAGGTGGCCGATTTGCTGCGGCGGCAATGGCAAGTGGATTTTCCAGCGCATCTGAAGCTCAGCCGAGACGCCAACGATCCCCGCGAGCAGTCCGAGGCTTGCGCCGAGGCCTTTCAACCCGTTTCTTAGGATTGCCGCGAGCGCAAAAGTGAGCGCGTAGGCGAAGCAGGCGTAGACGGTTGCCTCGATAAATTTTTGAGGGACGACGAGGTTCCACCTTTGAGGCCCAGCGTCGCTGAACGCGCTGACGCCATAGTGAGCGAGCACGCGCCATCCAACAAAAAGGTTCACGGCCGCGACGATTAGCAATTCAGTGAAGCCAACGATCCAACTCGTCCAAATAAAGTAGCCGCGACTGCGCGGTTTGGTGAAGAGGAAATGCGCAGTCTTGTCGGTGAACTCCTGAATAGCGCAGATCGTCGCGAGGGCGTAGGCCACGGCCATGACAACCATCGCAAAGGTGCTCTGAAAGGCCAATGGGCCAGCGTCCCGAATCGCCGTACTAAAGCGGCTGGCGAAAGCCGCCATCGGCATTGGCAATGCTGCGATTGCTAAAAAGACGACGAAGAACCAACGAGTGTCGCGCCAGCATTTCCAGAGATACATGGTGGCTCCTTTCGAACCAGATGAAGAAAGATTTCGCGCAGACCAAGGGAAGCGACTTGCGTTACTGTCGCGCCGTCGCGAGTGAGCTGCGCGGCGAAACCCTCAGCGTCTTGCGTGACGACGTACCGGCAGCAATCGCCATCGGCCACGACGGAAAGCACTTGGGAGGAGGTCTGCCGCGGAAGCGAATTGCCAGCGGCAATGATTAGGCGGAATTCGCTCTTGATGTCGTCAAGGCGCGATTCCAAGAGAAGTCTGCCGCGGTCCATCACACCGACGAATTCGGCGATGCGCTCGACTTCCTCAAGCTGGTGCGAAGAGAAAAAGACAGTGCAGCCGCGCTCCATCGCACTGCCGGCCAGCACGCGCAAGAATTCGTCCGCAGTGAGGGGATCGAGGGCCGTGGTGGGCTCGTCAAGGATGAGCAAGTCGGCACCCTGCGCCAGTGCAAGGAGCAGAAAAATCTTCGTCTGGTTGCCGTTGGAAAGCTTGTCGAAGCGCTGCGTCATCGGTATTTCAAGCAGCTGCGAATATTTCTCAACGGCGGCGTCATCCCAGGTCGGATAAAAGCCCCGGCTAAAACGCACAAGCTCTTTGGGCGTTAGCAAGGGATATAGCGTTTTCTTTTCGCTCACAAATGCGGTGCGCTGAAAGATCGCGATCCGGTCCGTTGCGGTATCCATGCCGAGCACCCGAGCCGAACCATAAGTGGGGCGCGCGAGGCCAAGCAGCATCTTGATCGTAGTGGTTTTGCCGGCGCCATTGCGCCCCAGAAAGCCGTAGATCGCACCGCGTGGGACGTGCAGGTTGAGTTCTTGCACGGCGTTTATGTGCCCATAGGTCTTGGTCAGGCGTTCGGTAGAAATGGCTAGTTGCGTCATCGAAGTACCTCCAGCCTTGCGAGTTCTTCTTGAACCAAGTTCAGGATCTCCTCTTCACTCAGTCCTAGTTGCGTTCCTTCCACGGCAATTTGTCGCGCGTAAGGCTGCAGTCGCCGCAACCTCTCCGATTTCAAAAAGCGAGGCCGACAGTCCGCGACAAACGTGCCTCCACCGGGCACCGTTGAGATCACCCCGTCTCTCTCAAGGTTTTGGTATGCCCTGGCCACGGTATTCGGGTTTATCCCCAAATCGCTTGCCATTTTCCGGACTGAAGGCAAGACCTGTTCCCGCTTTAGGGCACCTGCGGCGATAGCATTCTTGATCTGAGCCTCAATTTGCAGATAAATGGGGACTCCGGAAGAGGGATTGACGTGAAAGAGCATGCCGTACTATTGCACTAATACAGTGTACGCGTCAAGCTCACCGGCAGAGATGCTGTGCGCTTTGAGTTACGAAGCAGACGTGGGCCTTGCTTGCACGCTGAGGCGTTATGGTCGAGGTGTGCGTGGAACGACGGTCGGAATCTGCGGCGGAGGCGGTGCGACGACCGTGGTGGGATTCAGCAGGACAAGATCGACGCGGCGATTCTGCGCGCGGCCTTCGGGCGTATCGTTGGAGGCAATCGGATAATACTCGCCGTAGCCAGAAGCAGAAAGCCGATTGGGCGCGATGCTGTATTGCGCGACAAACAACTTGATCATTTCAGTGGAGCGCGCGGTCGAGAGCTCCCAATTCGAGTCGAAGCGAGCGGTGTGAATCGGAACATTGTCCGTGTGGCCCTCGATGCGAATGTGAACAGGATATGGACGGATCACGCCGATGAAATGCGCGATGGTAGAGAGCGCGCCAGGACGGATGACGTCCGAACCGCTATCGAAAAAACCTGCTTCTTTAAGGCTCACGACAATGCCTTCGCGCGTGGGGCTCACTGTGAGCGTACGCTTTTTGATTTCGGGAGAGAGTGCGGATTCGAGCTGGTTTTGGAGATTTGTCATCAACTCGCGAGCCGGAGCGTTAGTGAGCTGGCCTTGCGGCGAATTCACAAGGCGGCCCATTGCATCATTGCGCTCGGCATTTTCGACGATCTGTACGGTTGAGAACGGCATCGGCTCGGAGTCAAGGAGTGCGGGCCTGCTGTTTGACGCCTGAAAGATTCCCATCTGTTGAAATGCGACCTGAATCGCCAGAGCCAGTTGGCCGACGCGGCGTTTATCGACTTGCGCTGAAGAGTAGAGCACGACAAAAAACGCAAAGAGCAGCGTGATGAAATCCGCGTAAGATACAAGCCAGCGCTCGTGGTTGCCGTGTTCTTGTTTCTTTTTCTTTCTCATGTCATCGAGTACCCTTCTCGCCTTACCGCGCTTCGCTAATAAAGCTGAGAAGTTTTGTCTCAACCATTCGAGGATTCGAGCCTTCGAGAATGGAAATCACGCCCTCGAGAATAATTTCATGGCGAAGTTGCTCTTGGCGGTTGCGGATTTTCAATTTTCCCGCCGACGGCAGGAAAAACAGGTTGGCGGAGGCAACGCCATAGATTGTGGCGACAAAGGCCACGGCGATGCCGCGGCCTACTTCATTGATGTCGTTCAAGTGCTGCATCACCTGGATCAGGCCAAGCACGGCGCCGATGATGCCGATCGTTGGCGAAAAGCCGCCGGCCGACTCGAAAACGCGCGGAATGTTCTCATCGCGGTCGGCGCGATTTTCCAGGTCGAGTTCCATGATGTTGCGAAGTTCCGCGGGTTCCGTACCGTCGACGGCGAGCATCAGCGTCTTTTTCCAGAAGGGTTCCCGGATCTTTTCCACTTCGCTATCGAGGGACACGATGCCGTCCTTGCGTGCCTTTTGCGCGTAACGCACAAGTTCTTTGACAACGACGCCGGGGTCTTCGCCGCGCTCGAAGAAAACATGCGCAAGGCTGGCAAACGCCGCCATGACAACCGAGAGCGGGAATTGCACCATGACCGCCCCGAGCGTTCCACCAAAGACGATCAGCGCGGCAGTCGGCTGCAGAATCTGCCCGATCTTCCCGCCTTCGAGAACGAGACCGAGCAGGATTCCGCCGATTGCCACGACAATTCCGCCAAAGCTTCCCTTATCCACGCAAATACTCTCTTTCAGGATTTCGCGCCGCCGCCGGACGTGCCATGCGGCGCACCTCCGGGACTGTCATTGGGCAAGCTCGTATCGAATACGACTGTGGGCGCCACGCGCCGGTAAAAGCGGTCGTGAAATTCGCCGATCCGTTTCAAGACCTCGTTCACAGACTCGCGCACGACCAGTTTTTCGCCCGTAATCAAGGTGATGACCGTGTCGGGCGCCTTCTCGATGAACTTGATCAGGTCCGCGTTGACGACAAGCGTCTGGTTATTCAAGCGAGTCAGATGAATCATATGCACCTCTTCTCGCAGTTACGGTTCCACACAACCCTGCGCCGTGACACACGAAGACCCTCATGATGCCTATCGGCACAATCAGGCGGGATTGCAGGCGCTAAAAGCACGTAAAAGTGATTGTTAGCGCACGCTATTTGGCAAGTGCGTTGCAGTCAAGACCGCTCGATACGTTGTGCGCGGCGCGAGCCTCCTCTTTCGGCAATTTTTGCCGATTATTAGGCAAGGAATGCCCTGACAGGAGAGGTCAGTACACCAGCGCTCGCACGAGGCAACATGCCAACTCTTGCTTTATCGATGATTGTGAAGAACGCCGCCGGCGATTTGCCCGAGTGTGTCGGGAGCGTTGCGGGAGTTGTCGACGAAATTGTGGTTGCGGACAGCGGTTCCAGTGACGACTCAATCGAGATTGCGCGACAAAGCGGCGCGAAGACGCTATCGATTCCGTGGGAAAACGACTATGCGAAGGCGAGAAATCTTTCGCTGGCGCAGGTAACATCCGATTGGGTGTTGATGCTGGACGCGGACGAGAGGCTCGATCCGGATGCCCGGCAAAAGCTGCCCGCACTCCTTGCGAACCGCAGCGTCGCCGGCTATCAGGTCACCATTCGCAATTACGTAGCAGATGCCAGCAAGAAGATCTGGGACCGGCCGTCGCAGCCGAATAACGGGTCGTACGCGCCATCGCGACCCTATCCCGCATATATCGAGCACGAGAATGTGCGACTCTTTCGGCGCGATCCGGAGATTTATTTCATTGGCCGCGTTCACGAGACGGTCGGCTGGCGCATCAAGGACACCGGTCGAAAACTCGGCACTGCCGACTTTTGCATCCACCATTTCGGCATGGTGCGCGGCGAAGAGGTCTTAAAACGAAAGATTCTCTTTTATCGCGATCTCGGTTTGCAAAAGATTGCGGAATCGCCGCTGAATGCGCAGGCACGTTTTGAAGTAGGCGTTGTGGAACTCGAGAATTTGGGAAATCCGTCGGCCGCTCTTCCCTATTTCGAACGCGCATGCGAATTAGACGATCGCTTCGGCGTCGCCTGGTTTTTTGTGGGTAAAACGCAATTCGCGCTCGGCCAATATGCACGGGCCTTACGCTCGCTGCGTAAAGCAGAATCAAGCGGTCATACCACGGCGGCTGGCGCAGAGCTCCTCGGCGACACAGACTATAATCTTGGTCACTACGAAGCGGCGGTTAGCGCATATCGCCGTGCGTGCAAACGCGATTCCGCGAATGCGTCTCTAGAAAGCAAGCTCGGCCTCGCCGAAGCGCGCAAAGGGAACGCCACCTCCGGACTCCGCAAACTGCGTCACGCAATCGAGATGAGTCCTGCTCTGCCCGATTTGTACGATCGCCTTATCACCGTCGAAATCTGGCTCGGAAATCTCACATCAGCCGCCGATGAGGCGGAACGCAAACTCAGCGCTCTTCCCTCCCGCCCGGAGGACTTTCTCCGCGCCGCCAGCATTCGCGCCAAACTCGACGATTGGCAGCAAGCGGCCGCACTCTTACGCCAGGGCGTGGCCAAGCATCCCGAATCGGAACACCTCCGCGCCAGCCTGTCCAAAATTGAAACGCCAAACGATGCCGCAGCGGTGGTTTCTGTTCAAAAAGTAACAACAGAGGAGAAAATTGCGCTCGCGAACGGCCCGCGCGATTAAAGGCTTCTGAGCATAAGCCGATTTGCTGGGTGACATCACAAGAACCGTTCAAAGATCGATTGCCTTCGGCATGGGGGAACAGCCAGCCGGTGAGAAAGGCGACGGGCAGAGAACGGATACTTCAGCTGACTTCGGAGTAGCTCAATGGCTCTCAGCGTTCTGAACAACATTCCTTCGCTCGTTGCACAAAATCAACTTGGCATTACGCAGAGCAGTTTGCAGAAGACACTCTTTCAGCTTTCCTCCGGCTCGCGAATCAACACCGGTGCGGACGACGCTGCCGGTCTTGCGATCGCAAACGGGTTGCAGGCGAATATCACGGCGCTTACTCAGTCCGTCGCAAACGCCAACGATGGCGTCGGCAGCCTCCAGGTGGCCGACGGCGCTCTCGGACAGGTAACGAACCTTCTGAACCGCGCCGTTACTCTAGGCACGGAAGCAGCGACGGGAACAGTCTCTTCCTCACAGCGCGCCGCTTTGGACGCGGAGTATCAGCAGATCCGCGCCGAAATCGACAACATTGGCACGAACACCACGTTCAATGGCGCTGCGGTTTTCGGCAACGGCGCGACGTCGATCTTCCTGAGCGATTCGACTAGTTCGGGAACGACGACGATCTCTGTGAATACCGTAACGCTTACAACGGCGAGCCTCGGTGTTAGCGGGAACCTGACTACAGCCGGCCTTGCGCAAACCGAATTGACGGCGATCAACTCGGCCATCAGCACGGTCGCATCAGATCGCGGCACGATCGGCGCCGGTATCAACCGGTTGCAGGCAGCATCGAACGTGTTCAACGTGCAGATTCAAAACCTGACGACAGCAGAGGACCAGATCACCGCGGCCGATATTCCAACGGTCGTGGGGAACCTGTCAAAATTCTCGATCCTTGAACAGACAGGCATCTCGGCCCTTGCGCAGGCGAACGCGCAACAGCAACAGGTGCTGAATTTGCTTCACTAATTCGCAATGACGTGGAGAGCGCTCCTTGATGGGGGCGCTCTTCACTGATTTTGTGAGAACAGAGGAATGAGCGATATTCTCCTTCTTGACTTAACCGCCCGAGCCGCATTCGCGGTCACGCCGCACATAGCTAATCCTTTGATGATTTCATGAGCAGCACTTCCAGTATCGGCTCATCATTAATTGCGGGCTCGCAATCTACTTCGTCAAGCGGCGGCCTGGGATCAGGGATTGACATCAGCACGCTCGTAGCGGCTTCGATGGCGAATCAGACCGCCGAGCTGCAGCAGATGCAGAACCAGCAGTCGGCTCTTACGACTCAACAGAATGCGCTGAGCAGCTTCGACTCAGACCTCCAGGCGCTGTCAGATGCCGTCTTTTCATTGACAGACCCAGCCGGGCCGCTGACCAGCATTTCCGCAAGCTCCTCGGACCCTACGATTCTAACTGCGTCCGCCGTCTCCGGAGCTGCGACGGGTAATACGGCAGTCGTGGTAAATAACCTGGCGACTACATCGTCTGCCTATTCGGATGCGGTCGCGACAAGTTCGACGCCGATTGCCACGGGTACGTTGCAAATTCAAGTCGGAACGAATACGCCTGCTACGATCAACATCGATAGTACGAGCAATACCCTTGATGGGCTGGCGCAAACGATCAACAACGCGAACATTGGAGTGACGGCTAGCGTCATTAACGACGCGAACGGCGCTCGGCTCGCAATCGTGAGTAATACGACAGGTGCGCCCGGTGATCTAACGGTGACGCCTTCGACCGGCGAAATTGGCTTCACAAAGGCCGTTGTGGGCGTGAACGCATCGCTCAAAGTGAACGGCATTCCAATATCGAGCACCAGCAATACGGTCACCGGCGTGATTCCGGGCGAAACGCTCAATTTGAACTCCGCCGATCCAAACACAACCGTAAACCTGACGACTGCGGCTGACATTTCTCAGCAAAAAACGGCAATCAACAATTTCGTAAGCGCCTTCAACAAAGTCGTCGGCGACCTGAATACCCAATTTCAGGTGAGTTCGGCGACGAATCAGGCGGGCCCGCTTCAAGCGGACAGCACGTTGGCGCTGGCACAGAACCAGATTCTTTCGACGATCTCTTTTGCCATGACTGGGAACGGCAACATTAACAGCCTGGCCGATCTCGGCGTTTCAATGAACAATGATGGCACGCTCTCGGTAAACAGCTCGACACTGGAGGGCGCCCTGCAGGCAAACCCTTCGGCGGTGCAGTCCTTCTTCAACTCGCAGGCCAGCGGCAGCTTCGGGGCTAACCTCTACAATCAGATCAATTTTATCGCCGATCCGATTTCGGGCTCCGTCTCACAGGACATGACGGGTCTACAGCAATCCCAAACAGCCCTATCGCAACAGATCTCGGACTTTCAGGCGCAGCTTAATGTGACCCAGCAGCAACTCACGACAGAGTACGATCAGGTGGATGTAACGCTTCAGGAATTGCCTCTGCTGCTTCAGCAGATAAATCAACAATTGGCGTCTTTACCATGACAATGAGAGACCCGGCACGGATGTATCGAGAGTCGGCCGTCCAAGGCGCAAGCCCCATCGGCCTGATCGTAATTCTGTATGAAGAGATAGTTCGCTCGATTCGCAAGGCAAAGCGGGCATTCGATGCGGGCGATATCGAAGCCCGGGGCAGAGCCTTGACTCATGCAATCGAGGTAATCGGCTACCTTCAATCGATTCTGAATTTCGAAAAGGGATGCGACGTGGCGCGCAACCTCTCCGATTTCTATAACTTTATGCGCGGCAAGCTCTTCCAGACGCACATTAAGCCGACGCATGAAGATCTTGAAACGATGGCCAACGAGTTCGCCAAGCTGGCCGTCGCATGGCAACAGGCCGAGCGTTCGTTGACAGAGACGAACACAGCGGAGGGTAAGGCCGAACCGAGCGTCTCAATCCAAGACGCGGCTCATCGCGCAATGAAGCTCGTCAGCACGCTGGAACCGACCTTCGCGGGCATGGAGCGTTAGTTGGATCAAGATCCGCTGGTAAGACTGCGAGAGGCGCGCATCCGGTTTGCGCAGTGGCTGGAGGTAGCCCGCAAGCTACCCGATCCAAGTGCGCATCCGCCTGAGACCGTGCCAAAGCTGGCTTCGCAGATTGAGTCGGTTAGTTGTGTACTACGCACTGCTTCTTCGGGACTCACAGGAACAGATGAGTGGAAGCGTGAAATCGCAGCGTACGCCAACGTTCTCCGCGAACTTCGAGCCCGCTTGAATAACTTCGAAATGACTTTGCGCATTCGTCAAAGCCAAAGGCGGGGCGCGCAAGGCAGTCTCAACGCCGTTCGTTCGTGGTCTGACCTCGCCAAAAGTATCGGCTAACAAACCGCACAGCGACTGCGATTAGAGAGTCGATTCCTTTCTGCTCGACGAGTTACGGGACGAGTCTAATTCAGTACGAACATGTATAACCCGGTCGCTCCCGTCGCGAGCACGTGCTGCTTGCCGTCCAGCAGGAACGTCTCCACCGGGCTCGAAAGACCGCCGATGTCCGAGTGCCAGAGGGGCTTGCCCGTAGCCGCATCGAGCGCCTCGATACCGCCGCTACCCGATAGGAAGAGAACTCCGCCCGCAGTCGTGGTTTCGCCGACGGCGGCCTCGGTCAAATCGTGGCGCCACTTCACCTTGCCCGTTTTGTAATCGATTGCGGCAAGGTCAGAGCCATACGAGAAGCTGGCGCCCCCCGATATTCCGCCCAAGCCCATGGACCCGCGTGGATCAGGCTCCATCAGATAGTCGATATGGAGGCCGTTTGTCTCATGCACGTAAAACAAGCCCGTCTCCGGAGAGAAACTCGGCGGCGGATAGTTCGTCACATCGCTGTTGACGAGCGAGCCGGCAATCGTGGCGTCTTTATTAGGGTTGCGTATCACTTCCCCACGCGCATTCAGCTTGGGCTGGGCATCCGGATCGACGCCCGAGGCGTAATTGTTCACGAGACCTATCTTGCGGGTGATGAGATGTTCGCCTGTCGTCCGGTCGAGGACATAGAAGTAGCCGTTTCGCGTGGCCATCATCACCAGCTTGCGCATACGTCCGTTGAACGGCAAGTCGGCGATGATCGGCGTCTGCGTCGAATCCCAGTCGTGCGTATCGTGCGGCGAGGTCTGGAAATACCAAGCAATCTTGCCGGTATCGACGTTTACCGCGAGGAGGCAAGAAGTGTAAAGATTGTCGCCATCGCCGCGCCCCTGCGTATAGGCCGGAGTGGGGTTTCCGGTTCCAAACATATAAAGGTGCGTCTCCGGATCGTAGGAGCCGGGAATCCAGGATGTGCCGCCGCCGTGTTGCGCTGCGGAAAGCGTTGGCCAGGTCTTGACCGAAGGGTCGTCCGCTGTTTGCGCCGTAGAATACATCCTCCACTGCTCCTCGCCGGTTTCAGGATCGAGAGACTTGATATAAGCAGGCTCGTCCGTATCGTTGCCGGTGCCGACGATGACATGATCGCCGATAACCATCGGGGCGTTCGATGAGAAGTATTGCATCTCAAACGGTGCGATTTCCTTCTTCCATACCTCGGCGCCGGTCGTCGCATTGAGCGCCACTACCCAATCGTCATGGAGTTCGAAAAAAATGAGGTTGTGCCACATGCTGGGGCCGCGCGTTCCCGTGGTCGTGCCGCCGCGGTACTTCCAGTAGTAGTGCCACAGAACGGAGCCGTCGCGCGCATCGATGGCATAAACATCATTTTGCGATGCTCCATACAGAATCCCGTTTACAAACAGTATGCCGCCGCCGAAACGGGTCGGGCCACAGTTGTTGACCGTGCCGTCGCCGAAACCGCCGACGATAATTGGCGCCGAACTGCTCGCTCCGCCAAAACCGCGCCCACCGCGCCCCGGAGGTCCGAGGGCAACGTCTGCGGCGCCCGCTTCACCTTTGCCGTCTGGACCGCAGGCTGTGGTGATGCCCGTATTCACCCATCGCAGACTGAGGTCCTTGACCGTGGTCGTATTGATCTGCTTAAGCGCGCTATAACGCTTGCCGGTATTATCGCCGGAGTAGGAAGGCCATTGGTCTGAAAGCGGCTTGAGAAGTGCGGCCGGATCAAGACCTGCGCTGTTCTGTGCCACCAGGAACATCGGCGCCGCAAGCAGGGCTGCGATGAAAAATAGTTTCTTCATTTTCGTCATGCTCCTCTACTTGATGGTCGCCAGATAGGCCGTGATGTCGTGCATGTTTTTGTTGTCCGGATCGTCAAGCAGGAGCACCATTTTCTTATGAGCCTCTTGGGGATCTTTCACATCCACTTTCGGAGCTCCGTTGTCCAGCGGAATCGACCTGCGAGTACCGTCAGCGAGAGTCAGAATGACAATGAAATCGTCTTTGCGAACGATCTTGCCTTCGATCTTCTCACCGTCCGCCATGGTGACAGTCGCCTCCATACCGCTTGAACCGCCGCCGCGACCAAAGAAGCCGCCACCGCCGCCACCGGAGACCCACGTATTCTGCAGGGTGCGCGGATCGGGATATTTTGTCGCAATCCCACTCAAGTCGCCCGTCACCGAATGGCAACTGGAGCAGAGCCTCGTGAAGGCTGCTTGACCGGCCACGGGATCGCCTACAAGGATGTTGTACGTCAGTCCCACCGGATTTCTTCCCGGAGGACTGCCTTGGCCACCCATCGTGGCCTGAATGCTATGGATGTACGCGGCAATGGCTGAAGTATCGTCCTGAGGCAAATTGATCGGCGGGTTATGTTTGGCGACTGCGGCTGCGACCATTTCGCCCTGCTTATCCATCAGCGTATCGGCCGATTGCAGCAGGTTGGGGCCATTCTTTTCCAGAACTCCGCGCATATCGGGGGCATGACACGAAGAGCATTGGGCGTCGTATAGAGACTTGCCGCGCGCGAGCATGTCCTCCGGCGCAAGTTGACGCGTATATTGAGGAAAACCCCCGCGGCGCCCTGGACCGGCTTGACCGGCCCCGCCGCCACGTCGACCACGCCCGCCTTGAGCTGCAGGCGCTGCGGGTTGCGTCTGTCCCTCAGGCGGAGCCGGTTCCTGCGCGATCACACAAACGGACGCGCCAAGTAACAGAGCTGCACTGAGACATACCGCTAGCTTTCGAATCGCCAAGCCCCACCTCCAAACCTCGCTAATGTGGACGCGGGAATTTACCACTGTGTCGTGATAACTGCAAGCATGCTCTCGGGGTCAACCTTGTTCTAGCAGTATGGCTGCATACAGCGATGGTCGTCTTGTCGATTGGTAATCGTTTGGAAATAGCGTACTGAGCAATTTGACCGCTGAGTCGACCGCAATCTTGCACTAACTGCGCTAAACTCAAGCCGAACGCTTCCCTTCTTGGATTATTACGCGATGACTGATTCCGTCGAAACGCGTCCGGCAGCCGATGTCGCGCAGAACAAGGCGACAAGCGAGCCGACCGTTGCTGCCGTTTATCACGAGGCGGTGCCGCCTCTGGACTGGCGGCGCGGCTTCTGGAGCCTGATCGTCACCCAATTCCAGACCGGATTCAACGACAACGGACTGAAATACCTCGTCATCTATATCGTCGTCGCAATGAACCTGCCGCAAGCGGTTCGCGACCGGTTCGTTTTCCTGGCCGGGTTTCTCTTCGCGGCGCCATTCATTCTCTTCTCCATGACGGGCGGATATTTCGCCGACCGATTCAGCAAACGAACCGTCACGATCGGCACAAAGCTTTTCGAACTTGGAGTGATGGCGTTTTTCATCATGGCGCTCGCATTGCGAAATATCCCGCTTGAGTGCGCCGGGATTTTTTTGATCAGCATCGAAGGAGCGATTTTCGGGCCTTCGAAGTACGGACTGCTGCCGGAGTTGCTGCCTGAAACAAAGCTCTCGTGGGGCAATGGGATCATTGAATTTGGCACCTTTCTCGCCGGCATTGGCGGAGTTGCGGCAGCCGGATTTCTGGCCGAGCGCTTCGCAACGCACGAGGCCGTAGCGGGTTTTGTCCTGCTCGGCTGCTCCTGCCTGGGCTTGATTACGAGCCTGGGCATTTCCAGGATTCCCGCCGCCAATCCGACGCGGCCCTTTCGCAAAAATCCGTTCGCCGATTTCGCCGATCAATGGAAAATTATTCGCGCCGATCGTGTCCTCGGATGGGCCGTCCTTGGCAATACATACCTGTTTTTCCTCGCTGCGCTGCTCCAGCTCGTAATCGTAATTTATGGGCATGACGCTCTCCGAATCGACGAGCAGCACATCAGCTATCTGCAGGCGGCAATCGCCGTCGGTATCGGCGTTGGAAGCATCGCTGCAGGTTATCTTTCCGGCGGCAAAATCGAATACGGCTTGATTCCGATCGGCGCGATCGGTATGACGGTCTTCAGCGCCTTCTTGTATTTCCCGGTAAAATCTCTCTGGATCGCCGGCACACATCTCGCGCTGCTCGGATTCTTCGGAGGCATATTTGCCGTTCCGCTGAACGCGTTGATCCAGCACCGGCCGCGTCCCGAACAAAAAGGCGGCGTGATTGCCGCGGCAAACCTCGTGTCCTTCATTGGAATCGCCTTCTCGTCCGTCGCTTATTTGGGCTTCACACGGCTGCTGCATCAGTCTTCGCGAGAGATGTTCTTGGACGGGGCGATTCTCACGCTGCTGACGACCGGATATTCGATGTATCTGCTTCCCGACTCGCTGGTTCGATTGATCGTCTGGTGCGTTACACACACGGTTTACCGGCTTCGCGTCCGCGGCAGGGAAAACGTTCCTCAAACGGGCGGCGCGCTGCTCGTGGCGAACCACATGTCATTTGTGGACGCGCTCTTCCTAATCGCATCGATCGAGCGTCCGATCCGCTTTCTGATCTTTAGGGAATTCTATGAGCTGCCATATGTAAAGCCGTTTCTAAAGATCATTCGCGCTATTCCCATCTCTTCTCAACAGCGCCCGCGCGAAATGCTGCATTCCCTGCGCGAAGCGACAAACGCGATCCGCGCCGGCGAACTTGTTTGCATTTTTGCCGAAGGACAAATTACGAGGATCGGCCAGATGCTTCCCTTTCAACGCGGTATGGAGCGCATCATGAAAAACGTGGATGCGCCCGTGATCCCGGTGAATCTGGACGGCGTGTGGGGCAGCATTTTCAGCTTTGAAGGCGGGAAATTCCTTTGGAAGTTCCCACGGGCGCTTCGCTACCCCGTCTCAGTAAGTTATGGAACGCCGATGCCATCTACGGCCTCTCCGTTCGAGGTACGGAAGGCCGTTCAGCAGTTACAGACGGAAGCGTTCGCGGATCGGCGCGTGCGAATGCACACCCTGCATCGTTCGTTGATCCGTACCGCACATCGCCACCCGCTCCTTTTCGCCATGGGAGATAAGCGCCGGCCTCGAATGAAGTGGGGCGGCGTGCTGCTCAGTTCCATTTTTCTGGCGCGCCGCTTGCGCAGGGTGTGGGAGGGGCAGGAGATGGTGGGCATTCTCTTGCCGCCCTCAATTCCAGGCGCGCTGGTGAACTATGCGGCAATGCTTGCTGGAAAAATTCCCGTCAATCTAAATTACACGCTCTCCGACGAAGCACTCGCATCATGCGTGGCTCAATGCAACATTCAGACCGTAATTACCACCAAGCTTTTGCTCGACAAAATTCCCCTGCACGTTCCCGGCAAAACGGTCCTGATCGAAGAAGCCGCCGCGCATTCCGGCTTCGGCGAGCGCCTTGCCGCGTTGTTTCTATGGTCCATGCCCGGCGCCCTCATCGAGCGCGCCGTCGCGAAGAAGACAAAGCCGCTCGACGGCACAGCTACGATCATTTTTTCCAGCGGAAGCACCGGGGAACCCAAAGGTGTCGTCCTTTCACACTACAACGTAGCGGCAAATATCGAGCAGGCTGGCCAGACGTTCATGTTCGACAACGCTGACCGCATTCTGGGCGTGCTGCCGTTCTTCCATTCGTTCGGATTTACAGTGACACTTTGGCTGCCGGCCGTTTACGGCGCAGGCGTTGCGTTTCATCCGAGCCCGATTGACCTTGCGGCTATCGGAGAGATTGTTCGCGATTACGGCGTGACGTTTCTACTCTCGACGCCGACCTTTCTCGAAAAGTACGCGCGGCGCTGCTCGCCCGAAGATTTCGGCAGCTTAAAAAACGTGGTCGTCGGAGCTGAGAAATTGCCGGAGCGTCTCGCGCAGGCTTTTGAGGACCGTTTTGGATTGCGACCCCTGGAGGGCTATGGCTGCACGGAGTGTTCACCGATTGTAGCAGTGAATACGCGCGATTTTCGGGCCTCCGGCTTTCATCAGGTTGGAGCGAAGCGCGGACGCATCGGCCATCCTCTTCCTGGCGTTAGCACAAAGATTGTCGATCCGGAAACGCGTACCGAACTTCCGCCCGATACGCCCGGTTTGCTGCTCGTCAAGGGACCGAACATGATGCAGGGTTATCTTAACAATCCGCAAAAGAGCGCCGATGTGTTGCAAGACGGCTGGTACATCACAGGCGACATCGCAGCCGAGGATGAAGATGGCTTCCTGACGATCACGGACCGAATGAGCCGATTCAGCAAAATCGGCGGCGAGATGGTTCCACACATCAAAATAGAGGAGAGCCTGCAGGAAGCGATCGGTGCAGCCGAGCAGCAGCTCGTGGTGACAAGCGTTCCCGACGGTAAAAAGGGCGAACGGCTCGTGGTGCTGCACACGCTTCAACCCGATGAGCTGCGGAGTGCCATCGAAAAGCTGCCGACTATGGGCCTGCCGAACCTATGGCTTCCACGCGCCAATCAATTCTATTTTATTGAAGAATTACCACTTCTCGGAACCGGCAAACTCGACCTTCGCCGCGTGAAGCAACTGGCTCTCGAATTTTCGCCTGCAATGGACGTATGATCGCTTGGGGCGCATTTCATTCGAGGTACAAAATGAACAGCAAGCTCATCGTCCGCGCGGCGACGTACACGATATGTACCGCCTGCATCGCTCTTTTCCTTAGTCCGATCGCCGGGCCGCAAGCGCAAACGGCGAAACCCGCGTTCGGGCCCTCGAATCCGTTCTATGCGCCCAGCACGCTTCCCTTCCATGCGCCGTCTTTTGACAAAATCAAGGACTCGGATTACGAGCCCGCAATGGATGCAGGGATTGCGCAAAACTTGGCCGAGATGGATAAGATTGCAGAGAGCTCAGCGCCGCCAACCTTTGAGAACACATTCGTCGCGCTCG
Organism: Candidatus Acidiferrales bacterium; assembly: GCA_050746865.1. Lineage (GTDB taxonomy): Bacteria > Acidobacteriota > Terriglobia > Acidiferrales > UBA7541 > Palsa-295. Next base: position 32,019 of record JBOGMU010000165.1, read on the forward strand.
AAAAGAGCGGACAGCTTCTCGACCGCGTCCAAGATGCCTTCAACGGTGTAGCAGGAGCGAATACCGACTCGACGCTGCAAAAGATTCAGGAGACCGAAGCTCCAAAGCTCGCGGCGCTGCAAGATGCGGAGATGCTGAACCCGAAGCTCTTCGCGCGTGTCAAAGCGGTCTATGACAAGCGCAGTTCGCTGAAGCTGGATCAAGACTCGATGCACTTGGTTGAGCGCACATATGCGAACTTCGTTCACGCGGGCGCTAATCTCTCGGACACCGACAAGAAGCGCGTAAAGCAGATCAACGAGCAAATCGCAACGTTATCGGCAACGTTCATGAATAAGTTGCTCGCTGCCGCCAAGGCCGGCGGATTCGCCACCACCGACAAGTCCGCGCTCGCTGGTTTGACGGACGAGCAACTGGCGGGCGCGCAGAGCGATGCCAAAACCGCCGAGCAGCGGGGCTATCTGATTCCCTTGCAGAATACGACGCAGCAGCCGCTGCTTACGTATCTGAGCAATCGTAAGACCCGGGAAACGATTTTCAACGATAGTTGGAATCGCGCCGAACATGGCGATGCCAACGATACCCGTGCAACGATCGCGCAAATGGCGAAACTACGCGCGGAAAAAGGCAAGCTGCTGGGTTATCCCACGTTTGCGGCCTGGGAAGTCTCGGACCAAATGGCGAAGACGCCCGAAGCGGTACTGCACTTTCTCGATTCGCTCACTCCGGCCGCCACGGCCAACGCGAACGCCGAAGCAAAGGAGATTCAAGGCGTGATCGACGCGCAGCACGGCGGCTTCGCTCTTGCGCCCTATGACTGGAATTTCTACGCGGAACAATTGCGCAAACAAAAGTACGGCGTAGACGAGGCGGCGGTCCGCCCCTATTTCAAATTGGACAATGTGCTGCAGGATGGCGTCTTTTACGCGGCGACGCAACTCTACGGGATTACCTTTCACGAGCGGCACGATATTCCCGTCTACAATCGCGATGTGCGCGTCTTCCAGGTGAACGATGCGGACGGCAAACCGCTCGCGCTGTTTTATATCGATTTCTTCAAACGCGACAACAAGCAGGGCGGCGCTTGGACCGACAGCTTCGTGACGCCTTCAAAACTTCTCAATAGGCTGCCTGTGGTCTATAACGTCGAGAATTTTGCGAAACCCGCGCCCGGGCAACCCGCGCTGCTGAGCTATGACGATGTATCGACAATGTTCCACGAGTTCGGGCACGCGCTCAATGGAATGTTCTCCAACGGCGAATATCCTTCTCTTGCTTCGCTCGGCGACAATATCCCACGCGATTTCGTCGAGTTCCCTTCGCAATTCAACGAGCACTGGCGCGACGATCCGACTGTATTCGCGCATTATGCACGCAATTACAAAACCGGCGCGCCCATGCCGCAGGAACTTGCCGCCAAACTGCGCGCGTCTTCAAAGTTCAACCAAGGGTACGCGCTCACGGAATTGCTGGCCGCCGCCGAACTGGATATGCAATGGCATCTCTTGTCCGCGGATGCGCCCGTGCAGAATCCCGACACATTTGAAAAGGCTGCTCTCGAAAAGAGCCATTTATGGCTCACGGGCGTGCCGCCGCGTTACCGTTCGTCCTATTTCCTTCACATCTGGGCGAATGGATATCAAGCGGGCTACTACGCGTACCTCTGGAGCGAAATGCTCGATGACGACGCCTATGCTTGGTTCACGCAACACGGCGGACTGACGCGTGCGAACGGCGACCGATTTCGAAAGATGGTCCTGGCGCAAGGGCGCGTACCGGATATGGAAGCACTCTACGAGGCATGGCGCGGAGCGAAGCCGAATCCCGACGCACTCCTTCGCCAACGCGGATTAAAACCATAAGGAGACGGACCGCACGGGCGTTAGAATTCAGACGTAGCGCCCCGGCCTTCAGCGCTCAAAGCTTCGCTCCATCGATCTCCACGTAGCGCACCTCCAACCCGGCCCCGAGGTTCCCGCCTTCGGAAATTCTTCAGGCCGCGCTGCGAGCCTTACTCTTTTCAGCGAACAACTTAATCATTTCGCGGTTGAAGGCCGGAATGTCGTCCGGCTTCCGACTAGAGACTAGATTGCGATCGACCACGACTTCTTGATCGGTCCACTCGGCGCCTGCGTTTTTCAGATCCGTCTTTAGTGACGGCCATGACGTCATCTTACGTCCCCTTAGCGCACCAGCTTCAACGAGCGTCCAAGGACCGTGGCAAATCGCGGCGATTGGCTTTCCGTTATCTACAAACGTTTTCACGAACGAGACGGCTTTCGCGTTCATTCGCAGGTGATCGGGATTCATCACGCCGCCCGGAAGTAATAGCGCGTCGAAATTGTTCGGCTGCGCTTCTTCGAGTTTTTCCTGGACCGGGAATTTTTCTCCCCACTCCTTCGTTTCCCAGGCACGGACTTCCTTGTCTTGTGGGGATACGATTTTTGTGTCGGCTCCCGCATCATCGAGAGCTTTGCGTGGCTCGGTGAGCTCGACGCGCTCGAAGCCGTTATCGACCAAAATTGCAACTCTTAGTCCTTTAAGATTATCCATGGCGACCTCCGATTTCCATGTTACTGCGCCTCAATGAGGCGCAGTTTCGGGCAGACGCTGTACCGTGGCGGAATTTTGTACTTAGGAATTCGCCGCGAGCCGCCGCGTCCGCCCTTTTTCCCACTACATCATTGTTCCGAGTCGAGCTACGAAAGAACACCGATACGCATGTGCGCCCACGAGGGCGAGACTAGATGCTATTTGGGGCGGCGGAGCTTCGCACGAAATGGAATCGGCAACGCACACGGGTGCGCGGGGTACGCGGGGCCATGAGCGCACGGCTTCTATTGTTCTCGGAGCGGCAGTCAAGCGTATTCAGACGGATATGGCAACAAATCGAAACGGACGATTGCATCGATCTCGCCGCGCAAATTTCCTATTTCTTCGCGCTGTCTCTATTCCCTTTCTGCCTCGTGCTCGCCGTAATCGTCGGTTGGCTGCCTTCGACAACGGCATGGCATTCATTCGCTGTATGGATAGTCACATATCTGCCGAAGGAATCGCAGCATCTGGTGTTCTCGACAATTTTGGGACTCTCTCACCATTCCGCCGGATTTCTCTCATTTGGCCTGATCGCCGCGCTGTGGAGTTCCTCGTCGGGATTCGTAAGCCTGATGGAATCGTTGAGCGTCGTTTACCGTGGGCGCGATTCGCGTTCGTTCCTTCGGAAACACGCGATCGCCTCGTGCGTCGCGGTGCTGACAATGGCTTTCGCAATGGCCACCTTCTGGCTCATGGCACTGGGTCACTGGGGTTTCGGCAGGTTAGTGGGTGTGTTGGGCGAATGGAGAGGATCGGATCTGGCGCTCGTAATTGGGCGATGGGGCGCGACGGCGGTCGTAATGGGGCTAGCGATTGATCTGGCCTATTACTATTTGCCGGACGGAAGACGTCCGTGGCGCTGGCTCACGTGGGGCACCGCGTTTGCCGTGCTTGCTCTCGCGGGATCAACCGCGGCATTCAACCTTTACGTACAGCATTTTTCGTCCTATCCGCGAATTTATGGAGCTCTCGGAGGGTTCATTCTCTTGATGGTCTGGATTTACGTGATTTGCCTGATCCTGCTCGTCGGTGCTGAAACCGACCACGTGCTGGAAGCCCCGGTAAACGAAGCGAGGACGGGGTGATCGCGTGCACCATTGGAAGCAGCATGGCGAGCTGCATGGGACGGAGCATGCCCAAAAGAGTCGCGCGGCAGATTAGCGCCTCGGCGCGGTTCCTTGCCATCGCGGCCATTTTCATCGCATCCGCCGCACACGCCCAGCAGATGCAGCCCACCGACTATGCGGGATTCAGCGGCCAGACAGTCTCTAAGATAGAGATCGCAGCGAGGCCCGGTGTGGATATGGATGCGATCCGGCAAATGATCGTTCAAAAAGCCGGACAGCCATTTTCCGCGGACGCTGTCCGGCAGAGCGTTGCCGCATTGCAGCAGACGCATCTCTTCACGGAAATCCAGATGAGCATGGTGCCGGAAGAGGCCGGCTTGAACCTCACGTTCATTCTTCAGCCGGCCGATTACGTCGGAGTGATTGAGTTCCCTGGCGTCGGCACGCGCTTTCCATATACCGCGTTGATGCAGGCAGCGAGTATTCCTGAACAGTCGCCCTATACTCCAGGACTGGAGAATCAAGCCAGGACCGGATTACTCAATTTTCTGCACACACGTGGCTTCTACAGCGCGGAGGTGACGCCGCAGATCGACCGCGACGAGCCGCACCACATCGTCAATATCATCCTTCATTGCAGCCTTGGAAGTCAGGCTCGCATCGGGCAGATCGAATTTACCGGCATCGGCGATCAGCGTGCGGCTGGAGTGCGGCGAGCCTTAGGAGGATGGTGGCCGAGGCTAAAGCGCATTTCGCTCCGGCGTGGCCAGAAGTACTCGCGTCCCAGAGTTATAAAGTCCGTCCCTTATATTCGCGACAATCTGAGAGTCGCCGGGCAATTGCCGCCTTCTATCCAGTTGGGAACACCCAATTACAACGCGGACACGAATCGCGTTAACGTCAACTTCAAGATCACGCCCGGTCCCAAGGTTATGGTTAAGGTCGAAGGCACAAAGCTATCGGATAAGAAGCTGCATCAGCTCGTTCCCTTCTATCAGGAAGGCGCCGTCGACCTCGAGCTCGTCGATGAGGGCGAAGACAATATAAATGGATATTTCCAATCGAAAGGCTATTTTGATTCGAAGACCGATTCATCCATGACCCGGCAAGATGACGGAGTGAGCGTCGTTTACACGGTCGACCGCGGCAAGAAACACCGCCTAAAGGAAGTGGATTTCAGCGGCAATCGTTCCTTCTCGGACAAAGACCTCGCGTCGCAGGTCGCAGTCAAACCCGGCTTCCTCTTCCTCACGCGTGGACGATTTAGCCAGGAGCTGCTGAATAAAAGTGTAACGTCTCTCACTCAGCTTTACCGCGATGCGGGCTTCCAGAACGTCTCGATAAATCCAAAAGTGCAGGATTTTGACCCGCAAGTTTACGTGACGTTCCAAATAGCGGAGGGTCGCCAGGATCGCGTGGCCTCCCTTCACTTGGAGGGCAATGCGAGCCAAACGCTGGCCGCCCTGAGCCGCAAATATCCGTTGCAGATGCGCGTGGGACAAGCCTATTCCGCCAAGTTAATGGATACGGATCGCAATCAAATTCTCGCGGCCTATCTCGATCTCGGCTATCTCAACGCCACTGTACAACCCTCAGCTTCACCCACGAAAGCCGATCCGACAAAAATGGACGTGACTTTCGCCATTCAAGAGGGCCCGCGTGCCTATATCGCAGACGTGGTAGCTGTCGGCGAGCACCACACCAACCTTCCTTTCATTCGCATCGCGGCCGGCGGAAACGTCGCGAAGGGCCAACCGCAAAGCCAGCGCAATTTCCTCGAAGCCGAAACCAATTTGTACAACCTCGGCGTATTCGATTGGGCCGACATCGCATCCTTGCGCCCCATCGTGAACCAGAGTCAGGAAGAAGTGCTCATCAAGCTGCACGAATCGCGCCAGAATTCGATGGACATCGGCGGCGGGCTGGAAATTATTCCGCGAAGCGGCAACGTTCCTGTCAATACGGTGGCCGTGCCTGGGCTTCCTCCCATCAGTCTTGGAAATAAATTCAAGGTCAGTCAGCAAAGTTACGTCGGCCCCCGCTTCACTTTTGACTTTGTGCGCCACAATATTCGAGGCCGCGCCGAAACAGCGACGATTGGCACCATCGCGTCACGCTTGGATCAACGCGTGTTCTTCACCTATTCCGACCCTTACCTCCACGGATCTTCGTGGAGTTCGTTGCTGAGCATATCCGGCGAACGCACCACCGAAAACCCTGTCTACACGGCGGAATTGGCGAACGCGTCGATTCAATTGAATAAAACGCTGAATGCAAAGCGCACAGAGCAGTTGATTGGGCGCTACAGTTTCGACCGAACAAGCCTCTACGACGTTCTGATCCCCGGGCTCGTGCTTCCTCAGGATCGCCACGTCCGCCTCTCGACCTTCGACGCCGAGTACGTTCGCGATTCGCGTGACAAGCCGCTCGACGCGCATCACGGCGTTTACCAAACGCTGGACGTGGGAGTAACAGCCACAGCCCTCGGTGCAAGCGCAAATTTCCTACGAATCCTCGGGCAGAGCGCTTTCTATATTCCCGTGAAGCCCTGGCTCACATGGGCGAACAACTTCCGCCTCGGATTTGCGCTGCCATTTTCCAATAGCTACGTGCCCATCAGCGAACGATTTTTCACGGGCGGTGCCGATTCGCTTCGCGGATTCCCGATCAATGGCGCCGGCCCGCAAAGGTCGCTGGCCGTCTGCAGCAATCCCGCCGATCAAACTACTTGCTCGCTAATCAGTGTGCCGGTAGGCGGCGAGATGCTCTTTATCGTTAATTCGGAACTCCGCTTCCCTCTGCCCGTCTACCATGGCATCGGAGGCGCCGTTTTTTACGACGGCGGCAACGTTTTCGCCAGCATCCGGCTAAGTCAATTCGCCGATAACTTCACGCATTCCATCGGAGCCGGACTTCGCTACAACACGCCCGTTGGCCCGGTTAGATTCGATTTCGGCTATCGCATCACGGATGTGCCGGGAATCAAGGCAACACAATATTTTGTCACGTTGGGGCAATCATTCTGACGCTGCGCTAAAAGCGACGGTGAGATTTGTCAAAAACACGCATCATCCGAAACGTTTTGATTGGAATCGCGGCGGTGACCGCCTGCCTCGCCATCGTGGTTGCCGTCACAATCAACACGTCGTGGTTTCGAAATTTCCTCAGGGGAGAAATCGGAAAACTGGCCCTGCAAGACGCCGGCGCGCATGTGCAAATCGGATCGATCTCCACGCACTGGACGCGTTTCGTCTTCGATCTTAATAACGTAGTTGTTGACGGCAACCAAAATCCGTCCCCGAATCAGCCTCCGCTTCTGCAAGCAACCCGACTCGAGATTGGTCTGCGATTTTGGCCGCTACTACACAAGCACGTCGAGTTAAGCACATTGATTCTCGATAAGCCGGTGATACATCTCCGCATCGACGCGCAAGGCCGCAGCAACATGCCCGTATCTCCGCATCCTTCAAAATCCGGCAGTGGCACGGACACGATTTTTAACCTGAAAATCGCCGATTGCGCGATTAACTCCGGACAGATTTTCTACAATGACGCGGAAGTGCCGTTGAACGCGCGTTTGCACGATTTGAATCTCAAGACGACCTATAGCCTTTTAGCGTCGGAGTACAAAGGCTCGCTCTCCTACGATCAAGGCGTACTCGTCGCCCGGCAACTCGGCGCCATCAACAACGCCATGCAAGTCCAATTTTCCGCCACTCGCTCGGGACTGTCCCTTAGCCCGCTTGTCCTCACCAGCGGCGCCTCGCGCTTGACGTTAAACGCCACTGTTACGAACTATCAAGTGCCCAATATCGATGGAAAGTACGACGCAACCCTCGCGACTGGCGAACTCGCGAACATTCTTCGCTCACCCTCGCTGCCCACCGGCACCGTTACATCGAGGGGAACTCTCGCCTATCAAGCCGGTCAAGATCGGCCATTTATCGCCGCATTGAACGTGCAAGGCCGCATGCACAGCGATCGCCTGACTTTCCAAAGAGGACAAACCGATCTTCCAGCAAACAATGTCAGCGCCGACTATTCCTTGCAGGACGGCACGCTTCGAGTGCCCAATCTCGTCGCGGACACCCTTGGCGGCAAAGCACGCGCAAATTTTGAAATGCAGCACGTGGACGCACAGCATGCGTCATCACGGCTCGAAGCGTCGTTGCAAGGCGTATCGCTCACAACCTCCAGCAATGAATTCTCGTCAGGCAATGCAAGAAAAGTTCCCTTCGTCGGCACAACGGACTTGCAACTCACCGCCGCTTGGGCGGGCGCCATTCAGGATGCCGTGGCACACGCGCGCCTCACGATCACCAGCCACGGCGGCCCGGCTTCCGCGCAGAGCATCCCCGTCAACGGACTCGTGACAGTCGATTACAACGGCCCGCGAAGCACAATTTCCTTTGGACAATCCTATCTGCGAACATCAAATACCCATCTCTCGATCGCAGGCACACTGAGTTCGCAAAAAGGCGGACATTCCACGCTCACACTGCTCGCCACCACCAACGACTTGAATGAGACGGCTGAAGTCGCGGACATGGTGCAAAGCGCGATGCAACCGGCGGGCACGCCTTCGCGCATTCCTCAGCTGGGCGGCTCGGCGAGCCTCACCGTTCGCGCCACAGGCACAGCGAAAAATCCGCAGCTTGTTGGCCGTCTCACCGCCGCCAATTTGTCCGTCGCAGGCAGCCACTGGCAAGCCCTGGCACTGAACATTAAAGGCAACTCCTCCAGCATAGAAATAGAAAACGGGGCGGTAACGACCGGCGGCAAAGCTCAGCTCTTATTCAGCGGAGCAGCCGGCTTGCACAATTGGAAGTTAGGCGAAGATAGTCAGATCCAGTTGCACGCGTCCGTCACAAACATGCAGTTGGCAACGGTCCAGGCAATCGGCGAGTTGCATTACCCATTGACCGGTACCGTTTCGGCTAACATCTCTGTCACAGGAACGAAATCTGCTCCCAATGGAAAAGCCACTCTTGTTGTTTCAGATGCGTCGGCATGGAATGAGCCTGTCAAAAACCTTGCTGTAGACGCAGAATTTCGTGGAGGCGCGATTCAGTCCACCGTGAATCTCGAAATTCCCGCGGGCAAGCTCTCCCTGAAGGCAAATTACGTCTTGTCGACTCAACAATACGACCTGAATCTAGCAGGCAACGGTCTCGCGTTAGCCAAAATCCCTGCTCTGCAATCTCGCGCGAGGATTGAGGGCGTGGCAAACATTCAGGCGAGCGGCACCGGAACGCTCCATGACCCGCAACTCGAAATGAAGCTGAGCGTTCCGCAATTGCAAGCCGAAGGTCAGACGATTTCAAATACAATGGCGCAGATCAATGTGGCGAACCAGCATGCCGTCGTCGCACTTCAGTCCACTGTCGCTAAGGGTTCTGTCGAAGCCAGAGGCGATATCGCCCTGACCGGAGACCGATATACCACAGCTACGGTTGACATCCGCGCGCTGCCGATTGCGGCCATTGCCGCCGATTTTCTTTCATCACAAGCTTCCAAAATTGGCGGGCAGACTGAAATCAATCTTTCCGTGAAAGGCCCGTTGAAGTCACCCTCGCAAATGCAGGCGCAGTTGCAGATCCCCACTCTCACGCTCACTTACGGAACTGCTCAAATCGGACTCGCCCGGCCGCTGCTGGCGAATTACGCAGGCGGAACACTCACGGTCGCACCATCACAAATCAAGGGTCCGGGTACGAACCTTACCTTCGGAGGTACTGTTCCTATCAAGAGCGCTGCCGCTTATTCACTCGTGGCGGACGGATCGGTCGATCTCGGCGCAATTCAACAATTCGATCCGAATGTGAAAGCGGCCGGTCAGGTAGACATCCACATTCACAGTGGCGGTCAACTTTCCAAGCCCACCATGCAAGGAGAATTGCAGGTCAAAAATGGAGAGTTCACCACCGAATCCCTACCGCTGGGCGTCGATAACCTCAATGCGCAGATCAACCTTTCCGGTAATCGTGCGGACATCGCGAATTTCTCCGGCACCGTCGGAGGCGGAACGGTTTCCGCCCGAGGCTTCGCCACCATCGGTCATGGCAGTACGTTCAACTTGGCGTTAAATGCGGACTCTGTGCGGCTTCGCTATCCTGAAGGCCTGCGTTCCGTTCTCACCACGCAACTCAACTTCCGCGGAGATACGAACAGTTCATTCCTCACCGGACGTGTGCAGGTCGATGGTCTTGAATTCACTCAACAATTCGATCTGGCCAGCTTTGCAGGTGCATTTTCCGAAACATCGGTAGGAGGGCCGCCATCGCCATTTGAGAAAAGCGTGAAACTGAACGTCGCCGTCAACTCTTTGCAGCAAATCAATCTCGCAAGCAACAAGCTCAGTATAGGCGGATCGGCAAACCTGGATGTCGTGGGCACGATGGCTCAACCCGTGGTGCTTGGCAGAATTGGCCTCACAAGCGGAGAGATCTTCTTCCTTGGCAAACGCTTTGAGATTCAAAGCGGCACAATCGAGTTCGCCAACCCGGTCCGTACAGAGCCTGTCGTGCGGATGTTCGTCAATACGCGGATCGAGCAATACAACATCACTTTGAATTTGTCTGGGCCCGTCGATCGGCTGCGGACCAATTACACCTCCGATCCCGCATTGCCTCCCGCCGATATTATTCACCTGCTGGCTTTTGGCAACACCACCGAAGAGGCCTCCGCGCAGCCTTCCCAGGGTGCCGCGATGGGCGCCGAATCCGTGCTGGCGCAGGGCGTAGGTAGCAAAGTCGCCGGAAGCCTGGAGAATCTCACGGGCATATCGCAAGTGACAATCGATCCTCTTGCCACGGGCAGTTCCGGTCAACCGGGACAGCAGATTGCAATCCAGGAACGGGTTACCGGCAGCTTGCTTTTCACGTTCAGCACAAACGTGACCACGACTCAGGGACAAACGGTCGAATTGCAGTACGACCTGAACCGGCGAGTCTCCGTCACCGTCCTTCGCGATCAAAACGGCGGTTACGGCCTCGATCTCCGCTGGCACAAAGTCTTTTGAAACGAAGGGACTCTTACCTTATCTTTGGATTTGATTCGCCCTTATAGCCGCCGCCTTTGGGCACGCGGCTTTTGAATTTCCTTTGATTTCGCTTTTTATCCCTGAGACGTTCCTCCGCCTCTCTACAGAACTTTCACCCGTGAACACAATATTTCCTCGGATGGCGGCAAATTCCTCCCGCGCCTGACAATTTTAACTGGTGCGGAGCGACTGTTTGCAGCGACGCAGTTAGATACAGGATTCTTCCGCCCAAACCTATCGGGAGGAACACAATGCAACAGAGTGCACTGAAAGACTTGTATGTAGACGAACTGCGCGACCTTTACGACGCGGAAGGGCAACTCACGAAGGCTCTCCCCAAAATGGCAGAGGCCGCTACCTCCGACGAATTGCGCGCGGGATTCGAACACCATCTTGAACAAACCAGAGGGCATGTCCAACGGCTTGAACAGATATTCGAAGTCATGGGCGAAAAACCGAAAGGAAAGAAGTGCAAGGGTATGCAGGGCCTGATCGCTGAAGGTAAGGAGATGATGGAAGACGACGACCTCGAGGGCGAAGTTCTCGACGCGGGCCTCATCTCGGCCGCGCAACGTGTGGAACACTACGAAATCGCTGCTTACGGCTGCGTCCGTTCCTACGCGAATTTGCTCGGCGATACGAACGCTGCCTCGTTACTGGAAGAAACGCTCGAAGAGGAAAAAGAAACCGACCAGAAACTCACAGAGCTTTCCGAAACCATCAACGTCGAGGCGTCTGGCGAAGAAAGCAGGTCCGCGCAGGCATAGGCGATTAACTCTGGCTGGGGCTAGAGGTGCCATTGATGGGCACGGCATCTCTGGCCGTCAGAGTTGCCCAACAGACAAACACAAATGGTTGAGACGCTTCACATTTTGGGCATAGCAGGCAGCCTGCGCGCTCGATCCTACAATCGGGCGGTCCTATGCGCGGCGGCGCGGATGGCTCCGGCGGGCTCGGCGGTCGATATTGCGGACATCGGCGGTATACCGCTTTTCAATCAGGATCAGGAAAAGCAGATGCCGCCTGTCGTGACGGACTTCAAGAAACGCATACGCGAGGCGTATGCAATCCTGATTGCAACCCCGAATATTGCTACTCGATTCCGGGTGTGCCCAACAGCATCTCCGCCAGATTTTCGTCGACTTAAAAATGCTTCCCATCAATGAGCCTGAAGTAATGATCTGCAACGCTGCAAAATATTTCGATGAAAATGGCGACATCTCCGATCATGCCACCAAGGAACTCGTTCGCCAGTTGCTGCAAAATCTTGTGGACTGGGCCATGCGCCTCCGCCCGGGCAGAGCATAGCAGCAGGCTGCTCCGCCCGCGCCTTCTACATCCTGATCGCAAGCGCCGTAATGGCTTGCATGGATGGACACTCCATCACTGCGCGGCCATGATTCGTTGATTGCCGGGTCAACTGCCCTTGCCCACCATGCCGCTCAAGAAAAAACATCAAAATCCCAAACCGATCGAAGTATCGGAGCAGATCAAAGAGGAGGTTGAGGAGAAACAGGTACAAGAGCGCGTGGCTATCGGCGCGCACGTCGTACACGAGACGATCCGCCGCGAGGGTGAAGAGGAACTCAAGCGCACAAACTCCGCCCTCGCGTGGTCTGGATTCGCCGCTGGCCTCTCTATGGGATTTTCTCTCATCGCCGAAGGCCTCCTCCAGGCATATCTTCCGGATGCGCAGTGGACGCCATTGCTCTCGAAACTCGGGTATAGCGTCGGCTTCCTGATCGTCGTGCTCGGGCGGCAGCAACTCTATACGGAGACGACCCTCACGGCCGTATTGCCGCTTCTTTCTAAACGCGATGCTGAGACAGGAATAGCCACGCTGCGCCTTTGGGCAATCGTGTTGGCGGCAAACCTCGTTGGAACGTATCTGTTTGCTCTATGTGTGGCAAAGGTTCCGATGTTCTCGCAGCACATCCAAGAGAGTCTTATTAAGGTGAGTCTTGGAGGTACGGACGCCAGTTTCGGCATCGTCTTCATGCGTGCCGTGTTCGCAGGATGGTTGATTGCTCTTATGGTTTGGCTCCTTCCGGCAGCCGAATCGGCAAAGGTCAGCATCATCATTATTACCACCTATCTCATCGGCCTTGGCGGCTTCAATCACGTGATAGCCGGTTCTGTGAAAACGCTGTTTCTGGTCGTCAGTGGATCGATAACGGCCGCGGACTATTGGCTGCGCTTTTTTATACCAACGCTGCTGGGAAATATTGTGGGCGGCGTTTCTCTCGTCGCCTTCCTGGGTCATGCGCAAGTTGTCGCAGGAAAAGAGGCAAATTGATCTAAATCGTCGCATTTAAGCCTCGCAACGCACAGGATTCGCGCGACGCAGCATGTGGCACAGACACTCTTGCGGCGCGGTTCTAGGTCGGTTTGTAGCGGTCGACTCCAAGTCCAGAGGCATTTGTTGCTGGGGTCTGTGCCGTAACGGGATGCCCACTACCATAAGAAAGTTTTGGCTTGCCAATTTTCGCGGAAATAAGGAAATTCCACAGCCGCGCAATTGATTTCCACAGCAATGCCGTGAAACCATTTTTGTATGTCAGATCCTACCAAATGGAAACAGGTCCATTTCGCGGACGTAGGCGTCGGGGAACCGTTTGTGTCGCGCCTCATCATTGGTCTAGCGGAAATATTGTGTGGCACGAAGCTCGAAAACAAAGAAGCCATCAAGGGCATCATCGGCCACATCACGATGTACTGTCTCATGTCCGCTTTCATGTCCCTCCGTGATTTACGAAAGACCGCCAATGACCCCACTATTCCCGTTTTGACAAAAATGAAGCACTTTGAGGATATGAGTAAATCCCTGTGGGCGGCTTATAAAGATAGAACACAACAAGCCGCTAAGTTAATGGGCTATGACATCGGTTTTTTATTTCAGAATGATTCAGATTTCATGCGGTGCTGCGCGGGGTTTTCTAAAATCCATCCTAAAGTGAATCCCCACATGCTTGTGCGGATGAAATTCAACCGGATTAATTGGCAGAATGAGTTTGCGCGCTTTCGAAACCAATATCTTGAACATCAAACTGTTACGTCACGACAGGTAGCTGCTTATTATTCCTTAGACAGGGCCGAAATGTTATTTGCGAACGTTTGGTAAGCATCGAAGAAATGTTGGTGATGTTGATGGCAGATAATATGCCCAATGATTTCTTGGGCATTCGTGAACTGCCGTCTGAGGAGCGGAATGTAACCGGCTACGAAAGGCGCTTTGGATGGCAGTTGTTAAAACCGCTAAATATAGTCGAGAACAAAACGGAATAAAGTCCCCTTGTAGTGCTCCCCACTAAAACTGGACACCTCAGTTAGGCAAGATCAGGGCCTCCCAAACAGGAGGCAACATGGGCAGAAGACCACGCGTTGATCGAACTCCGGAAGAAAAGTGGCAGATCGTGCAGGAAGCAATGAAGAGCGGGAACGTCTCAGAGACGTGTCGGCGTCACGGGATCGCTCCGAATCTGTTTTATCGCTGGAAGGATGAAGCCGAGCAGGGAGCGAAGGCAGCGCTTGGGGGGGAGAAGCGCTGCCGCGGCGGAAACCGAGAAGGACCATCGCATCCGGCAACTGGAACGGACCCTGGGGCGGAAATCGCTGGAGATCGAAATCCTAAAAAACGTCGTGGGGGAG
>JBOGMU010000166.1:0-2332 GCA_050746865.1 Candidatus Acidiferrales bacterium
CCTCTACGGTCGCCTTCTGGCGATCGGCCGTGGGGATGATCGTTCGCACGTGGCAGGGGATTTTCCAGTCCGGGTACGCATCGAGGACGGCGGTGACAATCTGGCGCGGCTTTACGCGCGCGATGTAATCCTCGTTCACGTCGACCTCGATTTCGTTGGAGCTCATATCAACAAGAGTGGCGATGCCCGTCCGCGTGAACCCACCTCCTGCGGAAACAGGCGAGACCATCTCACCCACTTGCGCGTCTTTCGAAACGATGATCCCGCTAAATGGCGCCCGGATAATGCAGTTATCGACGCCCTGCTGCGCTTCTTTGACGCGCGCATCGGCCGCCGCAACTTGCTGCTGCGTATAGTCGATCTTCGCCTTCAGGCTGTTGACGGCCATCTGTGAATTGTCGAGGGCTTCTTGTGTTTGCACTCCCGCTTGTTGCAGCGCTTCAGCGCGCTTTAGCTCGATCATCGCATTTTTTAGCTGCACCTGCAGGTCGAGGATGCTGGCTTGTGTTGCGTCGCGGTCCGCTTTTGCGGAAGCGAGTGTTCGCTGCGCATCAGAGTCATCTAGCGTTGCCAGCACGAAGCCTTCGTGAACATACATTCCTTCGGTAAAGAAAACGCCGGTAACGCGCCCGGTAATTTTTGCCGCGACGGTGGCGCGACGCTGAGGCGTGACGTATCCGCTCGCGTTGAGGACGGCCGGTACTGCGCTGTCCTGCAGCTGCGCCTCGGCCACATCTACCGCGGGCGCTTGACGGATGTATGCGTAAAAGCCTCCACTAATTACTAACAGCGCCAAAACGCCAAGAATAATGCCGATGCGTTTTCCGGCGCTTCCCGCATTACGCTTATGGTCGTCGATGCGTAGCGATCCCAGGTCGTGTTGTACAGGTTTGTTAGGCATGTCGTTGCCCAGTGCCTTTAGCTTCCATTCCCTCTTTATTACGTATCGCGGGACATCGAAATAACATATGCCATTTGATCGTGCGCGGGAGGCCATTTGTGCGGCTTCGGATGTGCTTTGAACTCCTGCAGGCTAAATAGTTCACCGTCCAATTCAGCCGACACGGAAACCCGATTTCCGACGTCGAGGGCCTCGTACATGGCGAATCAACATTCAGGTGCCTGCTATGTTAGGCGGTAGAACTTATCTGCGCAAGTTCGATGAAATCGATGGAATCGAGGGCATGAAGCCGTTCACGGCTAGGTCCAGCAGCATCAGTGGCCTAGTTGCTACACGTACCGGAACGCCAAATTTTTGGGAAGCGCGGCTACGGAGGGCCCGCATCCACCAAGGTCATCGGGAGCCACGTCGGCGCTTTAGTTCAGCGGCGAACCGGCGACCTTCTTCCGCCGAACGTTCGCGGTTTCCGCCGTGCACAATTCCAATAAAGTCCGAAATGATCTCATAAGGCGCGGCGACTGGTTCCTGCTCTTCGATCCACGTTTCGATCGCCCGCCGAATCACCTGGGAGGCGGATATTTGCTTGCGGCGTCCAATGCGGGCACGATCGACTCGAAGACAACAACGAGCCGCTATATGGATGAGCCCGAGGGGCTTTGGGCACTTGATCCACAGTTGATCTGCTATTCCTGGATGAGCGGCATTCGCGACGTGGCCATGGTCGTGTTCGTTCGCAAAAGGCTGCCAGAAATTCAGTATTTGAAGGCCACAATCACCGAGGAGCAACAAAAGGAATACAGCCATCTAGTCGAGGCAACGATCAGCCAAATCGAGTCAGGGCTGTTTCCTTCCCATAGCGGCATTCGATTTCCAATGAACGGCTGCACGAGCTGTTCTCATGTAGGACTTTGTCTGAAAAACCAGCAGTTGATCGATTCGGTCCTTGTCAGACGGCCAGGAGCAAGCGAACTTGATTGGCTTGAACAACTTGCAGATTAACGGACAGGTACTCGTGACACCGAAGCTCAATCGCCAACGTGCTCTTTTCGTCCTCACGAAGATCGACGACATCTTGGCCTGGGACAAAGGAACCCAACGCGAGCGGGATACGAGATTCGTAGAGCTGGGCCGCTATCTGTGCGAAGTGCGGTCAGGCCAATATTGGAGACTGGATAATCTCGCCTCGTTTGACGAATTCCTGGAGCGGCGTTTTCCGAACTCTCGGAGGAAAGCGTACTACCTCATGCCGATCCACGAACATCTGACGCGCGTTCCCAAGCAGGACTTGAAAGAGGTGGGATGGACGAAGGCGACGGAACTAGCCAAGGTGGCGCGAAGGGAGGGAGAGCGCTTTGAAAGTGCAATCTGGTTGCACAAGCCTCGCTCGATGCAAACCGATGAGTTCAAACGTGAGGTCGAGCAACACCAGAC
>JBOGMU010000167.1:0-16777 GCA_050746865.1 Candidatus Acidiferrales bacterium
GAAAACCGGTTGGCAGCTCGGAATATTGGAGTTTTCCGAGCCGGAGCACGGACTATTAGCGGCGGGTTTTCGCTTCTATTTTCGCAACGTATTGCCGCGAATCGGGGGCGCGATTTCGGGCGACAAACAGGCTTATGCTTACCTGCCAGGTTCCGTGGCGAAATTCCCATCAGCGCAAGCGCTGCGCGAATTGATGGAAGGCAAGGGCTTCACCGATGTACAGGTGCGGTCATGGAATTTTGGCAGCGTGCTGTTGCACAGCGGGCGAAAGTTGTAGATCGAGTGCAAGACGATGACAAATTCACATGTAACTGTTGATCTGCGAAGCGACACCGTTACCAAACCGACTCCTGAGATGCGGCGAGCGATGGCCGAAGCGGAAGTTGGCGATGATGTCTACGGCGAAGATCCGGCGGTGAATCGCTTGCAGGCGCGCGCGGCTGAAATTTTCGCACGTGAGGCAGCGCTTTTTGTGCCCACAGGCTGCATGGGGAATCTTGTCGCAATCAAGACATGGACGCGGCCGGGAATGGAAGTCATTTGCGACCAGAAGGGGCACGTCAATAACTACGAGTTGGCGTCGATGAGTGCCATTGCGGGATGCATGCCGCGAACAGCTGCAGGGCTGGACGGAATTTTGTCGTGGGAGCTGATCGAACCTCTCATTCGGCCGAAGAACTACTACACATCGCAGACCGGGCTGATCTCGTTGGAAAATACTCACAATATGCACGGCGGTTCGGTTTATACGCGTGAACAGACCGAGGCAATTTGCGAACGAGCGCAAGCCGCGGGATTGCCGGTCCACATGGACGGTGCCCGAATTTTTAATGCCGCCGTCGCACAAGGTTGCGAAGTCACGGCCCTGACGAAGAAGTGCGATTCGGTGATGTTTTGCCTTTCGAAGGGGCTGGGAGCGCCGGTGGGGTCGATGCTGGTGGGCTCGCGCGATTTTATTGAGAAGGCGCGGGTGAATCGGAAGCTCGTGGGAGGCGGAATGCGGCAGGCGGGCGTGCTTGCGGCAGCCGGGCTCGTCGCGCTCGAGGAATCGCCCAAACGCTTGCACTGCGATCACGAAAACGCGAAGCGGCTAGCCGATGGCCTCGCGCAGATCAAAGGAATCGGCATCGATCCGGCGAAAGTTGTCACGAATATCGTAATTTTTGATGTGAGCGCGAGCGGCAAGACGGCCGCAGAGGTGAGCGGCACGCTGCGCGACCGAAAAGTGCTAGCGAATCCGACAGGGAAATACACGATCCGCATGGTGACGCATTTCGACGTGGACCGCGCAGGAATTGAACGAGCCATCATCGAAACGGCGAATGTGCTCCGCACGCGTGGAAGCGCTACCGTTGGCAGCTAGGCTGCGCGGCGCTGACGCCTTAGTTGGCGAGCCACCTTTTTGCGACGACGATGGCGCTGTCGCCGTTGGCGGTGATTAGCTCGCCGGCGCGCGCGAGCTGCCGGCGCCGACTGCGCCGCGGGTGCTTGCGCGGGCATCGCGAAACCGGGCGCGGCAAAGCCCATTAGGAGTGCCGCAAACGTTAAAATTCGCCACTTCTTCATTTGTTTTGTTCCTCTCTCTCCAGCGACACCTAGGCGCGCCGAAAATTGCTCTCCGGGAATAACCCTGAAACTCTTCAGAAGTTTCAGCTTGCCAGTGCACACGAAAACTGTGTACACTGTGGCCGTATGAAGAATATAACATTGAGTGCAGACGAGGGCCTGATCGAGCAGGCTAGGCTTGTGGCGAAATCGCAGCATAAGACTCTAAACGCTGCTTTTCGCGAGTGGTTGGAACAATTCACGCGCGGAGCTGGAAACACGCAGGAGTTCGATTCGCTGATGAGGCGTTTGGAGCACGTCAATTCCGGAGGGCGCTTTACCCGAGACGAAATGAATGAGCGATAGATTCTTCTTGGATACGAATATTTTCGCTTATTCCTTTGACCAAAGCGCGTCTAAGAAGTCAGCTCAGGCTGTCACTCTTATTCGGAAGGCCATAGAGACCGGCAATGGGATCGTCAGTTATCAGGTCGTGCAGGAATTCGTAAATGTGGCGCTTCGCAAGTTCCCGAACCGCATGTCTTACGCCGAGGCTGACCAGTACTTATCCACGACTTTACGACCCCTCCTAGCTGTATTCCCCTCGTATGGCTTGTACACGCAGGCGTTGCATCTGGCGTACCGGCACAAGCTTGCGTGGTACGATTCCCTAATAGTGGCCTCCGCAATTGAAGGACAGTGCGCCGTTCTTTTCAGCGAGGATTTTCAGAACCGGCAGGAATTCGGCAACTTACGCATTGAAAATCCATTCTTGTAGGTGCAAACGCGTCTTTCACGAGCGATCACATTTTGAAATTAACGAGCTCCGCACATTCGCTTTATACTGCGGGTCGACAATTCCAGTCTGAATTGGGACATTGAGCGCATTCCACCTTCTACCTTCGCTAGGCACGTCTATATTTCTTTTTTTCGCGGCTCTTGTGGCCGGGGCAATGAACGCCGTCGCGGGCGGCGGAAGCTTCATCACCTTTCCCGCACTACTTTTCACGCACATGCCAGCGATTCCCGCTAATGCGACGAATACGGCGGCAGTGTGGCCCGGATCCGTCGCGAGCGCAGTGGCCTATCGCAAAGTGCTGACTCGCGAAGCGTGGCGGATGCTCTGGCCGCTTGTGATCATGTGCTTTGCAGGCGCCCTGCTCGGAGCCCATGTTCTGCTTCATACGCCGCCGGAAACATTCGTAAAGCTAATTCCGTGGCTGCTGCTTGCGGCAACGACGCTCTTCGCCGTAAGCAAAAAACTCACGGCATGGATCCAGTCCGGCGAGCACCGAGTGCGATCGCGCTTGTGGATCGCTGGCGGCTTCGTCATGCAGCTCGTAATCGCGATGTACGTGGGCTATTTCGGCGCGGGCGCGGGAATTCTCGTGCTGGCGCTCCTTGCTTTACTGGGCGAGAAGAACATCCACACTATGAACGGCATGAAAACCGTATTGGTGAGCGTAGCGAATGCGGTTGCGCTTGGAACGTTTATCGTGGCAGGCGTTGTCGTATGGCCGCAGGCCCTCACAATGATTTTCGGATCGCTCATCGGAGGTTATAGCGCCGCGCATTTCGCACAGAGGATGAAGCAGGTCTACCTGCGACGCGCGGTGATCGTGATTGGCGTCGGTATGTCTATCTACTTCTTCGCGAGATATCGATAACGCGGACGTGCTGTATGATCGACGTTACTGGGCGTCCCCAAGCGCGGAGGTTATACGGGCAAGTTTTTCCGAGACGTGCGCTACGGCTGGCGAATGCTGGGTAAGGCGCCGGGATTTACAGCGTTGGCAATCCTCACGCTGGCGCTTGGCATCGGGGCGAACACCTCGATATTTACCGTAGCCAACTCTGTCATTCTTCGTCCGCTGCCCTATAAGAATCCGGGTGAGCTCGTTCGCATCAGCACGGTGCCGGATGGGACCTGCTGCGTCTCCCTGCCATACTTCACGCTACTTTCAGAGAATAATCGTTCATTGTCGGGCGTCACGGCGTATGTGTTTGAAAGCGTAAATCTCGCGCGTCCGAACGGTGCCGAACAAGTGGACGCCGAGAGAGTTACGTGGAATTTTTTCGATGTGCTTCGTGTAAAGCCACTAGCGGGGCGTACGTTCACTGCTGAGGAAGATCAGCCCGGCGGCGTTTCCGTAGTGCTAATCGGGTACCAGTTGGCACAGCGGCTTTTTGGTGGAGCGCAAAACGCGCTCGGCCAGCATCTGGCTCTTGACTCCAAGGATTACGCGATCATCGGCGTCTTGCCGGCGAAATTCGGGTTGCAACTGTTCGGGCGCCAGCCTGAAATATGGATGACGCGAATCGTCGATTTCAGTATGACTACGCCGGCTCGCGTAAATCTCGGAGGCATGTATTACGAGGCGATCGGGCGATTGCGGCCGGGTACCACGCCCGCGCAGGCGAGCGCCGAAACGGAAGTGATTTTTCAGCAGTACAAGAATGACAAGCCCGATAATTTCGACGCGAGTTCTGACTTTCGCGTAAGCGCCACCGATCTCCAGGACAATCTCGTCGCGGATGCGCGGCCGACACTGCTGATATTAGCCGCGGCTGTCGGATTTGTGTTCTTGATTGCGTGTGCCAATGTGGCGAGCTTGCTGCTGTCGCGGGCGCTTGGGCGAGGAAGAGAATTCGCGATTCGCAGCGCTTTGGGCGCGCCGCGCTCGGCGGTAATTCGGCTTGTGTTGATCGAAAGCATGCTGATGGCTCTGCTCAGTGGCGGACTCGGAATTTTGTTCAGCTACGAGGGAACAAAGATTCTTGCCGCGTTTATGCAGCCAAACCTGCCTCAGGTGGCGAATGTCCCCATTGACTTGCGCGTGCTAGCCTTCGCGCTGGGCATTTCAATGTTGAGTGGAATACTATTCGGCTCCGCGCCGGCAATGCAGCTCTCGCAACGCGATTTGGCATCGACGCTGTGCGAAGAGGGACGTGGTACCGCCGGCAGTCGGCGGCGAAATCGGACGCGCAGCATCATCGTTACGGCGCAGATTGCGCTATCAATGATTTTGCTGATCGGGTCCGGTCTGTTGATACGGAGCTTCGTGCGCTTGCGAAATGTTCATCCGGGATTCGATCCTCGCAACGTTTTGACTGCGCAGATGTTTCTTCCGTTGACGAGCTATCCGCATGCGTCGGATAGGATCACGTTCTACGAAAACGTCCTCAGGCAATTGCAGACGACTCCCGGCGTGCAATCGGTAGCAATATCGACCGGCCTTCCGACCCATGAGAACCACGCGACGCCGGCACGATTTGAAGGGCAGCCTCAGGTGCAACTAGGACAAGAGCCGATCGTCCTGATCGAATCGATCAGTCCTGACTATGCCGAGACTCTGCGCGTCCCGCTATTGCAAGGGCGAGCTTTCAGTGACTCTGACGATGCGCAAGCAGCAGGCGTCGTGATGGTCAATCGGGCGCTCGCTTCGAAATTTTGGCCGGATGAGGACCCGATCGGGAAATTGGTGTGGATAGGCACGCTGCAGGCGCGGAAAGTCGTGGGAGTCATCGGCGATGTAAAGAATCGGAGTCTCGCCGAGAGAACAGAGCCGGAAGTTTTTCTGCCGTATCCACAGTTGGCATCGGCGACGATCTATTTGAGTGTCCGGACGGTTGTTGAGCCGAACAGCTTGGTTCCCGTTTTGCGATCGAAAATTGTGGGCGTGAATGCGGGCCAGCCGATCAGTGACGTGCAAACAATGGACGAACGGTTGGCGGTGTCGAGTGCCCAGGCGCGGTCGCTGACCGTCCTAATTGGGGTGTTCTCCGCGACTGCGCTGATTTTGGCCGTAGTCGGCATTTATGGAGTCATTGCATACTCCGTGGCACAGAGAACGCAGGAAATGGGCGTTCGCATCGCGCTGGGAGCCTCGAACGCCAAAATTCTGAAGCTCGTCATCGGCGACGGATTGAAGCTGGCTGTAGCGGGAATTGTAGTTGGAATTGCCGCTTCACTCGCGTTAACGCAACTGCTGGCGAACCAATTATTTGCGACGAGCGCGACGGATCCGCTGACGTTTGCAGGAAGTGTCGTTCTTTTTCTCGTTGTGGCCCTGCTGGCGAGCTATTTTCCTGCGCGACGCGCCACACGGATCAGTCCGACGGATGCGCTCCGATCCATCTAGCATTTGCCAGACTTCCTCCTGCGCGAAAGTGCGTTAAAATCCTTTTGCCGCCCCAGTTGGCCGTGGAATCAGTGACTACGCGTTACGATCGGCGGCACTTCCAAGGTACGCGCACAGCTGTACACATGGAATTTGAGGAGAAACGAATATGACCACCGCAAATCCAATAGCTCCGCCCAGTCCCGAGCACATTTTGCAAATCGGCCTGGGATTTTTGGCGTCGAGAACGCTTTTGAGTGCGGTCGAGTTAGGTGTTTTTACGCAGCTTGCGGGGAAGCCGCAGGACCTCCAAACCCTACGCAGCACGCTGGGATTGCATTCGCGTGCGGCGCATGATTTTTTCGATGCATTAACAGCACTGGGATTCTTGCAAAGGACAAATGGAAAATACAGTAACGCAGCCATGAGCGATTTTTATCTCGATAGGAACAAGGCGAGCTACATCGGCGGCGTGTTGGAAATGGCGAGCCAACGTCTCTATGGGCACTGGAATCGACTCACCGAAGGGTTGCGCACGGGGAAGCATCAGAATGAGATTGAGAATGACGAAGGAGGTGCGGCCCATTTTGATGGGCTATATGCCGACCCCGCGAGGTTGAAGACGTTTTTGTCCGCGATGACAGGCGTGAGCCGTGGGGCTAATATGTGCATCGCCCAGCGATTTCCCTGGAAACAATACAAGACGTTTGTTGATGTGGGACCGGCTCAAGGCGACTTAGCAGTGCAAATTGCGCGTGCAAACCCGCATTTGGCAGGGATCGGGTTTGACCTGCCGCAGGTGAAGCAGATTTTTGATGACTATGTGACGCAGAACGGGTTGAAAGACAGATTGCGTTTCGTGGCTGGCAACTTCTTCGACGAGCCGTTGCCGAAAGCGAACGTCGTGACCATGGGCCACATCCTCCATGATTGGAACTTGGAAGAGAAAAAGATGCTTTTAGGGAAAGCATACGAGGCCGTGCCGCAGGGCGGTGCCGTCGTGGCGTACGACGCGATCATTGACGATGACCGCTGCAAAAACGCATTCGGCTTAATGATGAGCCTCAACATGCTGATCGAAACTCCTGGTGGATTTGACTACACAGGCGCGGATTGCATCGGCTGGATGAAAGAGGCAGGATTTCGCGAAATACGAGTGGAGCATCTGATCGGACCCGATTCGATGATCGTAGGGATTAAATGAGTTGCGTGTGTCGGTGTTTGACACTCTACGAGAATTAGCGTATATACAATAATGTGTTTTCCTGGGACGCTTCGAAGGCGGCGCGGAATTCCGAGAAGCACGGCGTCTCATTTGAAGAAGCGGTGACTGTATTCGCCGATGCGGACGCTCTCGACTGGCCGGATTATCCCACTCAGGTAGTGAGGCGCGCTCGAAGCGATTGGGCAACTCACTCGTTGGGCGCGTATTGCTGGTTATCTACACCATTCGGAGGCTGAAAGATGGCAAAGAAACGGTACGCATCATATCCGCGCGCCAAGCCAGCCGCAAAGAACGCAAAGCCTATGGAGGATAGCCGAATCGACTTTTCGGATATTCCGGAATCGACCGACGAAGAATTGAGGCGCGCTCGCCGCGTTGGCCGCCCGCGTTCAGGACATGCAAAGCAGATGATTGCGATTCGTATCGATCCGGAATTGTTGGCGAGCCTTCGGCGAATGGCTCGTTCGCACCGCAAGCCTTACCAAACGTTAATCCATGAGCTTTTGGAGCGAGCTGCGAGGAGAGACGCCGCATAAAATGAAATCTCAATGGAGAAGATCGTTTTGACCAAATCGCGTCAGATTACCGTCGACAAGCAATTTCTGGCCGTGTTGCCTAAGGAGCGCGAGTCGATTGCAGCCGTGCTGGAGTTTCTGACCGACCGCACTCTTACTGATCGCCTGCTCAATCTGTCCGACACCATCGACCAAGACGTCGCCGAAGGCCGCTTGCTCACCAGCGCAGGCGTTTTCGGCGAATAGTAAATACAAGCGATCTTTCAGCGCCGAAACGTATATCTCTGCCCACGCCGTTACAGTTTCAGCCGGTGCAGGCGCAAAGCGTTCGTGATTACTGACACCGAGCTGAGTGTCATCGCCGCACTGGCGATTATGGGGCTGAGGAGCAGGCCGAAGAACGGGTACAGAACGCCGGCGGCGATGGGCACGCCGAGCGAATTGTAAAGAAACGCGAAGAGAAGATTCTGGCGAATATTGCGCATCGTGGCGCGACTGAGCTTGCGCGTGCGGGCAATGCCACGAAGATCGCCGTGGAGCAGAGTGATTGCCGCGCTTTCGCCTGCCACATCCGTGCCCGTGGACATGGCAATCCCGACGTCCGCCTGTGCGAGCGCGGGAGCGTCGTTTACGCCATCGCCGGCAACCGCAACGATGCGCCGCTGAGGCGAGGTGCCCTGCAAGGATTGCACAATGTCGCGCTTTCCTCCTGGCAACACCTCGGCATGAACTTCATCGATGCCGAGTTTGCGAGCAACAGCTTCGGCAGTGGCGCGATTATCTCCCGTAATCATCACGACCCGAATTTTTGCGGCGTGGAGGTCGGCGACGGCTTCAGCAGCCGCCGATTTAATTGGATCTCCGATGGCAATAAGGCCCGCTGACGCGGCCTCAATCGCGGCGAATACGACAGTTTGCGCCTGGGATTCGAGCTGGCGGGCTTGAACATCGAGCTCGGCGCTGCTGACATCCAGATCGGTTAAAAGGGCGCGATTGCCGAGCGCAACGCGCTTCCCCTCAACCGAGCCTGTCGCGCCTTTACCGGGAATGGAGCGGAAGTCGCTCGCTTCGGGCGGCGTAAGACGCCGTTCTTTGGCTGCGGCGAGAATCGCTGCGGCGAGCGGATGTTCGCTGGCGCGTTCGATGGCTGCTGCGGCGCGTAATATCTGCGATTCATCGAACCCTGGCGCGGCGATGATGCTCAGCACTCGCGGTTTGCCCTCAGTAAGTGTCCCGGTCTTGTCCACGGCAACAGTGTCCACTTTTTCCAGGAGTTCGAGTGCCTCCGCATTTTTCACAAGAATGCCGCTGAGCGCGCCGCGTCCGGTGCCGACCATAATCGCCATGGGCGTGGCGAGACCGAGCGCACACGGGCAGGCGATAATGAGGACTGCCACGGCGTTAAGCAGCGCATAAGACATTTTCGGCGAAGGACCGAAAGCCGCCCATGCGATGAATGTGAGCACCGCAATGAGCACGACCGCGGGAACGAAGTAGCTTGATACCCGATCGGCGAGTTTCTGCACGGGCGCACGGCTGCGTTGCGCTTCGCCGACCATGCGAACGATTTGCGCGAGCATCGTCTCATTGCCGACGCGCTCGGCCCGCATAACGAGGGTACCCGTGCCATTGACTGTACCGCCTACCACGCGGCTGCCTTCAGCTTTTTCGACAGGAAGCGATTCGCCAGTCATGAGCGATTCGTCGACAGAGCTCGCGCCGTCCAGAACGGCGCCATCGACCGGAATCTTTTCGCCTGGTCGCACGCGAAGCGTGTCGCCTACCGTAAGTGTGTCGATCGGAACATCGATTTCCGTGCCGTCAGCGCGTACAAGGCGCGCGGTTTTCGGCGAGAGAGTGAGCAGTGCGCGGATAGCAGAGGAAGTCCGGCTTCGCGCGCGCAACTCAAGCACTTGGCCGAGCAACACGAGAGTGGTGATCGCGGTAGCGGCTTCGAAATAAAGCGGGACTTCGCCATTCATCGCGCGGAATGACGCGGAAAATGAGCCAGGGAAGAGAACGGCGGCCACGCTGTAGACGTACGCGGTGCCCGTGCCAATCGCGATCAGCGTGAACATGTTCAGGCTGCGGTTGACGATCGAAGCCCATCCTCGTTGAAAAAAAGGCCAACCAGCCCAGAGTACTGTCGGCGTCGAGAGTGCTAGCTCGACCCATGCAATCACACTCATTGCTGATGCGCTGACGAACATGTGCGACATGCCTAGCGCCACAACCGGAATAGAGAGAGCAAGCGCGATCCAGAAGCGCCGCGTCATGTTTGCGAGTTCGGGATTCTTTTCCTTGATGGCGACGGTACGCAGCTCGAGAGCCATTCCGCAGATAGGGCAGGCACCCGGCTCGTTGCGAACAATTTCCGGATGCATCGGGCAGGTGTATTCGGTACGCGTCGCTTGAATCGGAACGGTGGGTTCTAGATCCATCCCGCATTTCGGGCACGCGCCAGGGTGATTCTGCGAGATTTCGGGATCCATCGGGCAAATGTATCGCGTCCTGGTCTCATACGCTGGTGTATGGGTATCGTCGCGCCGCGCCTTCCCATGGGACGTTGGGGGAGCAACGAGCACCGTTCCCGTGTCCGCCCCGGCAGAACTCGTGGCAGAAGTTGCACCGCCAAGCTGGACGAGCGTCGCGTGATGAATTGGCGTTGGCGCAGGAGCGTTTAGGTACTTTTCGGGATCGGCACGAAATTTGACGGCGCAGCCCTCGGAACAGAAGAAGTAGGTCTTCGCGGCATGGTCTATGCGCGCCTTCGCTCGGTCAGGATCGACATTCATCCCGCAAACAGGATCTTTTTGTAACGAAACACTCATCTCGATACTCAATTATTACGTGACGCTCCAAAACCGCCAAACGATTCATCTGTTTTGAGAGATATGCCGCCGTCCGGAGAGGTGCTATGGCAAAAGCGAGCTTTCCTGCGTTCCGGCGGACTTTTTGTTGGTCACGAGCGAGGCAATGTAAGACACCATTTTCGGACTGGACCAGTCTTGCGGGCCAATGATCTTGCGATCGAACTTGCCGTCGGGGCTGATGATGTATGTTTCGGGGTAGATCATTGTGCCGTACGATGCGGCGATCTTTTGCGACGTATCGAGGTACGTGGGAAAAATGACGGCATTGTCTTTAAGAAATTTTTCGTACGAAGCCCTATCCTCGCCGTTGACATCGGGATCGACGCCCAGCACGGTGCCGCCCATCGTGGAAATACGCTGTTGTAGATTGTTCAGGGATGCCGCTTCATCGACGCAGGGCTGGCACCATGACGCCCAGAAATTCAGTATAACCACGTGGCCGCGAAGATCGGAAAGATGCATGGTCTTGCCGTTCATGGCGAAGGCGAAATCTTTAGGCTGCTGGCCGTGGATGCTGGGCTCGCCTTCGCGGTACGCAGGGGACACAAATACAGCCACCAGCCCAATGATGAAGAGCGCTATGAGGCCCGTGATGAGTTTCCGTTTCAAATCCCCTGACTCTCGATTCTATAATGAGAATGCATCCACAAAGTTCCGGCGCGCGCCTTCTCTGGTGGCGCGCAGATTGGATTCTCACTTGTTTCCCGCCATTATTTCACGCCGAGCCAAGCCAGTACCAGCGGCTCTTAAGACTCTCCGCGAACGGACTTTACGTGAATCGTTTGGCGGCCTCAGCTACTAGATGCGGTCTAAGGTTAGACGTTCAGAGGGGCAAGTTCAACTACGAGAGAGGGCATGATGAGCAAAACGGTCGCAATCGAAGGACCTGTGGCAGAGAGTACGGAAAGCATCGCCGAATCGATGCGGAAGATTTTGGTCAGGATTGGAGAAGATCCGGAGCGCGAGGGGCTGAAGAGAACGCCCGAACGATTCGAAAACGCCTTCCGGTTTATGACGAGTGGCTACACGCAAGATCCTGAAAAGGTGCTCAATGGCGCGAAATTCAGCGTGTGCTATGACGAAATCATTGTGGTGAAAGACATTGAGATTTATAGTCTCTGCGAGCATCATCTGCTCCCGTTTTTCGGCAAGTGTCATGTGGCGTATCTGCCGGATAAGCAGGTGGTGGGCTTGAGTAAGATCGCAAGGCTGGTGAATCTTTACGCGCGGCGGTTGCAGATTCAGGAGCGCCTCACGAGCCAGATTGCCAAGGCAATCGACGAGAAGCTTAAACCCCTGGGAGTCGGCGTAATCATCGAGGCAAGACACATGTGCATGGTGATGCGAGGCGTCGAAAAGCAGGGCTCGGTGGCGGTTACAAGCGCCATGCTCGGCAACTTCCGCACGAATAAGCAGACGCGCGACGAATTCCTTTCTTTGGTGAAGAGCTGAAAATCATAAAACGCTGGATCGCCGGGGGCGCCGGTCCGGGGCGAGGCGGAGATGAACAGAAAACGCTGGACTATCCTCGGGATCGGTGTGGCCACTGCCGGCATTATGGCGGCTTTCGCAGGTTCTCTCGTGGCGGGGCGTGCGGTTGACGTCCACACCCAGTGGAACGCGCTCGCAAACGCGTATTTCTCCCAGGTCTACTTCGTCTTCAATCCGACGAGTGGAAGTTACGCCGGCCTGCATCAATACGATCGCATGCTCGAAGACTATTCCCAGGCGGGCATCGATCGTGAGGTGGAAAGCTACCAGCGCTTCGAAAAGCGCGTTGAGGAATCCAGCGCCGGTGGGCTTTCGCAAGAGGAAGCCGCCGATCGCGAAATCGTGCTCTCGAATATTAGGGGCGCCCTGCTCTCGCTCGAATCTATTCGCGGATGGGAAAAGAATCCCGATAACTACTCGACTGGAATCACGAATAGCGCCTACGTGATCATGAGCCGCAAGTACGCGCCCGCGAATATCCGCCTGCAGTCGTTGGTTGCCCGCGAGAAATTGATGCCGGCGGCGCTCATGGATGCGCGACAGAATCTCAAGAATCCACCGCATATTTTTACGGAAATTGCCTTGGAGCAACTCCCTGGCGACATCAGCTTTTTTCAGCATGACGTACCGTCGGCATTCAAAGACGCTACTGATCCGGAAGTGAAAGCCGAGTTCGCGAAGGCGAATGCTGCCGTGATTTCGGCCCTGCAGGATTATGAGAAATGGCTGCATGATGTCGAACTGCCCGCATCCAAGGGCGATTTCGCCATTGGAGCCGATGTTTATTCGAAGAAGCTCCAGTACGACGAAATGGTCGATACGCCGCTGGATAAGTTGCTCGCTCTCAACCAGGAGAACATGAAGGCGAATCAGGCGGAGTTTGCGCGCGTCGCCAAGGAACTTGATCCCACCAAGACTTCACAGCAGGTGCTTGCAGAATTACAGGCTGATCACACGACGCCGGACAAGCTGTTACAAGCCTTTCGCAACACGTTCGGCAGCCTGATTTCGTTCATCCGGCAAAAACACATCGTGACGATTCCGTCGAATGTCGAACCGACCGTACAGGAGACGCCGCCATTCATGCGCGCGACGACGTCCGCCTCGATGGACATGCCCGGGCCCTTCGAGACAGGCTCCAAGACTGCATATTTCAATGTGACGCTGCCCGACCCGAAAGCCCCTCCAAAGGAACAGGAAGAGTTGATGGAGGAATTCAATATTGGAACTGTGATCTCTACTGCGGTGCACGAGGCTTATCCCGGCCATTATGTTCAACTCTTGTGGCTCTCTCGCGCACCATCGAAAGTGCGCAAACTGCTCGGATCGAATACAGACATCGAAGGTTGGGCGCACTATTGCGAGCAGATGATGCTCGATGAGGGATATGGACAGCCCGACGCGGGAGCAAAAGATCAGCGGGAGGCGAAACTCATTCGGCTGGGGCAACTTTCCGACGCGCTGTTGCGCAACGCGCGATTTGCGGTTGGGATTCAAATGCATCGGCATCAGATGACCTTCGACCAGGCTGTCGACTATTTCGTGAAAGAAGGGTATCAGTCCCACGCCGTTGGGCTCATGGAGGCCAAGCGCGGCACGGGTGATCCAACGTACCTGTATTACACGCTCGGGAAGCTACAGATTTTAAAGCTGCGCGCTGACGTGAAGAAGAAGGAAGGCGCGGCGTTTTCGCTCGAAAAATTTCACGACGATTTTCTGAAGCAAGGATTTCCGCCGGTGAAAGTAGTGCGCCAGGCACTGCTGGGAAATGGTTCGCCCACGCTTTAGGCCCGGGAATCTCTACGCCTCGTGCTCGCGGACGCTCACGCGTGTGCGGCCGCGCTGTAATCCAGAAGCCTACTTGATCCTGCACGTGTGCCCCCCCTGTCTCTTAATTCTTTTTGTTGGCACTAAATGGGGCGTGTGCTAGGCTGATTGAGTCGAAGAAGAATATAGAGAAGAGCAGGGCCACGACGCTTCAGGGGGAGGGCGGAGTTGAGCGACGCAAAATTCGGTTTGATCGAACAATACAGAACGCATCCGCGTGACACCGGTTCACCGGAAGTGCAGATTGCGTTACTGAGCGAGCGCATCAACTACCTCACGACCCACCTCAAAGCCCACGCAAAAGATCATGCTTCGCGACGCGGATTGATCATGATGGTCAACCGTCGCCGCCGGCTGCTGGACTACCTGAACCGCCGCGACCCAGATCGGTATCGTGAGATTGTCGAACGTCTTAGTTTGCGCAAGTAGCATCCATTCCCTGAACGGCCATTCCGGCCGCGGTTTTTTCTCTCCGCACAAATCGGAGTTGCAGGGCGCGATGCGGGGTGTCGTCTCCGCGCACTGAGCATTCGTCTGCCTCTCCCTTCTTCTTCAGGCAATTTCTAAGAGTATTTCTCTCAAACACGAATAAAATCCCCGGCGAACCGGGGCGAAAAGGAAGTGAGAAACATGGTTGAACAGACCAGTCTGGACCTTGGTGGGCGACAACTGACGTTTGAAACGGGCAAGATGGCGAAGCAGGCGCATGGCGCGGTTGTAGCGCGCTACGGCGATACGGTTGTGCTGGCAACGGCATGCATGGATACGCATGCCACCGAAAAGGATTTTCTTCCTCTCACGGTGGATTACCGTGAATATACGTACTCCGCGGGAAAAATTCCCGGCGGATTTTTTAAGCGCGAAGGCAGGCCTTCCGAGCGCGAAACTCTTACTTCGCGCCTCATCGACCGCCCGCTCCGCCCGCTCTTCCCCGAGGGATACGCCACCGAAACCCAGGTTGTTGCAATGGTGCTTTCTGCGGACAGCGAAAACGATCCCGATGTGATCGGCGTCACGGCCGCGTCTGCTGCGCTCTATATTTCGAAGATTCCATTTAATAATCCCATTGCCGCCGTGCGCGTAGGACTTCTCGAGGGCAAGCTGGTGATCAATCCGACCGTCGCCGAGCAAAAAACGAGCCTGATGAATATCGTGATTGCCGGTTCGGAGAAGGCCATTGTGATGGTCGAGGCGGGATCGCTCGAAGTTTCTGAAGACATCGTGGCCGATGCGCTCGAATTCGGCCATAACGCCGTCAAGTCGGTAGTTGCCGCGATCAAGGAACTCGGCGCTAAGGTCGGCCAGCCGAAGGTGGAAGTAAAACCACCTGCGTTTGACGAAACCCTATACAAGTCAATCAGCGGGAAGTACGCGGAGCGGCTACGCGACGCGCTCGACACGGCCAAGCATCCGAAATTGGAAAGCTACGGGCTTGTCGACACGATCAAGGCTGAAATTTTGGCGTCGGTCCCCGAAGAAGACGAGGACAAGAAAAAACTGGCGCATCGCGCGTTTGAGCGCCTGCGCGAGAGTATCTTCCGTGACGACATGCTGGTTCGCCGCCGTCGCCCGGACGCGCGGGCCTTCGACCAAATCCGCCAGATCAGTTGCGAGATCGGCGTGCTGCCGCGTGTGCACGGCTCGGCGCTTTTCACTCGCGGCGAAACGCAAGCCCTCGTTACCACCACGCTCGGCACGAAAGAAGACAAGCAGCGGCTCGACCTGCTCTTCGAAGAAGAATCGTTCAAGCGCTTCATGCTGCATTACAACTTCCCGGCATTTTCTGTCGGTGAAGTGAAATTCCTGCGTGGCCCCGGACGCCGCGAAATCGGCCACGGCGCTCTTGCCGAACGCTCACTCGCGAACCTCGTGCCGCCCGAAGCGGACTTTCCTTATGCGATGCGCGTCGTCTCCGACATTTTGGAATCGAACGGCTCATCGTCGATGGCGAGCGTTTGCGGCGGATCGCTATCATTGATGGACGCCGGCGTTCCTCTCAAGTCGCCGTGCGCGGGCATTGCGATGGGTCTGGTGATCGAAGACGATAAGTACGCCATCCTCACGGACATCGCTGGCGCGGAAGATCATTACGGCGACATGGATTTCAAGGTTGCCGGCACGCGCCAGGGAATCACGGCCCTTCAGATGGATATCAAGGTGACCGGTGTGACGATTGCGATCATGCGGGAGGCCCTCGAACAGGCTCGCAAAGCCCGCTTTCATATCCTCGACATCATGGCGAACACGATCACCACGGCGCGTTCGGAAATCTCCACCTATGCTCCGCATCTCCACATGCTTTCGATCCCGACCGACAAAATCCGCGACCTCATCGGACCGGGCGGAAAGAAAATCCGCGCGATCATCGAAGCCACAGGCGTGAAGATTGACGTGATGGACGACGGCAAGGTGCACGTCTTCGCAAACAACGGCACGGCCGCCGAAGCCGCGCTGAAGATGATTCGCGACGTAACCGCAACCGCCGAGATCGGGAAGACGTATCTTGGCACCGTAGTCCGCATCGCGGATTTCGGCGCGTTCGTCGAACTGTTTCCGGGCACCGATGGATTGCTCCACATCAGCGAAATTGCGGAGGCGCGTATCCGCTCCGTTCGTGACGAGCTGAAGGAAGGCGATCAGATCCTCGTGAAGGTGCTGGCAATCGAAGGCAATAAAATTCGCCTGAGCCGCAAAGCCGTGCTCCGCGATCAGCGCGATAAACAGCAGCAACAGAAGAGCGAAG
The DNA here is from genome assembly GCA_050746865.1 of Candidatus Acidiferrales bacterium. GTDB lineage: Bacteria > Acidobacteriota > Terriglobia > Acidiferrales > UBA7541 > Palsa-295. The sequence continues at coordinate 16,341 of JBOGMU010000167.1, forward strand.
CCGCAAGCTAACCGCGCCTCGCAAGTTTCGGCAGAAAAGAAAAAAGGGAGGCAACTGCTGCCTCCCTTTTTCTTTTGCTTGTACTCAGCCGGTGCCGAAGTAGGTCTAAACGTAGCGCCGCGGGCTTCAGCGCGGCAGGTTTGCGTCGTTTTTGAGTGTCGCCTTCTGCGCTAATCCAGCAGTATCCCCGTCATCAAGCGTCATGCGAATTGTAGGGTTGATGCCACATGCGATATATGGAAAATGAGCAGGAAGTTTTTACTGCGATGATTATGCTAAAAGAGGGCCGTGGATCATTCGCGGATGCTTTGATCGCGGAGCTTGGATGTCGCGCGGGCTGTCGTCATACTTTGGCATTTGGCGAGAAAGCACTGCGACTCTCGAGTTTCAGGCTTGCTTAGCCCGGCAGCGATGCGCTCTCAAAAGCCGTATAGACG
>JBOGMU010000168.1:0-3103 GCA_050746865.1 Candidatus Acidiferrales bacterium
ACGGTGGCAGCGACTCGAAATCCGCAACGGCGAGTGGGAATGGGGAGGCGCTGCCAGCCGCGATCAGCGTAAGCGAGTCGAGCTCGAACGTACCACTTGGCAATGGCGTCACGCATCCGGGAAATATCACGCCGCATTTGAACTTGAGCACGCGAGCGATGACTTATCGGGGATCGACAACGCCGCACGCGGCGAGAACCGGGCCTGCAAATGTGGCGGCGTTGCCGCCCGGCGCACCACCCAAGGAACTTCTATCCGGCAAAGTGTTCAGCATGCACGTGAGCACGCCGAACACGACGAGCACGCTCGGAAGCTGGGCGCTAAGCTTCGCGCAATTGGGCGGCGATTATGGCGCCGCGAGCGACGCGCTTTCGGGACCGGAGCCAATTTACACTGTCGATCCGAAATATCCGCCGGATACGATGCTGGAGCACATTTCGGGCGACGTGGTGCTTTACGCGATTATCCGAAAAGATGGATCGGTGGACAACATTCGGCTCGTGCATGGCCTGGATGCACGGCTCGATCGCGCGGCAATGGACGCGCTCGCACAATGGAGATTCCGGCCGGGATCGCGCGCGGGGAAACCTGTGGATCTGGAGGCGGTGATTCATGTGCCGTTTGAGTACCGGAAGTTGAGGTATTGAGAGCGGCGCGCGGCGACAATGCACATTTTCTTCTGCGCGCGGAAAAGCAAGAGAGATCCTTCGCTCCGCTCAGAATGACGGGATTTTACTTTTTACTTGCTAGGCGAGTACTCATGTCCGTCGCGGCATTATAATCCCCGAGTCTTCGATGCTGCTGAAAGAACCGACCTTCATCATCTCGGTCATGTCATCTCTGCCACATCGTTCCAGCAAACATACGAGTTCATGATTGCAGAATTTTGATTAGGCGCGAGACTTCGTCTTGCGTGTTGTAAATATAGGGCGCGATGCGGAGAGACGTTCCGCGAAGGCTGACGTGGATTTGTGCCACTCGCAATTTTTCGTAGATGGCCTGCGTATCGCCCGGGTTGATTGCAGAGATGCAGACGTAGGGACCACGACGTTCGCGCAATTCCGGCGAAGCCAGCGCGACGCGATCGGCGGGCATGCGCTGGACAATTTCATTTGTAAGGGCGTCGACGTGATTCTGGATGTTTTCGGCTCCGATGCGCTCGAGCAAGTCCAGCGACGCATCGAACGCCGCGAGATTCGTGAAGTTCGCAGTTTCGGCTGAATCCCAGCGCCGTGCGCCCGGCGCGGGACGAAATTCGCGGGACGGCAGGGCGTGAAAGTCGCGAGCGCCTTCGAGGGCCATGAAATACGTCGCGCCCAGCGGAAGCTTTTCGATCCATTCCTCGGCAATCCAGAAAAATCCAGTTCCATACGGACCGAGCAGCCACTTATAGCCGCTGCAGACGGCCATGGTTGCGCCCAGATCGCGAATGCGGAATTTTATCGCACCGGTGCACTGCGTCACATCGAGCACAAAGGCGGCGCCGACTTTCTCGCACGCGCGAGCGACTTGTGCGGCATCGAGCATGGCGCCGTTATCGAAGCGAACGAGGCTGGCGGAGACGGCGCGCGTTTGTGGACCGATTGCGGCGATGTAGTCATCGGCGCAAATGAAACGGTCGCGCGGTTCGACGACGCGTATTTGCAATTTGCCCGCTGTCTGGTAGCGCAACCAAGTGGAAAAATGCGCGGGAAATTCGCCACGACCAATGAGGACTTCGTCGCCCGATTTCCAGTCAATACCGGCGGCGACGCACGCCATGCCCGAACTGGCACCGGTGGTGACGGCGATTTCTTCCGGACGAGCTTCAATGATGCGCGCAATTCTGTCGCGGATGCGATCGGGAAGGTCGAAATAGAGCGCGTCGGGCAAACGATATGGATGCTTTTTCCACCCGAGCGCTTCGCGGGCAGCACGATCAGAGACGAGCGGCAAGGGGCCTTGAAGCGCGGCGTTGAAGTAGGCGACGCCTTCGAAGTCGGCAAATTCGTGGCGATAAGTGGGCAGGGACGGAGTTTGATTTGTCATGAGGGAAGTTTATCGATTTCGTTGGGCGGGCGGAAATTGTGAATGGCCCATTAAATGGGGACAATTTGGCTGGTGCGCGCGAATTCCCCAGGCAGGAGCCTCGGGCTCGGAGTGAAACGGTTCCTGATTGGTGAGGGGGCACCCCCGTTCTAAAAGTGCGTGCGGAGGTCGCGGAAGGCGGAGAGAATCAGGAGTTTGCCAGCGCCACTTTCGATTTCACACTTTTCGAGTTCCCAAGTGGCGGAGTGCGGGATGAATACGGCGTTGAGGCCGGAACGCATGGCGGGATTGATGTCGCTGCGCGGGCTATTGCCGACCATCCAGCCGTGCGATTTTACGATTTTGAATTGGTCAACCATGCGCTCGTAGGTGGAGGACTCTTTTTCGATGACGATTTCGATCGCGTCGAAATAGCTTTGCAACCCGGAGCGCTCAACCTTTGCGGCTTGTTCGGCGGCCTCGCCTTTTGTGAGCAGAATCAGGCGATTGCGTTTGGCAAGATAGGCCAGGGTTTCAGGTACGCCGTCCATGATGTGAGGCGGAGTGTTTTCGAGCTCCGTGACGATGCGCTCGATTTCCTGCAGGATTTCGCGTCGGGAACCGTTGCCCGCGAGCTTCGTGTATGTGTCTTCGAGCGAACGATGGAAACTGCGGACACCGTAGCCGTGCTGGCGGATATTGCGGCGCTCGGTTTCGTTGAGGATGTGGCGAACGTATTCGCGCGTGTAGCCGAGGTGTTCGAGCTGATTGACGAAATGCTCGATCGTCTTCTCGAAGAAGATATTGTTTTCCCAGAGCGTGTCGTCTGCGTCGATAAGCAGAGTCTGGCGTGGCATCGAATTCCCTCAGATTTTTTGCAAGGAACAAGAATACAGGATGCCGGGCGGGGAAAACACCTTTACCAAGCGGCGACCACTTTGAGGAAGCGTTTGCTAAGGCGGCGTGGGCAGGAATTCGTGGCGTTCGATACGGGCCGCGATGCCTTGCCGGCCGTCATGCGGCTCAACGCGGACGACGCGGCCGTAACAGCGGATGTGGACGTCACCGGCGAGCGTGATCTGTTGCGGAAGAGTGA
>JBOGMU010000169.1:0-3103 GCA_050746865.1 Candidatus Acidiferrales bacterium
TAAGACATATAGGATGGAAATGATTGCAGGTGATGGGGATTGTACTTAACGAACGTGAGAAGCTCCAGCGCACTGACGAGCAGAACGAGCGCTGCATTAAATAAGGCAAATGCGGCTTGATGAGGGCGATGAAGTCGCGCCACGATTCGTGCTGCGATTACGTACCCTGTACAAGGCGCGAGCACTGCAAGCACCAGGAAATAAGCCAACGTGAAACCCGTGGAGTGCTCAGGGTACAGAAGACGCGGGTTTAACTTCCAGATCAGATCGTGACTTAGGATATCGAACGGATGGAGCAGGCAGTATTGGTAGCAAAGAACACACGCCACCATGAGAACAAAGGCCCTCAGAGCAAGAACCGGGTGGGACTGGATGTCAGCCTGTGGCGCGAAAGACCGTGACTGAGGTTTGCCGCCAATACCAGACCCGCGAGCGACCCCGGCAATATTCCTCGATTATTCGCCAACGAGAGCATCGTCGCAGTCCGAAAGGCGAGTAAGCAGCCAAGTGGCGATTCGCGGAGGATTCCGGCGCTTCATACCTTTTCTCCCGCTAACTGGGGTACGCCTTGCCACAGTTTTCCTAGGGCGCGTCTCATTCGTTTGACTTCTTTTAGTCCCTTCGCGGTGATGCGAAAATAGCGTTTAGCTCTACCGCCTCGCTCGGGAGTAGCCTCACCAAGCGACGACTTCACCAATCCTTCTCGTTCGAGTCGTTGCAGCACGGCGTAAATTGTGCCGAACGCAATTTCCGAGCCGGTCGTTTTCTTGATCTCATGCGAGATGGAAACACCGTAGGCGTCGTCGCCCAGCCGAATCAGCGCTGACATTGCGATGAGATCGAGGCTTCCGATTGGGTTGCGCCGTGACATTTCTTCATTATTACAGAAGAAATTGAGTCTAACAAGCGGCAGTGGTCTAACCTTCCGCTTGCCAGACAAACGTCGTCGAGACGCCGGCACTGCAGCACAAAGGCGCCCTACCCCCCAAGCGGGTCGGCCGCTACGGGAGATGAAAACCGAAAATCAAAAGCAGGGCGAAACCGCCGATCAGGAGATCGGCGTTCCCGGGAAAAGCAAAACGCCGGTACGGAGACCGGCGCTCCCGGAGAAAGCGCGCCGACACGGCGGCGCTACAAAACCCACCAAACTGCGGCGGCGCGGCGATGATTGCAGCGTGAAATGAAGTGACGTAGACTTCGGCGAGAGGTTCTCCCCATGTCGATCCGGCCCGTGAAGCGCATGATCCGTTCGAAGCCGACGCTTGAGGGCGCGGGAGTGCATCTGCGGCGCGCGTTTGGCTTCGGCAACACGACGGAATTCGATCCGTTTTTACTGCTCGACGATTTCCGCAACGACGTACCCGAGGATTATGTGGCCGGATTTCCCTGGCATCCGCATCGCGGGATCGAAACAATCACGTATGTCTTGGCCGGCACGGTGGACCACGCAGACAGCCTGGGCAATAGCGGCGCAATCGGCTCGGGCGACGTGCAGTGGATGACGGCAGGCAGCGGCATCATTCATCAGGAGATGCCCAAGGGCGATCACGCGGGCCGCATGCATGGCTTTCAGCTTTGGGGAAATCTTCCTTCTTCGCTCAAAATGACGAAGCCCCGCTATCAAGAAGTGAAGTCGGGCGAAATTCCGGACGTGACGGACGACGACGGAACGCACGTGCGGGTCGTCTGCGGAGAATTCTGGGGCAAAAAGGGTCCGGTGGAAGGTGTCGCGGCCGACCCGATTTATCTCGACATTTCCGTTCCGCCGGGTCGGCGCAAATCCCTTCCCGTGGAAGTGGTCCGCCACGCATTCGCGTATGTATTCGGCGGCAACGGAAAATTCTGCAACGCATCCGAACCCCTGGCCGTGCCCACCGAGGCGGTGGGCTGGCTCGAAACCACGCCCCCTTCGCATGCCGACGACCGCGCGCTGATTCTCTTTGACCGTGGCGACGAAATAGAAATTCAGGCAGGCGAAGACGGCATCCGTTTTCTTCTCGTTTCGGGCAAGCCTCTTGAGGAGCCCGTCGCATGGTATGGCCCCATCGTGATGAACACGCAGGAGCAGCTTCGGCAGGCCTTTAATGAGCTGGAAATGGGTACTTTCCTCAAGACCGGCGCGAAAAAGTAGCCGAGCGCGCCTTGACACTCCGCGGAGCGAACCCGTAGCATCAATTGTTTGGCTTGTGACCAATCGTGCCGGCGTGGCTCAGTGGTAGAGCGAGGGTCTCATAATCCCTAGGCCGAGAGTTCGATTCTCTCCGCCGGCACCAATGTTTTCAAGCAGTTGCCGTACTTCCTCGGGAACATCACTCTCGGACGGTTGCGCCTGGGTTGCAGAAGGTTGCGACTTTGTTGGCGCGTCGAGCTTATCGATGCACGCCACGTTCGCGCCGGGAAGCAGATGCCCGTAAACGTCCGCAGTCACTTGAATGCTGCTATGGCCCATTTGGTCCCTGACGTAAGGCAGCGGGGCGCCAGCTTGAATCAGCAAATATCCGAACGTGTGACGCAGATCATGAAACCGGATGCGCCGAAGTCCGGCTCTCTCCAACACTGGCAAGAAGTAGCGTGTGTACAGGTGGTCCGGATCGAGCACGCCGCCATTGGGCGCCGGAAAAACCAGCTCATCGCTTACGCTGTTCTTGCCAGCCAAAAACGCTGCCATCAACCGTTCGTCACGAACCGCAAGCAGCGTCGCGCGCAATTGCCGCGAGAGATCGACGCGCCGAGGCTTCTTGCTCTTTGGCGTCGTGAACTGCCCGTATACGTAATTGCGCTGTACCAGGATGTAGCGGTTAGCGTCCTCTTCGCTGGCACCAAACTGGATATCTCCCCACTTTAAGGCGACCAGCTCGCCACGTCTAAGTCCAGCGCGAAACGCGGTCAGGAACAGCGATAATACTGTGGGTAGAAATCCTTCGCCGATTCGAGGAATATCTCAGCCTCCGCGGCTGCAAGCGGCTGGGCCGAGAAATTATGCTTCTGAACCTTCGCAAATCTATCGAGTTTTGCCGCTGGGTTGGATTCAATCAAACCGTCCTCCATCGCATGACTGAAGATCACCCGTGCCGTGGCGAGGATCAGGCGAATACTGTTGCGT
>JBOGMU010000170.1:0-11708 GCA_050746865.1 Candidatus Acidiferrales bacterium
CCGAACGTCACGCCATGCACCGCCGCGATCGTAACCAGCGGCGCATCGTCGATCGCATTCATCACACGGTGAATTCGCTCAAGAAAATCACGAACGCCTTCGAGCCGCGCCGCAGCCGGCAATTGCGACGAACGATGATACAGTTCCCGCAGGTCGGCGCCCGCGCAAAACCCTTCCTTGCGCGCACTCGAAAGAATCAGCGCGTGAGCTTCCCGATCGAGCGCGCCCAGAGCGTCAACAAATTTCTCCAGCTCGGCCAGAGCGATTGACCCGATTTCATTGCAAGGCGCGCGATCGAGCGCTAACTCAATGGCGCCATCCACTAGCTGCCACGAAAGCGCCTCGCCGCGAAAACTCCTCACGCAGGCCTCTTTGTGTACACCTTTTCGATTTCATCCGCGTATCGCGCTGCAATCGCGTCGCGCTTTAGCTTTCCCATGGTCGTAAGCATTCCATTTTCGGCTGTGAATGTTTCGCCGAGCACTTGAAAGCCGCGAACCTGCTTGTAATGCGGCAAATCGGCGTTCAGCGAATCGAGTACAGCCTGAATACGTTCTCGCTGCGCGCCGTTCGCGCCCTGAATCGTGATCAACGCACCCAAAAAGCTTCGCTGATTCCCTGTCAACATCACTTGCTGCGCCTCAGGCAATAGCGACGCGAGCTTTTCTTCGATCGGCTCCGGCGCAACGTTATGCCCGGAATTTAGAATAACGAGGTTTTTCAGACGTCCCGTAATACGCCAATTGCCATTCGCATCCGCTTCCCCTTGATCGCCCGTGTGGAACCATCCGCTCGTAAGCGCGTTCGCAGTCGCCTCAGGCCGCTGCCAATAACCGGCAAAAATGTTGGGCCCGCGCGCCAAAATCTCGCCGTGTTCGCCAACCTTCATCTCAACGCCGGGAATCGCGCCGCCAACGCGCCCGGGTTCCACATGCCGCGGATCGTCCATCGTGCAAATCGCTGTCGTCTCCGTGAGACCGTACACCTGCAGCACCGGAATGCCCAGCATCCTGAAAAACTTCTGAGTCTCCACGGCGAGCGGTGCCGAACCGCAAATCAGCGCCTTCACGTTCGGTCCCACGCTCTTCCGAATCGACGGAAACACAAGCGATTTTGCAATCAAGAGATATATTCCATCGACGAATCCACCGTCGCCAAGATAAGCGCGCCGCGCCCCATCGAATACTCTTGCAGCGAATCCTCCGCGCTTCGCGATCGACTCTTCCACGCGCCTCCGCACACGCTCAAGAAAGAGTGGCACGTTAACGAAATAGTTTGGTTGTGCGAGTTTCAATTCGTCCGACAGTTTCGTCAGGTCCGTCGAGAGCACGAGCATGCTGTTGCGCGAAAGCGAAGTCAGTAGCAGGATTCGCGCGGCGCCGAAACAGAAAGGCGCGTACTGAAAGACGCGATCGGGCTCAGTTCGCCCCGCCATCAGAATATCGAGCCGCCCATTCGTGCAACCGAGCATGAACGTGATATTCCCCACTGTGATGATCACGCCCTTTTGCTCGCCGGATGTGCCCGAGGTATAGACGATCGTCACGGGCTCATCGTCCTTGCGCGGCAGCGGGAGCGAGGGCTCGGCATCGGGCCCTGCAAAAATCTTGTCGAACAGAATTGTCTCAGGTGCGGACGGCAGGTTCGCCGCAAAAACCTCATCGGCACAAAAAATCACCGATGGGCTTGAATCCCTTACTACGGCCGCAATCTCGCCCGACACTTGACGGGGATCAAGTGGCACAACCACGATGCCCTGAGCCATCAACGCCAAATCCACGGCTATCCATCGAACGCTATTCGGCCCGTAGAGCGCACAACGATCTCCCGCATGCAAACCACAAGCCAAAATGAAAGCGCGCGCCTTTTCGATCATCCCGAGCAGGTCCCTGCCCGTCACCGAAACAATTTGCCCATCCCGTACCTCACCCACCACGGGCATCGCGCCCGCTCGCTGCAGTCGGTCAAAAATGTTCTCGAGATAATTCACGAAGCGAGAACTCCGCTATGCGTTTCGAGCAACTCGCGCAATTCGCGACCCATCGGCGGCAAATATTCTTCCCAGCCAAGCACGCCGCGCCGGATCGGAAATTCAGGATATTGCCGCGAAACGCGTTCTTCGAAATACACGCCCATCCGCGCCATCATCTGTAGATTCCGCGCCGCAATTCGGCCGCAAGCATCGCGAATCTCGTCAGCCTCGGCATCAAGCGCTCGCAACGCCGCTACAATTTTGTCGGCCAGTTCGACTTCATCGACTTTCATCAGCAAATGCGTGTGTCCGCGGTCGCGCATCAAATTACCGATTCGCTCGTCCATCGTCACTCCCGCGGACGGCACTCCCGCCGGCATCGAAGTCACAATCGCGTGAAAGCGCGACGAAAGCATGCGATGGCACTGCCGCAAAATACTCACCATCTGGAACATATCCAGTTGCGCGGACGAAAAGATCGGCGCGCCGCCGAGCTTGGCCGCCACGCGTTCGCACGCCTCTTGATCAAGCATCTCCATGGCAATCATCACGGGAAACACCGAATGGTCTTTTCGGTACGCATCCACGCCGGCGGCCATCGCAGAGATGTACTTTTCAAATGCCGCATTCACTTGCTTTCCCGACTTATGGAAATAAACCGTGCGATATTGGCTCTTTCTGTAGGCGCCCGTCGTCACGCGCGCGAGCCATTTCATAATTGATGGTTTCACCGGCCAGTAAAATGGATTAATCGGGCAGACGGCAAGCACGGGCGTATGCCCGTCCCAGCCTGCATCCCGCAATGCTTTCACGCCGAATTGCGGCCCGAGCGGCTCGAATGTCCACGCCGTATCCGTTCCGAGTTCGCTCGCAATGCCCAGTTTCGCAAGCACGTCTTGAGATTCTGGATTGCGCGTGATCACCAGGGAATTGCGAACGTAGCGCCCGCAAAGCTTCTGCAGGAGCGAGTCCATCGTGCCGGCCTCGCCGCCGTAGGCGACGCTCAACTTATTTTGCGCGGATGCAATTCCCAGCCCGGCCACCATCATCGTCGTCACGGCATTAGCGAACTTGCTCTTGAACATCGATCCTTCGCATGCGATTACACCGTGATTTTTTCTTACCTCTCGATGTACGAAGGGTGGGAACACGTCCGGCAAACGCACCTGCCGCGCGCCTTCGAAGTATCCGCGAGTTAGATCGAAGTTCTGGCTCATCACACTCGCTTCCACGTTCTCCGGCCCCAGAATCTGCCGTAGCTGCCGAACGATTTCCTGTACGCGAATGTCAGAACCGGTGTTGCGCGTTCCGTTGTAGCCCGCGAAGAGCAGCTTCAACTTTTCTCCCGGCCGCCACGCTTCGCCGACGCCAAGCATCCACTCGAATTTATTCAGTTCAACGAGGCCGCTGACCCACGCCTCAAGCACCGCATCCATATCGATCATGAATGTGCCTCCGCGCCTACAGCGGGCCACGCGCGATAAGGATAAGAAAACTTCGTTTCACGGCTGAATTTCATCAGCGGAAAGCAGTACTGCGAAAATGGTGCCGGCTTTGCACCCATTTCGCTCGCCACACGGGTATTGTCGAACACCGTATTCCAAACGAGATATGGCAGGAAAACCTTTAGCAGCGTCGCGAGGCCGCCAATCTTTTTGCCTGCGCGGCCCGCAAGAGCATTGATCATGGCGGACGATGGACCTTCGAGGCCCGGGACAAACGCCGGTCCGCGCTTTCCCTGCGCCGCCGCAAGCGCATCGGTCAACTGAACGAATGTCTCCGAACCGGTGCCCGAAGAAAGATGGTAAGTCTCATACGCGGGCCTCTCTTTCTGGTGCAGCGTGGCGACAGCGGCCGCCACGTAATCGACGGGGACAATATCGATTTTGTCCGTAGACCGAAACGGAAGCGCTGGCAATCCCGCCAGAAACACAAACGCGCGCACCATATCGAACTGATTCGTCTCTGGCCGGCGGCTATCGCCAAGCACAATGCTTGGCCGAAAAATGGTCTTCGGAACATCCGGCAAGAGCTGGCGCACCATATGTTCGCAAAATTTCTTTGTCCGCGCGTAAGGATCGTAGTCGGAGCGGTTCCAGTCAATCGCACTATCTTCCTCGACGACTTCATCCTTGCGCTGCCCGGCCACAGCTACCGTGCTCACGTGGCTGAAACGCCGCAATCCATGGTTATCCCGCGCTCGCATCGCCAACTGAACCACTTCGAGCGTGCCACGCAAATTCACGTTGAGGCACATCTTCTCCGATTTGCGATTAAGCGATGCCGCGCAGTGAATCACCGAATCCGTAGATCGCACTAGCTGCGAATAGTCGTCGTCCGCAAGTCCAAATCGTGAAGAAGTGATATCGCCGGGGAAAATACGGATGCGGGAGTGCAGCGCATCCTCGAACTGCGGAAAATCCATATGCAGCTGCAACGAACGCCATAGCCGCTCGCGGCCTTCTTGGCCATCGCGTGCACGCACGAGCAGATTCAAATGCTCGCCGTGCCCCGTCAGCAGATTTGACGCGATGTGCGCGCCGATGTATCCGGTCGAACCGGTCAGGAAAATAGCCACAGTGTTTGGGTCTCAGGACGCAGTCGCGGAAGCACTCTCATTCCCGCGTTCAGCAGCGGGGCACTCATTCGCATTGTTTCCGTTTGCGCCATTCGCGCCTGTTAGAGGCACACTTCGCCTCGGATACGGTTCCGGCTGTCGTCCTTCGATCAGAGGATAGCACCACTTGCGCAGCGCCGGAATGTGCACATTGATCCAATAGTCCCACCAATCGAGCGATCGCGCATCATAGCCGAAGATTGCTCGCTCTTCGGGAGGCAGTGCTGCGCTCAGGCGCTCCACGTTCGCCGCCTCGAAAATATGATTGTTGTGCAAAATAAACGGCTCGAATAGCGCGACCAGCTTGACCACTTTCTCCAAGTCGCGCTCTTGCCTTGCAAATGGCGACCGCACAAACGGAATCGGCTCGATGCTTCGATTAATCGCCTGCACGATCGCCTTCTGTGCCGGCGCCGAAAAGGCGTCGTAACGCGTCTTCGAAACAGGAATCGCGTCAAACCGCGCCCGCAGCCGGTGTTGCAAACCGTTTTGCGAACGGTAGAAGCGCCGATGGCCCAGGCCGGTCAGTTCAATTGATCGCCGCATGTCGCAAGGATTGGCCACGGACGTAGCCAATTGATAGACCTCTGCGTTACGACGAGCCGCAAGGGCGGCCGCGATCAAATTCATCCCGCGGCACACCAGGTCGACTGGAATTAAATCGAGGCACTTATGCTCGTTCGTCGGAAGTTGCCGGAAAAACGTCCCGAGCAGGTACGAGAGCGAGGCGGAAGTATTGATCCCTTCGTTCCAGCCGATAAACGGCTCTCCAATCGACGATTCCACGATCGCGGGCCGCACGACCGCAATCGCAGCGCGCGGCGTCGCATCCAAATAATTCTTGATCAGAGATTCGGCAAGGCTTTTCGTGAGCGTATATGTATTCGGCCAACCCAGCTCGTTTGCGCGCCGCGTTCCCGCTTCAGTCAGCGTCTGGCGTAGCCAGCGGACGCGATTCTTCCGGATCTGATTCTCCAGAGCCGCGCCACGAAGGTCCTTCGCGGCTTTTTCTTTCTTCAAGGCAAACTGGCGCAATTCGTCCGTAATCTCGGGCGAATTCGCGCGCGCTTCTGTTTCCGCAATCAACTTCTCCAGCGATTCCCACTCTTTCACCGCATCAAAGCCGCGAATCTCGCGCGGGGTGTAATTCGCGCGCAACTCCTCCAGCACGCGGCCATCGCGCCGCCCAGCCACATAGCAGGTAGAAAGATGCAGCAGCGTGGCATGATCGCAGCTCTTGAGAAACTCCAGCAGGTAAGCCATCGCCCGGACGTTCGAGGCGAGTGCGTCGCGCAAATCCGGATTGAAGTCCGTCAGTCCGGCGCTGTTAATCACCACGTCCACGGACGACGCAAGCCGCGTGCAGTCCTCCGCCGCCAGGCCTAGTCCCGGCTTGCTTGAATCGCCGTCCACCACATCGACGCGCTCGCGCAAAAAGTTTGCGAGCCTGTCGCCATATCGTGCCGCCAGCGTTTGGAATACAGGCGACTCTTCCACAATCCTCTGAAATCGCTCCCGCGCCGTAGCAGTCTTGTGACCCCTAATCAGCAACGTAACGCAGCCAATGTCGGGCAGGTGACTGAGAAACTGCGCAAGCCACACCTTTCCGATAAAGCCCGTCGCCCCGATCAGCAGAATGTGCTTGCCGCGCAGCGCTTCCCGAACAGATTGATAATGGCCATTGTTAAGTTCGTCGAAATGCACCACCGGCACATCGGTCTTCGGAACCTGCCGCGCCGCCCGTTGTATCGCGAAATCGAGCGTCTCGGGCTGTTTCGCAAAACCCAAATGTCGCAGCAACCGCTCTCGCTCGATGCGTCCGTCAGGCTGATGCCCTCGCAGTTTCGCAAATAAGCCCCGCGGCCGAATCACTGGAGACAAAAGCCTTCCTGTGCATATCCCCTCGCGAAAATCGAGCCGGTTGCAGACCAAAAACTTTACGCCCAAATGGTTCGCCAGCGGCCGCATGATGTGATCGAGCCCTTGGCTTACCAGCACCACGTCTGCGCCACCGGCCAGCACGTCGTGCAATTTCGCTACGCCTCGCTGCTTCAATCGCGGCTTAAGCTCATATTCGAAATATTCCTCACCGAGCAGGTCCAACCGGTCGCGGCTTACCCCGCGCAGCACCATATGCAACACGCGCGTAGCAAAAACGCGATTCGTGCAATAAAGCAGCGGTAGCGCTAGCGCCAGCACACCCATCGCACCGCGGCGGCTCCATCGTTCGAGGAAAGTCTGCGCATTCCAACTGAAGAACCCCACGGGTCGCACCGCCGTCAAATCCAGCAAACTCCCCTCGACCCGCCAGAAGACACGCCCGCGCACTTCCGCCGGAGATACGTCCGGCGCCCTGGTTTTCATCTCGTTTGCGGAGCCAGAAACCGATGAGGACATAAAGAAATGAAAGTACTTACATTACGGAAGCGAAACTACCATGCCCCAAGCCGTCAATCAAGCAGAGGAACCGGTTCTCGCCTATTTCGCGGAGAATTTGTAAACCGTCCGGGCCTGATGCTTCTCGCCTGCGCGCAGCACCGTCGTCGGAAAATTCGCGTGATTCGGCGAATCCGGGAAATGCTGCACCTCAAGGCAAAAGTACGTGCGCGGCGTATACGTTTTGCCTTTCCCGTGGCTGGTCCCGTCGAGATGATTCCCGGTATAAAGCTGCATTCCCGGCTCGGTCGTAGCAACCTCCAGAATTCTCCCCGATTTCGGATCGTGCGCCATCGCTGCAAGCGCCGGCGCAGTCCCATCGCCCTTATCGAGCACATAGCAGTGATCGTACCCAAGCCCGACCTTCAATTGCTCATCATCCTGGTCAATCCGCTCGCCGATTGCGTGCGGCTGAAGAAAATCAAACGGCGTCCTCGCGACTGACCGAATCTCGCCCGTCGGAATCTGCGTCGCATCAACCGGAAGATAATGGCTGCCGAAAACCGTCAGCTCGTGCCCGAGGCAATCGCCCGCACCCGCGAGATTAAAATACGAATGATTCGTAAGATTGAGAATGGTGTCCTTGTCCGTCGTCGCTTCGAAATCCATCTTCAGCTCATTCGCTTCTGTGAGCGCATACTCGACCGTCACACTTACATTCCCCGGATAGCCCTCCTCCCCGTCTTTACTCAAATAACGCAAGCGCAGCCGCGGCTCCTGCGGCGAAGAGACATCCTCCGCCGACCACCAGCGCTTGTTGAATCCACCGTGCAAATGATTCGCGCCATTATTCTTCGCCAGCGTGTATTTCACCCTATTCAGCGTAAATTCGGCGTTCGCAATCCGGTTCGCGTAACGGCCCACTGTCCCGCCAAAAAAACTTTTGCCTGCCTCATAACCCGCGACGTTGTCGTAACCCGCCGTGATATCGGCCACATTTCCCTGCCGGTCGGGCGTCTTCAACGCAACGAGCGTGGCGCCATAATCCGTAACTTGCGCCTCAACGCCTTCGCTATTGATCAGCAGAAAGAGATACGCCTCCCTACCGTCAGACGTTTTGCCAAAACTCCGCTTCGCAATCATTGCGCGCCGCCTTTCCGAATCCGCATCAACTCGCGCCATCTTACCAGCACATCGCCCATTTGCACTCGCGCGTTTGACGGGCCGCGACCATTCGTCCTTGCAATCCTCGTCTCGTTAAAAGTACCCTCGCGCATGCTACATTTTTTCCGGCATCAGGAGAGGATTCGCACGCATGACTCTGTCTCGAAGGGAGATTTTGGGCGGCACGGCGGCTTTTATGGGAGCGGCAATGGGCGCTGGCATTAGCTCAGGCGCCTCTGCAGCGCCGCAGCGCACGGGCAAGCGTCCGGCAAACGAACCCTTCGGCTATTGCCTGAATACGAGCACTATCCGCGGCAACAATCTGGATGTCGCCGCACAGATCGACGTGGCCGCCAAAGTGGGCTATGACGCAATCGAGCCCTGGGCACGCGACATCGAAACCTACACGGCGCACGGTGGAACGGTGAACGACCTCGCCAAGCGTATCGGCGATTCAGGACTGACGGTTGAGGACGTGATCGCCTTCAATTCCTGGCTCGACGACGACGATTCGCGCCGTGCCAAGAGCATGGAGAACCTGAAGCGCGAGATGGATATCGTCGCGCAGCTCGGCGGCAAACGCATCGCCACGCCTCCCGGCAACAACGGCGAAAACGTCTCTCTCGATCACGCCATCGAATATTACCGGACCGCCCTCGAACTGGGCCAACAAATGGGCGTCCAGCCATTACTGGAATTATGGGGACGCTCAAACGTTCTTGGGCCGCTTTCGCACGGCGCCCATGTCTCCATCGGAACCGGGCACGCCGACGCCAGCATGCTGCTCGATATTTTTCATCTCTACAAAAGCGGAACGTCGCTCGCCAGCCTGAATCAAATCAACGGCGCAGCACTCCACGTTCTCCACGTAAACGATTACCCCGCAGCCGACGATCCCGCGAAACTGACCGACGCGAATCGAGTCTATCCCGGCGATGGAGTCGCACCGCTCGGCCAGATCTTCCGCAATCTACGCGACAACGGCTTTCGCGGCGTCCTCTCGCTCGAACTCTTCAACCAGGAATATTGGAAAATGAGCGCTGACGAAAACGCGCGGACCGGCCTGCAGAAAACCCGCGCCGCCGTAAAAAAGGCCCTCGCGTCTTAGCCAAAGAGACGTTTGCTCTTTTGCTCATGTACGCGCCCGACTCCCCTTCACGGTGAGGCGGAAATCGTGCTGTTAAGGTTTCGTAGCGGCGACCGTTTCCCGCGAATTCTTGCCCCGAGCAACTAGGCGAGGGGTTGCGGGCGCTTCTCGGTCGGCACATTTGCCGCTGCCTCGTCTTCGCCGTAGCGGCCGACTCGCCTTTCAGTCGGGCGCCTTGCCGTTCATATCCCCACGCCCCGCCAACGAAATTCTCGCCGCTCCTCTTCGACTGCCCGATACCAGTCCACTTCCGGCGAACCCAGAGGCTTTCCACGCAACTCCCAATGATAATAGGCGCGCTCCGCAATCCGCTTGTCCAACATCACGTCATACGGTTGAAATATCAGCATGTCCGCACCCCAAAACCGATGTCTCACGTGCGCGCACCCCAAAATGCCACGGCACGCTCTAAAGACTCCCACCATCGTAAGTTTGTCTAAATAGGCTTCTCCTCCTAATTCCCGCCACGCCGCACACTGCAGGTGTAAACCCTAGACGCGCCTTCGAGCGTTCCGGTATTGCCGCATGCTCCGCTGGATTCATCCATATGACCTTCATATCGCTGAAGATGGGCGCCTCCGTGGAATCGAGCGCGTCGTCCACCTGCTCCTCGCTCCGCAAAGTGGACGCGATATGCCACTTGCCCCTGTAGCGGCCGACCCGCCTTCCGGTCGGGCGCCTTTACATTTGTATTGCTTCGCGAACTGAGCGCCAGACCTTTGCTTCAAGGTTTAAACGTAGCGCCGCGGCCTTCAGCGCGGCATCGAAGTGCGAAATCCCAACCATACCTCGCCCTAAACGCCGAACCTGTTCTGTCACGGTTTCACAACATCTCCCGGCAGCTAGATGGACGTGCCGGAATTTTGGCTCGACATGCCACCAGCTTGTAATTCTTCGGGTCTTCGATTTCGGATTTCTCGTTCGTGCGAACTATAAAACCAGGGGCGGTAGGCGCGGCACAAGGATTGGCACCACGCTTCAACTCGAAGATAAGCAAAGGCTCGCGGAAGGAAATCGTTCGTCGCGCCGGGAATGCAGCCGTTGACCATCGAACCATCTTTTAATTCGTCAGCGTAAAGATGGCTTGAATTTCCGTCATAACTTCGACCGGCTCACCGTTGAGCAGAGCCGTTGAATAGCGCCATTGGCCGACGGCATCAAGCGCGGATGGCGCGAGCAACGGGGGGCCGCTTGCGACACAAGTTGATAAGAGTCTGCCATCCTTCCCGATAATTGCGTTCATTACAACGGTTCCTTGTATTCCCGCTGCGCGCGCGGAGTCAGGGTAAATCGGCAGCGTTTGCTGAACAAGCCGCGTCATTTCGACGTTTCCACCAACGCGCACACGCGTCGGCGTCGGTGGGGGACCGGGTTGCTTTTGCATCGGATTACTGTAAGCAGGTTGAGCCGCCTGCAAAGCTGCGGGGCATGCCAATACCGGCACCATCGCAGAAAGCGTGTTCTGCGAATTCGTAGGTCCGCTTGGGCTCGCCGACACCTCGACGGTTTGCGTGACTGCTCCGACGCTAAGAAGAAGTTCGGGAAGCTTGAGCCCCTCGTTGGGCAAGAGTTGAAGCTGCTGCTTATACACTTTGAATCCCGGCTGCTGAACGGATAGCTGATAGTTGTCGGGAATCACATTCGAAAAGACGAATTCACCCACCGCATTCGCAGTCACCTGTTCCTGTTGTCCGGTGGCGACGTCCACCAGCGTAACTATCGCGCCAGGAACTGTCGCGCCGCTGGGATCCCCTACCGTTCCTGAAACACTTCCAAGTGCGCTGGATGCGGTAGCTTGCGGACTTGTCGGCGGGTCATTTGCGTGCGGTGCTGCCGAGACCAAACTGTCTGCAGAAGCAGCCGCAGGGTCCGCAAGTACAATATCGAACCTCTTAGTTGTTGTGCGGTCGGGCAGTGGGACTTCTACACTTCTCGATTGGACGTGTCCAAGCCGGAGGCGCCAGACGTGCAGCGTGTATTCTCTCGGTACCAGGTCAGAAAATAGGAATCCACCGTTAGCACCGGTCTTAGTGCTGTGCGAGATTTCGCCACTGATTAGCGTGACATTCGCCGCTCGTATCGGTAAGCCCGTCTGGTCGATCACTCTCCCGAACACCGCAGCCCCGTCGCTCGCAATGGATCTCGCTGCGGGCGGCGCAGTTGATTGCTTCACGAGCAAACCCTGCGCACTCTCTCGTGGCGCTTCGGCCGAAAAGCTCACAGCCGCAAGAGGCAGCAATAGGCAGACGCCAATGAAAGCCGCAAAGATTCCGGCCCTTAAGGATAAAGAATTCCTGCTGATCGACGAATCGAGCATCGCCGCAAATCTTCGTTCCAAATTCGACGGCCGCGCAATTGCCAGCGCAAGCGAAAAACGCCAATCCGGACCCTTGAGAGTTTGCGCGAGCGCAAGCAACTGGCTTGCATATTCA
>JBOGMU010000171.1:0-13914 GCA_050746865.1 Candidatus Acidiferrales bacterium
GTGCTAATTCCTGCCCAGTGGGGAGAGATAAGATCCTCAACGGACCGCGTCCCGGCCCTTTGAAGATTCAACTCCCAAACTGAAGTTGAAGACGGCATTGCACTCTGCCAAAAGCGGATGCAACGTCGATCTATCTTGGCGTGTATCGGCATAGGCGCATGCCATCTCTGGCCCGCTCACGACATGTGGCGTTAGAGATAGGCAGGTGAGCCGGTGCGGCGCCTCAAAGGGAGTGCAGAAGATGAAGTTCGCGACGAAGACAATCCACGCAGGACAGCCCTCCGAACCAGAAACCGGGGCGCTGGTTGCACCGATATTCCAGACTTCCACTTACGAACAAGACGCTCCTGGGCATGATAAGGGCTTCAGCTACTCGCGGACGAACAATCCCAGCCGCGAACGGCTCGAAGCGGTGCTCGCGGAGCTCGAGAATGTGAAATACGCGGCGGCATTCGCTTCAGGGTTGGCTGCGGAAAACGCGGTTCTGCAAGCGTATCTCCGGCCCGGCGACGAAATCGTATTGCCGAGGGACGTCTACGGCGGGACTTATCGAATCCTGAACAAGGTATTCCAACCGATCGGGATAAAAATCCGGCAGATCGAGACGGAAAATCTTAAGCAGGTGGAGTCAACCGTCAACGAGAAGACTAAGATCGTATGGATTGAGAGCCCTACGAATCCACGGCTACAGATCAACGATATCGCCGCTATCGCGCGGATCGCTCATGCGAAGAGCGCGTTCGTAGTGGTAGACAACACCTTCGCGACGCCCTATTTTCAGCAGCCGTTCGAATTGGGCGCGGACATCGTGGTTCACAGCGTAACAAAATATTTGGCGGGACATTCGGATGTGATTCAAGGCGCTGTGCTGGCCAAAGACAATGCGATATTTGAGCCGGTGAAGTTCCTGCAAAATGCGACCGGAGCCGTTCCTTCGCCCTTTGATTGCTGGCTCACCCTGAGGGGAATCAAGACGCTCGAATTGAGAATGCAGCGGCACGAAGAGAACGCCGCGGCGATTGCAAAGGCGCTGGACGCGAACTCCATGGTGCGCCGCGTCTACTTCCCCGGGCTGCCGAAGCATCCAGGACATGATATCGCTAAACGGCAGATGAGCGGTTTTGGCGGGATGGTCTCATTTGAGATGGACGGTACGATTGAGGAAGTCGCGTCGTTCGTTTCCTCGCGGCGCTATTTCACGTTGGGTGAGAGCCTGGGTGGGGTGAAGTCGCTGATCTGCCATCCGGCGACGATGACGCACGCTTCGATTCCGGCGGAAGCACGGGCCGAATTGGGGTTGTCCGACAGCCTGATCCGTCTCTCGCCGGGCTGCGAAACGGCTCAGGACCTCGTGGACGATCTCACAGAGGGCCTGCATGAATTGGAAGCGGCGCGTGGCACAAAACACGGCGCGACAGCCGCGGCTCGCTAGCTTTCAGCAGACGATGGATTTGGGGCCATTTGCAGGCTGGGAATGGCCCTTTTTCTTTTTGGCGCGCCTGAATTCTCGTCTTGACAGACCGTTATGCGCATCCCAAAATTCAAGCAAATGAAAACGGCGCCTGTGAGCCGCTGGCGAGGGTAGGTAACACGTGAAGATAGCGTTTAGAACCTCTCGGTTCTCCATCTCTGTGATTGTCTTTGCTTTGGTTGTTGTCTGTGGTTTCGGCCTCTCCTTACATTCGTACGCAGCGGCTGCGCAAGCGGCGGCTCCGGTCTCTGGCGTAACAAGCGCGAATAGCGATGCCGGGTCGCCGATGGCGATCGGAGCAGCGGCGCCGGATTTTAATTTGCCGGGCGTAGACGGAAGGACTCACAAGCTCAGTGATTACGCTAGCGCGAAGGTTTTGGCAATCGTGTTGGAAGCCAACCATTCGCCTGCCTCGCAGCTTTACGAGGGCCGCATAAGAAAGCTCTACGAAACCTACAAAGATAAAGGAGTAGCCGTCGTAGCGATCAGCCCGGACAATCCGGACGCGGTTGCAATCGACCAGATGGCATACACGGATGTGGGCGATCACCTCGAAGACATGAAGGCGGCAGCGGAATATCGCCATATCGACTGGCCGTACCTTTATGACGGCGACAAACAAACGGTGGCGAAGGATCTGGGCGCGACCGTGACTCCGGAGATTTTCATTTTCGACCAAGCGCGCAAGCTGCAATATCGCGGGCGCATTGACGACAATATCGAGGAATCGCTTGTAAAGTCGCGAGACGCGCAAAATGCCCTTGACGCACTGCTCGCCGGGCAGAGGGTTGCTGAGGCAACAACCGATGCGAATGGCGACACGATAAACTGGGCCTCGGGAAAGGCAAAGGCGCAGGCACAGATCGCCAAGATTGAAACCGAGCCGATCAGTGTTTCACTGGCTTCGAAAGACGAGTTGGGCAAGCTTCGCAACAATCCCACGGGGAAATATCTGGTGGTGAATTTCTGGGCAACGTGGTGCGGGCCCTGCGTTGGCGAATTTCCCGATCTTCAAGAAACGTATCGGATGTACCGCAACCGCGATCTGACGTTCATCACAATTTCGGAAAACGATCCGACGGAAAAGGCCGGAGTAATGGACTTTCTGCAGAAAGAGCACGCCAGCAGCGAGAACTATCTTTTTAGCGATTCGAATGTTTACACCATGCAAGCAGCGTTCGATCCAAACATGCCCGGCGCCGTTCCAGTGACTCTCTTGCTTGCGCCAAACGCGGATGTGCTTTATCAGCAAGTGGGCGATCTCGATACGATGAAATTGCGCCGAACAATTCTGGCGAGCCTGCCCGATACGAAGGAGTATCCCGGCGAGCAGCAGTACTGGTCGTCGCTGGCTGGGAATTAATCTGGTGTTGGCTATGCTTGTCTCAATCTATAGTGCAGCCACGCCCTTGAAGCACGGTAGAGGAGAATCGATATGAATAGCGTTTGTCATCGTTATATTCGGTCAATGAAATGGTCGTTTGCCTTGATTTGCACGGCGGCCATGATTGCGTTTGCGTGCTCCGCGGCTCAAGGGCAGGACTCGGGCCAAACTAATTCTCAACCGGCGGCTGCGAGTGCGGCCCCTGCTTCAAGCGGACAATCTCAGGGCGCAGGGCGCGGACGGGGCCGTGGGCGCGGCATTCAAGAGGACCTTGAGCATCCGGTGCTTCCTATTGGCTCTGCTATGCCGAGCTTCAATCTGCCCGGCGTGGACGGCAAGATGCATTCATCGGACGAGTACAAGAATGCGAAGATCCTTGCGATCGTCTTCGAATCGAACCATTGCCCCGTTTCGATCGCCTATGAAGGGCGCATCCGGCAAATTTACGAAGATTATAAAGACAAGGGAGTTCAACTCGTCGCGATTAACCCGAATAACGCGTCAGCGATCCGCTTGAACGAACTCGGCTACACGGACTCGACGGACGACATGGCGGACATGAAGATCAGGGCCAAATTGCGGCATATCGATTGGCCATATCTTTATGATGGAGAGACGCAAGCGTTTGCAGCGAAACTTGGCGCAGTGGCAACGCCCCACATTTTCATTTTTGATCAGGAACGGAAACTTCGTTATGAAGGGCGAATTGACGACTCGACAGCGATCGCCAAAGTGAAGGTGCAGGACGCCCGCGATGCGATCGATGCGATGCTGGCCGGAAAGCCTGTTGCGGTGGCTTCTACACATGCGTTTGGGTGCTCGACGAAATGGCTCTCGAAAGCAACGGGCGTGGAAGAGGAGGCGGCGAAGATCAATGCCGAGCCTGTGAACCTGACGATGGCGAGCGCGGACGATCTGAAGAACATTCGCACAAACAACGCGGGCAAGACCGTGATTGTGGCGTTCTGGTCGCTCAAATGCAAGGATTGCGTCGACACGTTCCACGATTACGAGACTACGTACCGGATGTATCGCCTGCGCAAATTCAACATGATCACGGTTTCCACGGACAATCCGAGCGAACAGGCGCAGGTGCTCGACTATCTGAAGCAGCAGCACGCTTCGGGGACGAACTTGCAGTTTAATGAGGCAGACACAAACGCGCTTCAGGCAGCATTCGGAACGAAGTGGAATACGAATGAGCCGTTCGTGATGGTCATCGGGCCTGATGGAAATGTGGTTTATCAAAAAGCAGGCAAGGCCGACATTCTCGTGGTTCGCCGGCATGTGCTGGCGTCGATTCCGAATGACGGGCCGTGGTTTGGCGTACAGGAATACTGGACGGGCGTTCTCGACGGAAAGTACTGAGCGATTTGCGCGCATTTACGAACCCGCCGCGGACGATAGCGCGTCTGCGGCGGATTTGTCGGGTTAGTAAGTTCCGCCGATGAGATCGCATGGAGCGATCAATCTTTTTAACAGGGGTCCGTGTACGCTGGTAAACTTCTTCACGCTATGCAGAAGGTGCGATGGGGTGTTCTAGGTGTAGCGTCAATCGCTACACGCAAGGTGGTCCCCGCCATGCAGAACGGCGAGTGGAGCACGATTTCGGCGATTGCGTCGCGCGATTTGGCGAAGGCGGAAGCGGCGGCAAAGTCATTGGGCATTCCCAAAGCGTACGGATCCTACGACGAACTGCTTGCCGACCCTGAAATCGAGGCCATTTACAATCCCCTGCCCAATCATTTGCATGTGCCGTGGTCCATTAAGGCGGCAAAAGCACGCAAGCACGTGCTATGCGAAAAACCTTTGAGTATGACCGCCGACGAAGCGAAGTCGCTGATTGGCGCGCGCGATCAGGCGAGCGTGAAGATCGGCGAGGCGTTTATGGTGCGCACACACCCGCAGTGGGTGCAAACGCGGGCGCTCATTCGCGAAGGGCGCATCGGCGAATTGCGCTCAATTCTGTGCCACTTCAGCTACTTCAATCGCGATCCGAAGAACCCGCGAAACGTGCTGGAATGGGGCGGCGGCGCACTGATGGACATCGGCTGTTATCCGATCAACATTTCGCGCTTTATTTCCGGAGAAGAACCGAAGCGTGTTTGCGCGCTGATCGAAAGAGATCCCGAATTTAAAACCGATCGGCTGAGTTCGGCCATGCTCGATTTTCCGTTTGGCCAGTGCATCTTTACGTGCGGCACTCAACTGAACTATTTTCAGACGGTGATTTTTGTGGGAACGAAGGGGCGGATCAACATCGAGATACCGTTTAATGCACCGAACGATCGGCCGTGCCGCATCATCATCGACGATGGGCGCGACCTTTTCGGCGGCGGCGCGACTATCGAGACGGTTCCGACTTGCGATCAATACACCGTTCAGGGCGATGCGTTCTCGCGGGCCATTCGCGAAGGCGGCGAGGTGCCGGTCCCATTGGAGGACGCGGTTCGCAACATGGCTGTGATCGATGCCCTTGTGCGTTCAGGTGCATCCGGGCAGTGGGAACAGCCGCGGGTTTAATTCTTTCGTTCTGATGATCTCGTTTCCCCGCGCGTTTTGTTATGTTGGAAGGTTCACACAGAGGACGAAACATGCAGATGAGGCACGACTGGACGCGCGATGAGATCAGAGAAATATTCCGGCTTCCGTTGCCGGAACTTGTGTTTCGCGCACAGACTTTGCACCGGCAATTTTATGCTGCGGACGAAGTGCAGCTCTGCCGGCTGCTCTCGATCAAAACGGGGGCGTGCCCGGAGGACTGCGCGTACTGCCCGCAAAGCGCGCATTACGATACGGGCGTTCAGCGCCAAGAGCTGATGAATCCCGATGAGGTGTTAGCAGCTGCACAAAGAGCACGTGCGGACGGCGCGACGCGATTTTGCATGGGTGCGGCTTGGAGGCAGGCACCGGAGGGTAAAGACTTTCAGAAGGTGCTCGAGATGGTGCGCGGCGTTGCCTCTCTCAATCTGGAAGTTTGCTGCACGCTGGGCATGCTGACGGAAAAGCAAGCGCATGAATTGAAGGAAGCGGGCGTCACGGCGTACAACCACAATCTCGACACGTCACCCGAATTTTACGGCGAAATCATCACAACGCGCGTTTATGAGGATCGTTTGCGCACGCTTGGACACGTTCGCAAGGCCGGCATCACGGTATGCTGTGGCGGAATCATAGGCATGGGCGAATCCGAAGAGGATCGCATCGGCTTGCTCCAGCAACTGGCGAATCTCAATCCGCATCCTGAGAGCGTGCCGATCAATATGCTGATGCGCTCAGAAGGGACGCCACTCGAGAATGCGGCCGACGTGGACACTTTCTCGATGGTGCGCATGATTGCGACGGCGAGGATTTTAATGCCTGCTTCGCGGGTGCGACTAGCGGCGGGTCGAAAGCAGATGTCGCGCGAGGCCGTGACACTTTGCTTTCTGGCAGGCGCTAATTCCATTTTTACGGGCGAGAAATTGCTTACCACAGCGAATCCGTCGGCGAGCGAAGATGAGACGCTGCTCGATGATTTGGGGATGAGGGCGTTGGAGCGTGTCTGAGTCGGCCGAACACGGACTGCGACGGCGAATGCATGGCGAGATCGCGAAGCTTCACGAAGCGGCGCAGTTTCGGACCCTGGAAAATCCGCCCGGTATCAATCTCTATTCGAACGATTACCTTGGCCTAGCGAGTAATGCGCGGCTGAAGAAGAGTGTGCTCGATGCAGTTGGCGCGGTAGACTCCGTTGGCTCGACGGGGTCGCGCCTTCTTTCCGGCAATTCTCCAGAATGGGAACGACTTGAGCATGATTTTGCGGAATTTGCGGGTACAGAGGCGTCGCTTTACTTTGGCTCGGGATATGCGGCGAATATCGGGCTGATATCGGCAATTGCAGGACGCGGTGACGTTATTTTTTCCGACGCATTGAATCACGCCAGCCTGATTGATGGGATTCGGCTTTCAGGAGCGGCGAAGGTGATTTATCCGCATGCCGACATGGCGTTTTTGCGTCGGGCATTGGATGAACACCGCGCTCATCAAGGCGCGAAGCTCATCATAACCGAAAGCATCTTCAGCATGGACGGCGATATCGCGCCGATCGAGCAACTTCTCGAGTTGGCTCGCGCTTACAGTGCCGATCTGATTGTCGACGAAGCGCATGCGATTGGGGTGCACGGACCGCAAGGACGCGGCATTTGTGCGGCGCTAGGTTTGGAGCAGAAGGTATTCGCGATTGTGCATACTTGCGGAAAGGCACTGGCGAGCGCCGGCGCTTTTGTCTGCGGAAGCGATTTATTGAAGGACTATCTCGTGAACCGGGCGCGAACGTTCATTTTCAGCACTGCCATGCCGCCGTACATGGCCGCGCAAATCCGGGCGGCACTGGGGCTGGCGCGCAGCGCAGAGGATTCGCGAGCGCATTTGCATGCGATTGCAACGGAGTTACGAACGCGATTCATTGCGGCAGGCGTTAACTGCGGCACGAGCAGCACACAGATTATTCCGATTCACCTTGGTGCAAACGAAGCGGCGTTATCGGTTGCAGCGGCTCTACAAGATGCAGGGTTTGGCGTGCGCGCGATTCGACCGCCAACAGTGCCGGAAGGAACTTCGAGAATTCGCTTTTCACTCACCGCTTCCCTCTCGATGGATGAAATAGGGCGTCTTGCCCTCGCTACGGAGACGGCAGTCAAGATGATGCAACCCTCCACTACTACCGCGCATGCCTAGCCGCTTTTTTGTAACCGGGACGGATACTGGCGTCGGGAAAACCGTCGTCTCGGCGACGCTTTGCGCTGCGCTCGATGCAATTTATTGGAAGCCGGTCCAGACGGGAACGCGCGAGGGCACAGATCGCGCGACTGTGATGCGCATCGCGGGGATCGAGCGGAAGCGCACGGCACCCGAAGTGTATCGCTTCTCGCCGCCTGTTTCGCCTCATCTAGCCGCGCGGCAGGCGGGCGAGAGAATCCTGCTTCGTAAGATCAACCTGCCGAAGATCGCACCGGAGGAAAATCTGATTGCAGAGGGAGCAGGCGGAGCGCTCGTTCCCCTCAATGAAAGAGACTTGACGACGGCGCTGATGAAGCGCCTAGGGCTGCCGGTGCTGCTTGTGACACGGACCTCTCTCGGAACGATCAACCACACTTTGCTCTCGGTTGAAGCCTTGCGTGCGGCCCGACTAAATCTGCATGGCGTGATTATGGTGGGAAAGACGAATATCGAGAATCGGAAAGCAATTGAACATTATGGCCAAGTTCGCGTACTCGGCCGACTGCCATTCTTATCGCAATTGAACTGCAAAACTCTCATCAAGGCATTTAATTCACATTTTGACAGGACAGCCTTCGCCGGATGAACAGCGACCTGCAAATTTGGCATCCATTCACGCAATCGGCGCTGGATCCCGCTCCAATAACAATCACGCGAGCCAGCGGTGCGTATCTTTATACGAGCGATGGTCGCAGGCTGATTGACGGAATTTCGTCGTGGTGGGTAAACATACATGGGCACGGGCATCCGGCGATCACGGAGGCCATTGCAGCTCAGGCGGCGAAGGTCGATCACGTCTTGCTTGCGGGGTTTACGCACGAGGCGGCGGAAATCCTTACTCACAGACTGCGGAAATTCCTTCCCTCGGCATTAAAGCATCTGTTTTTCTCCGACGATGGCTCAACGGCGGTTGAAGTCGCTCTAAAGATTGCCGTGCAGTACTGGGCAAACTTGGGACGCCCGAAAAAGCGATCGATTGTGGCGCTCGATCACGCTTATCACGGCGACACAGTTGGCGCGATGTCCGTAGGCGCGGAATCGGCATTCACAGAGCCATTTCGTTCTCTTCTCTTCCCTGTTCACCGCGTCCATTCCGCATATTGCTACAGATGCCCGGTAGAAAAACAGCGGGCATCGTGCAACATCGATTGCTCGGAGACCCTCGCGCGGCTGCTGGAGGAAAAGAACGAGGAAATTGGGGCGGTGATCGTTGAGCCGCTGCTGCAGGGCGCGGGCGGAATGATTGTTCATCCCGTAGAGTTTTTGCAAAAGGTGCGCGAGCTTTGCACGCGGCATGGCGTGCTGCTGATCGCGGACGAAGTTCTCACGGGCTTTGGGCGCTGCGGGAAAATGTTTGCATGTGAAGTCGCAGGCGTCGCTCCCGATTTGATGTGTTTATCGAAAGGGCTGACGGGAGGTGTGTTGCCGATGGGCGCTACGCTCTGCGGCGATGAAATTCACGACGCATTCCGCAGCGAAGACCGGGCGCGCACGTTTTATCACGGGCATTCGTATACGGGAAATCCGATTGCCGCGGCGGCGGGCGCCGCGAGCCTGAAAATTTTTGAGGACGAGCCTGTCTTCCAGCGCATCGCCACGATTTCGAAAATCCATGAAGAGCGTCTCGCCAAAATACGGAACCATCCGGCCGTTGGCGACGTGCGCGCGATAGGCACAATGGCGGCAGTCGAGTTGCGCGCCGATGATGCGGGGTATTTTTCGAAGCTAAAACCGCAACTCTACAAATTTTTCATTGAATCCGGGGTTCTACTTCGACCGCTTGGAAATGTGGTGTACATTTTGCCGCCCTACGTCACATCCGAGGCCGATCTTAACTTCATGCACGACGTGATTGCCGAATCGCTCGATCGAATTAGCGTTTGATGGAGATAGAAAGCGGACGACCAGACTTCACCGAACTGCTAACACGCCGGGCGCGATTAAGTATGGCTCCGGGGCCTGGACTCGAACCAGGATAACCAGCTCCAAAGGCTGGCGTGCTACCGATTGCACTACCCCGGAATCGCACGAAGCGCTGACGACATCTCTCCCAAATTGGAGTGCAGCCGCAACAGTATATCAGGCGAGGGGCAAAACTAAGGGCGCTCGCGCGGTTTTTGTAGGTGGCGGCCTACGCCGTGACCCGCCTTTGGAAGACCAATCTTACAGATACTGGATTTTCGCAACTTGAACTAAGGGACGGGGTCGATTGTCAGGTGAAGCAAATGCCCTAAAAATAGAATGCATTATGCGTATCGCACAGGTCGCACCGCTGTACGAGAGTGTCCCGCCAATGCGTTACGGCGGCACGGAACGTGTAGTTTCGTGGCTCACGGAAGAGCTCGTCAGAAACGGCCATGACGTCACATTATTTGCGAGTGGAGACTCGCGAACCGCGAGTAAGCTAGTTGCGTGTTCGAAGAGGTCCCTGCGCACGGACCCAGCTTGCCGTGACTATCTAGCCCATCACATTGCGCTGATCGAGCGCGTGGCCCAGGCAGCGTCCAGATTCGACATCATTCACTTTCATATCGACTATCTCCATTTCCCTTTTAGCCGCAATCAAAACCTCTGCCACCTTACCACCTTGCACGGGCGATTGGATCTTACCGACCTAGTGCCGATCTACGATGAGTTTGCAGATATGCCTGTCGTTTCGATTTCCCGAGCCCAACGCACGCCGCTGCCGGGGATCAACTGGGTCGGTAATGTTCACCACGGTCTTCCGCCCGAGATGCTCCGCCTGGACAGCGGATCGGGCGGGTACCTGGCATTCATCGGGCGAATTTCACCCGAAAAACGACCGGATCGCGCTATTGAGATCGCGAAGCGGACACGAATTCCTTTAAAGATCGCCGCGAAGATCGATCGCATCGATGCGGCCTATTTTGAGAGCGAAATTAAGCATTTGCTTTCAGATCCGCTGGTGGAATTTATCGGCGAGATTACGGATTCGGAAAAGCAGGACTTTCTAGGAAACGCGCTGGCTTGCTTGATGCCCATTGATTGGCCCGAGCCTTTTGGGATAAATATGATTGAAGCAATGGCTTGCGGGACTCCAACGGTGGCTTTTCGTCACGGCTCTGTTCCTGAAATTATTACGAACGGATTGAACGGCTTTATCGTCAACAATATCGAAGAGGCAGCCGATGCAGTTTCTCGTATTGGTACATTGTCGCGCGCGGATTGCCGGCAGGTGTTCGAAGATAAGTTCACTGCTGCCCGCATGGCCGACGATTACTTTCGCATTTACGAGCAGCAACTTTGCCCTTCGGCATCCACGCGGAACATTTCCTCGACAACAATAGCTTCCAAAACCGAGAGCTTCGCATCCCAATAGAAAACCGGGAGCCTGCGCCGAGTGAAGGACGTCATTGAAGTAGACAATCAATATTACGTGCTTGCCACGTCAAGCCTGGCGGACGATCGCAGCCGCGTTCTTAAATATGGAAGAACATTTGCTGTTTTTAACCGTTTCGGAGATATCGAATCGCTTGGGCTGGGCGAGCAGGGTATCTATCACGAGGGGACGCGCCATCTCTCGCGTTTCGTCCTGAAGCTGGGAGGCGCCACTCCGCAACTGCTTCGTTCAACTATCCGAGATGATAATGCGTTCTTCACGATAGACGCGATGAATGTCGATCTCTCCGATGGTGAATTCGTGTCGATACCGCGAGGAGACATCCACGTTTTTCGCTCGAAGTTTCTTCGTGGCGGCGTGTGCTATGAACTCGTGCGACTTTCGAATTGCAGTCTGGAATGGCTTGAGACATTTATCACGTGCGACTTCGAAGCGGATTATCGCGATATTTTCGAGGTGCGTGGAACGCGACGCGAACGGAGCGGAATCTGTTTGCCTCCGGAAGTAAGCGATTCGGAAATCCTATTCTCCTATGAAGGGTTGGACAAAGTCGTGAGGCGTACGCGACTAGCTTTTTCCATTAAGCCGCGCCGCCTCAGCGCTACGGGAGCGCGCTTTGATTTTGGTCTCAAGCCAAAGGAAGAAGCTGCCCTGTACATCACCGCGTCATTCGAGGAGGGTGACCGTCGTAACGTGGTCCTTGGGTTCGATGACGCTTTGCGACGCTCCACCGCAGAGATCGAGAAAGACAAACAGAGCCATGGACGCGTTACTGCTTCCGATCCTCGACTGAATGCATGGCTCGCGCGGTCGGCAGCAGACATCGAGATGATGATCGCCGGCAATCCAGAGGGCGCCTATCCGTACGGCGGAGTTCCTTGGTTCAGCACGGTTTTCGGTCGTGATGGAATAATTACGGCGCGGGAGTGCCTCTGGCTGAAGCCGGACATTGCCCGTAGCGTTCTGAAGTATCTGGCAGAGACGCAGGCCACCGAATGCAATGCCGAACAAGACGCGGAGCCTGGAAAAATCATCCACGAAATGCGATGCGGCGAAATGGCGGCGTTAAAGGAGATTCCATTCGGTCGATACTACGGGAGCATTGACTCCACCCCTCTGTTCATCATGCTTGCCGGAGACTATCTGGGTCGCACGGGGGATCGCGCTTTTATCCAGTCGATCTGGCCCAATCTGCTTGCCGCGCTAAAGTGGATCGATGAATATGGCGACGTAGATCGTGACGGTTTCGTGGAGTACAAAGCCCAGACTTCACGCGGATTGGCTCAACAAGGCTGGAAGGACTCACACGATGCTGTGTTTTACGAGGACGGCCATATCGCCGAACCGCCGATTGCGCTGTGCGAGGTGCAGGGATACGCCTATGCCGCTAAGTTAGCAGGCGCGAAGATTGCGCGCGCGCTTGACACACCGGAATTCGCCGATCAGCTGATGCTTCAGGCTCGCGATTTGCGAGAGAAATTCAATCGCGATTTCTGGGACGACGAACTTGGGACTTTTGTACTCGCATTGGATGGCATGAAAAGGAAATGTCGCGTAAAAACGTCGAATGCCGGCCACTGTCTATTTTCCGGAATTGCGACACAAGAATACGCTGCACGCGTCGCCGAGTGTCTGCTAGGAGAGGACATCTTTTCCGGATGGGGCGTCAGGACACTCGGAAGTTCGGAGCTGCGTTACAATCCAATGTCATACCACAACGGTTCAGTATGGCCTCATGACAACGCGATCGTCGCTCGAGGACTGGCCCGCTACGGCTTTCATCAGCAAATGGCCAACATCTTTTCAGCGATGCTCGACGTCAGCGAAACGATGGAGTTGCGGCGATTGCCTGAGCTCTTTTGCGGGTTTCATCGGCGGGCTCATTCGGAAGGACCCACCCTCTATCCTGTCGCCTGCTCTCCACAATCCTGGGCCGCTGGTTCGGTGTATTTGCTGATCGAAGCTTGTCTGGGCATCACTTTTGACGCCGAGAAACAGTCGATTCGACTGGCCGGCAAATGCCTGCCCGATTTCCTACACGAACTCACGATTGCAAACCTGCGAGTGGGCGATGCAAAGTGTGACCTTCGCGTCGAACACGACGGCAGGTCGCTCTGCGGAACAATTCTTCGGCAGACCGGTAGCATTACTCTCCTGTCCTGAACGGCATCCGCGGTCGCAACAAACAACTGACGATTGTTTTGCCGCTGCGCATTCAAATTTGCTAGGCTTTAAGCGGGTTCCATCAGGAGAGGTGTCCGAGCGGTTTAAGGAGCACGCTTGGAAAGCGTGTGTTGGGGAAACTCAACCGTGGGTTCGAATCCCACCCTCTCCGCCATATTATTGACCCTTACGAAACACCAATCAAAAGGCCTGATACTTAGGCCTTTCCTCGCTTGGTACACCGTTTCTTGAGTATTTAAGACCTGTATCTAACTGGAGCACCCCATGTCTACACAAACGATTTACCTCCGAATGCGCGCCGCTAAAGACGTCAAAAACAGCTGGCAGCCCTCTGATTCAGGCGATTGGCAATATGTGCAGGTCGTCGGTAGCACAGAACGTGGCAAACGCCCAGCCTGGCAACTTAAGGCCGAAGAAGACGCAAAGAACCGCTAAGGGCGCGGCTTTCAGTATCGTTTGCGGCCGCAGCTGGTCTTTACAATTCGACACCATCGCCGCCGCTGAGAAGGCCTCTAAAAAACAGCCCGAGGCAAACGCCGCCGCTGCGCGTGGTATCAGCCTCGAAGAATACCTCTCGGATCCGAATCGCCTCACGCTCCGGCAAGCGGTCGAAAAGTTTCTCACCGCTCGCGCCCGTAAGGCGCCCCGCACGGTCCGGCAGTAGACGTTTATCCTGGAAGTCTTTCTGCGCCTGATTCCCCGGCACGTGCAGTTCGTGGACCAATTCGACGTCGAGGCGGCGGAGCATTATTT
>JBOGMU010000172.1:0-28705 GCA_050746865.1 Candidatus Acidiferrales bacterium
CGCATCAGCCGATCGAGCCGGACGATTGCGCGCAGGCGATATTGTTTTTGGCCGGGCCGCACTCACGGTGCACGAGCGGGCACATCATTCCGGTGGATGGAGGATTGAGCGACGCGTTTCTGCGATAGCGGAAAATGCTGTTTCAAGCTCTGACGGGTTGCATAAGACCTAGAAGCGATACTTCAGCGTGAGTTTATGTTTGCGACTCGTCGATAGCGAGAGCTGTTCGATCGATGACCGGCTGAAAAGAAAGCCGGTCGCTACGAAAAGCTTGGGCGCTCGATTTTCGGTATCCTGCAAAGGACTCGCGGAGTCGCTCAGTTGACGCAAGGTAAATGGGATATAGCTCGGGAGAGCGAGTGACAGAAAAAGCGCTGGTGGCGGTGGATTTGGGAGGCGAGAGCTGTCGTGTCTCGTTATTGCGAAGGGACAAGAATCGGCTGACGCCGGAGTTGATCCATCGCTTTCCGAACGGGCCCGTGGCGGAAGGGCGCAGACTTTATTGGGACATCGGGCACCTCTGCGCGGGAGTGGAGAGGGGGATTCGGTTGTGCGCGGAGGCGGCTAGAGAGGGGATTGCGTCTATCGGCGTGGATGGATGGGGCGTCGATTACGTACGCGTAACAGGCGATGGCGGGGCTGCACGCAAGGCTTTTTGCTATCGTGATGAGCGCACGGTGGAGGCTGAGAAGCAGGTCCACAGGATTATTTCGCGCGAGCGGCTGTACGAGCTGACTGGAATTCAATTCCATCGGATCAATACGATTTATCAGCTTTTCGCGGATCGGGCGGACGGCATCGACGAGCATTTGCCGTGGCTGCAAATTTCCGAATATGTGACGCACTGGCTGGGCGGCGAGGCCGTGTGCGAATACACGAATGTGACGCACTCGGAGCTTGTCGAACGGAAGACGCACAACTGGTGCGACGAGATTTTTCAGGCGACAGGAATCGATCGGGGCGCGACGCACAAGATTGTGCGGCCGGGATATGTTGCGGGGCCGTTGAAGGCGGGGCTGGCGGAACTGCCGGCGTTGTGTGATGCGCAGCTGATTGTGCCGGCGTGCCATGATACGGCGTCGGCGATCGCGGGGATTCCGGCGGAAGGCGACGATTGGGCGTTTATCAGCTCGGGGACGTGGTCGCTGGTGGGGACGCTGCTGGATACGCCTTGTGCGACGAAGGAAGCGTTCGCGAGTAATTTTACGAATTTGGGAGGCGTCGGCGGGAAGACGTGCTTCCTGAAAAACGTGAACGGGATGTGGTTGCTGCGGCAATGCCTGGAGCAATGGAAAAAGCAGGGATACGATCTTTCGATTGAGGAGTTGATCGCCGTTTGCGAGAAACTTCCTGCGCCGGATCATTTGATCGATGTGGACGATCCGGAATTTTTGCTGCCGGGGAATTTGCCGGCGGTGGTGAATGCGCGGCGGGCGCAGTCGGGACACGGTGCGTTGACGAACGGGCGCGAGGGTATCGCGCGCATGGCGAATATTGTGTTGCACAGCCTGGCGGCGCGTTATGCGCAGGTGCTGGCGGACGTGGCGGCGATCACGAAGAAGAAGATTCGGAGATTATATGTCGTGGGCGGGGGGGGACGGAATGAATTGCTAAACCGCCTGACGGCGGAGCGCACGGGGCTTGAGGTTGTGGCTGGGTCGGCGGAAAGCTCGACCGTGGGAAATTTCGCGGTGCAGCTTGCGGCGTTGGCTGGAGAGTACGATACGGCGGCGGGAGTGAGATTTGAGGCGGTGGCGAAGTATGCGGACGCGATGTTGGGGAACTCGCTTGAGGGTTCGTTGGCCTCGAAATCCAGCCGATTGTGAGGCCGATTGGATTAGAATGCGTCCCGTGAGAGGGGCGAGATGAAAGATCAACAGGTAGAAGCGGTAGGCAAGGCGCTCGACGAACTGCAGATTGAACTTCCTTCCTGGGGTTTTGCAAATACCGGCACGCGATTTGGGAAATTCATTCAGGCCGCGGCTGCGACGTCCATAGAAGAAAAATTCAGCGATGCGGCGCAGGTGCATGCTGTTACGGGAGCGTGCCCGACGCTCGCACTGCACGTGCTCTGGGATGTGCCGGAGGGATCGGCGGGAGCGGGGAACGTACAGAAGATTGCGCAGAAATACGGCATCCGCGCGGGGGCGATTAATCCCAACGTTTTTCAGGACCAGGAATACAAATACGGATCGCTGGGGAATCCGGACGCGAGCATAAGAAAAAAGGCGCTCGATCATCTGAAGGAGTCGATCGCGATTGCGGCGGCGCTCGGCTCGCGCGATATTTCGCTTTGGTTCGCCGACGGTTCGAATTATCCCGGGTCGCAGAGCATTCGGAAGCGCGTTGAATATTTCGAAGAGGGATTACGCGAGGCTCACGCCAGCATGCTTCCCGGCCAACGGATGCTAGTAGAGTACAAGCCGTTCGAGCCGGCGTTCTATCACACCGATATTGCCGATTGGGGGATGGCGCTGCTGCTGGCGAAAGCCGCCGGTCCGCAGGCTGTGGTGCTTGTCGACACGGGGCATCACTATGCGGCGCAGAATATCGAGCAGATCGTTGCGTGGCTCCTGCATCAGCGCATGATGGGCGGGTTTCATTTTAACGACCGGAAATACGCGGACGACGATTTGACGCTTGGTTCGATCGACCCTTATCAGGTGTTTCGGATTTTTCATGAGCTGCAAGCGTATCGCGCGGAGAAGGGAAAACCGGCGGATATCGCGTTCATGATCGACCAGAGCCATAACTTGAAGGGCAAGATTGAAGCGGCAATCCAGACGGTTTGCACGGCGCAGGAGCTTTACGCCAAGGCGGCACTGGTGGATCAACAGCGTCTTGCGGTGTTTCAGAAGGAGTGCGCGGTCGTGGATGCCGAAGAGTGCTTGCGGAGCGCTTTTTGGATCGACGTGCGGCCGATGATTCGCGAATGGCGGCGCGGTCGCGGATTGCCTGAAGAGCCGATGAAGGCATTTCGCGAGAGCGGATATTTGGAGCGCATTACGCGCGAACGGCGGGACCGGAATATGGGTGCGAAATCGACATACGCGTGAGGCGGAGTTAAAGGCACCCTGAACGCAATCCGAAGTCCCTGGCTATTCTCTAAGCAGCGACCCCAGACAATCCCTTGCGTGATTTGTCTGCACGTGAGAGCGTTTATGCTTACATCCTTCTATGTTTGCCGACCGCACCGACTGGAATCTGGAAGAAAACCGTCTCACGCGTGCACTGACGCGACGCCGGGAGGCGGGCGGCGCGATCCTCGATCTGACCGCCTCGAATCCGACGACCTGCGGATTTTCTTTTGACGATGGCGCGATTCTGCGCGCATTCCGGGATCCCGCAATCCTACGCTATTCGCCGGATCCGCATGGACTGCCTGCGGCGCGCGAGGCCATATGCGATTACTATGCGCAGCTTGGCGGTAAGATGTCGCCAGAAGAACTTTTCCTCACGACGGGCACGAGTGAAGCATATTCGTTCATTTTCCGGACGCTATGTAACCCCGGCGACGAAATTCTGATACCGACGCCAAGCTATCCGCTCTTCGACTATCTCGCGGAGATTCACGACGTGCGCCTCGTGAGGTATTCGCTGCTTTACGATCACGGCTGGCATATTGATTTTTACAGCCTGGAGCGTGCCATCGGGCTAAGAACCCGCGCCGTTATAGTGGTGCACCCCAACAATCCAACTGGGCACTACGTGAAAGCCGCGGAAGCCGCGCAGTTAGCAAATATCTGCGCAACGCACGGCATGGCGCTCATCGCAGACGAAGTATTTTATGACTTCTTTTATTCCAAAGAGTGTCCGCCGAGCTTCATAGGCAATTGCGATGCGCTGACGTTCGTTTTAAGCGGCCTTTCCAAAATATGCGGATTGCCGCAGATGAAGGCGGGGTGGATCGCGACAGTGGGTTTCAGCGAGGCCAAAGAAAGAGCGCTGGCGCGCCTCGAAGTCATCGCCGACACATACCTTTCGATGAATGCGCCGATACAATGCGCGCTTCCGGCATTATTGGGATTACGCGACGATTTTCAGCGGCAACTTCTGGCGCGCACGACGAAAAACCTTGCGGAATTGGACGTGCAGCTCGCGGCACATCCGCTCTGCAGCCGCCTGGAAGTTGAGGGCGGATGGAATGCGGTGTTGCGGGTGCCGGCGATTCGATCCGATGAGGATGCAGCGATCGACCTGCTCGAATCGCGCGGCGTCTATGTGCATCCGGGCCATTTCTACGATTTTCCGGGTGACGGACATATGGTCGTCAGCTTGATCGTGCCGAATGACGAATTTTCGGAAGGAATTTCCAGCGTACTGGAGTTTTTCTAGATCGGCCGAGGGAAGGCGACCGTCAGAAGCGGTACTTCAGGGGCTGAAGCCCGACTGATATTGCTGCTGTTGCGGCGGGGCTCGAAGCCCGCCCTTCCAATCCGGCATGTTTCCGCAGCTGTGAAGGCGTACCCATCTGCGCGCTTCGGCACGGCTAAAAGCCGTGCCCTTCACAATCCGAGTTGCGACGTAGACTCTAGAAGCTGTGCCGCACTTTCCGGGGGTCTGTACTTGGTAACGCGAAGCTCACACCATTCGGGATCAGTTGGACTGCGAGTCGCTTGTTGGTGTTGACCGGGGCATTACCGTGATTGTGGCTGGCTGGTCGAGCTGGAAATCGAGTTTCGTCTCGGAGGGGATTTTCACCTGCTGCCCATTTGTGGCTCCCTGATAAACGCCTCCTGCGCCGGCTCCGGCTGCAGCGCCAATTGCCGCGCCCTTTCCGCCACCTGCAATCGCTCCGATGATAGCGCCGAGAACGGCTCCGCCACCGACTTTTTTCTCCGTGTCTTTTGTGCGCGATTTTCCAGACTCGGTATACGTGCCGCTGACCAACGGGAACGAACCACCCTGGTACTCCACCTTAACAAGCTGCAAGCGAAGCTCGCTCTGCCCGGTCATTTTCCCGGCCGAAGCCGCGCTCGTAAGCCGGACATAAACATTCGCGCCCTTGGGCACCACGACTTCGCTATCCACAACAATCGGTGCGTCGAGCGAGGCCTGAAAGACTTCGCCCGCCTGGTTCACGGAGGAATCGATGGAATCAATCATGCGCACCGACACGGTTGATCCTGCCGGAACGACATATTGCTTGGGTTGGGGAGGCGGAGGTACAGCCTCAGGTGCAGGAGCCGGCGAAGCGGCTGGCTGTGGCGTCATCTGGGGAGTAGATGACGCTGCCTGCGGAGGCATTTCTTGCGCGCTGGATTGTGGAGCAGGCGTGGAATCATCTGCCAGTTCAGCATGCGAATTGTCGCGATCGTGTCGATTTGCCGAACCATGATGCGCCTCCGCTTTTGCGCGGTCCGCGTGCTTTTCCGGAGCAGGCGTCGGGTCAGGCGCGGCCTGCGGTGCCGGCGTAGCAGGTTGTGCCGCGTCCGCATCGGCGTTTGCCTGTGCGCCCTGGTCCTCGACCACCATCTGATCCTTCACTTTTGTCACGCCCGGAGTTTGCGTCGCGATCTTATAGGCTTCTAGATGCGCCGCGTCATTGGGTACGGTTCCTTTGACGGTTACCTCGCCGTTGACGGCGGCCACTTGCAAACTAGCGCCCTTCAATTGCGCATCGGCAAACATCTGCGACTGAATCGTCGTGACAAGTTGCGCGTCTTTGGGTTTGGATGAACAGCCGCTGCTCAAAACCAAGATGAGCAAAGCGCTCGTGGCAAGCGCGGTCATGAGGCTCTTTGAACGAGACATAGTTTCCCCCTCAGCCAGAATTCGGTACTAGAAACAGGACGGAGCGTGGTTTTCAGTTTACTACGATGCGGGGCACGACCTAAGTGCTGTCTTGCCATCCGCATAACCATTCGTTTTGCGAACACGAAGTGAATGTGCCACGCTGAAGCAACTTTTTTGCAGCGCCTGTGTTCTACTCGCAGCAGCCGAAATGGGGTTGCGGTTCTGAAGTTCTTAGTAATTATCCATTCTTAGTGAAGGAGATTTTCAATGCGGCCTTTCAAAGGTACGGGTGTGTTCGCTTGCCTTCTTGCCGCTTTTGGACTGGCAGCGTGCGGCGGTGGATCGTATGGAACAAACGGAGGAGGCGAAGGTGGGACGCAGTCCGCTTCAGTATTTACAATCGGCACAGATGCGCCGCTGCCAAGCGTGGTTTCCTGCCTAGTAACGGTAAGCGGCATAACGCTCTCTAACGGTTCGACGAACGTGAGCGTGCTCAGCTCGCCTCAGGAGGTGGATTTTGCGCA
Source organism: Candidatus Acidiferrales bacterium (assembly GCA_050746865.1). Classification (GTDB taxonomy): domain Bacteria; phylum Acidobacteriota; class Terriglobia; order Acidiferrales; family UBA7541; genus Palsa-295. The sequence continues at coordinate 6,261 of JBOGMU010000172.1, forward strand.
ACTGAGTGGGCTCCACCAACTGATCGATTTACAGTCCGTGCCCACGGGAACGTACACATCGGCGACAGTGACGCTCTCCGCGGCACAAGTCGGCTACATCGATACGACGCAAAATCCGCCAACGATTTCGACGATAACAGGAATGCTCTCTCCGGCCTCAGCAACGGTGACGTTTTCCAAACCGTTTGTCCTTCAGAGCGCCGATTTGGTGGGCCTGCGAATGGAATTTGATTTGCGCAAGTCGATTCAGGTGGATAGCAGCGGAAACGTGACGGGGGTAGTCAATCCTACTTTCGAGATGGCGTTGCGAGATGCTGCGGACGCGGAAGTCTCGATCGATGATTTCGATGCCGGCGTGACGAGCGTCATCAGCCCGACGATGTTCACGGTGCAAGGACCTGCGGGCCGGACATGGACCGTACAAACGGCCCCGACGACGGCAATGGATGATCCCACAATTCCAGAGAACTCTTTTACGACGAACACGATCGTTTCACTATCGGGCACTCTCGACCACGTATCGCATTACATCGATGCGAATGAGGTTGAGGTTGTATCGAACGATCGCTTCGTGTTGGGCGGATTATTCACGAGTATTCGTCCGCCAAGCGGACCGGCCACAGCTGCCGATCTCTACGTTAGGCGCGAATTGCCCGCCGTAAACGGAATCAGCGACGGCGACATCACGACGTTGATGCTTGACGGGAGCGAAGTCTATCGAATCGGGCATATCAACCTGCCGCTAACGACGCTTCTCTTTAACAACTCGATGCTCGCGGCGGGCCAGCGCGTGGACGTGGGCGGCAAGGTAGTGACGGCGAACGGGACGACGACACTCACCCCACACCGCGTGGTGTTGCGGCGTCAGGGGCAGGAAGGCAGTCTCCATCCCAACAGTGTGGTGATTCAAAGCGGGAACGTGGGCAGCTTCGGGCTGGATGACAACGGGACGGCCGGCGTTCTTCTGCCGTCGCCACTGACTGTAATGACAACGAACCAGACCATTTTCGCCGGCGTTAGCGGGCTTTCCGGGCTTACGGGGACTGTTCCATTGCGCGTGGTTGGATATGTTCTCGTGAACTCTCAGACGGGAAAAGCCGTACTTGTAGCAACTGCGGTCGAAGAGCTGACGGCGGTTTCGTAGGTTTGTACCGCTGAACGAAAAGGCCGCCGGTTCGCTTGCTAGAGCGGGCCAGCGGCTTTTTCTTTTAATGGGCGCCAAATCTTTGCGACGGGCCGCATGTCAAGCAGGGCGAACAATCTTAACCGGACGGTGCGCAACATATTCATGCAGATTAGCGAGAATCAGCAGAAGTTCGAGCATCCTGTCGCGCTGATCGGCATTGCGTTCGACCGGTTCGTCATCGAGATTATTCACTATGGTCAAAGAATCGGCTAGCAACCACTCGAGCCCTAGCGAATCGATCGGTTGCCCGGCGCGGCAGTGCGCTAGCGCGTGGTCCGTGCGCGCGAACGCTTCCTCGAGAAAGTGATCGAGGCAAAGTTGTTCGGCGGCTAAAGTGGACGGGATTGCATTGCCGCAGGATGTCTTGCGGCAAGCTCCCAAAACGGAAGATTCCATGGCGCACCCCACTGTTCGATCGGTCGTTTGCTGGGGAGACTATCACAAAACGCGTCCAGGGCGGAACGTTGCGGCGGCAAGTTTCAATGGTGGAAACTACGGCAGGATGAACGCGGGATGGGTCAGCGGACGCCGTCGCGTTCTATGCTTCAGCTCCGTGGCACTTCTTATATTTTTTGCCCGAGCCGCAGGGACATGGATCGTTGCGCCCGACTTTAGCTCCGGCGCGAACGGGTTTTGGCGCTTCTGCGGGCTGCGAACCAGCCTGGAACTGTAGATTTTGCTGCTGTCTGCGTTGGCGCTGTTCGATCTGCCTGGCAATGGATGATGCCGGGGTTTCCTCGCGCTGCGGGGCGGCGGCCGAACCATCGGTCCCGCCTGCCGGAGCGGAGTTGCTGCGAGACGCCGCGACAGCTGCCACTTGCTGCGGCTCAGCCGGACGCACAAGGAATAGGAATCTCACCGATTCGTTGTCGATTCGATCCATGAGTCCTTCGAAGAGGCTAAACGCTTCGCGCTTAAATTCGACGAGCGGATCCTTTTGCCCATAACCGCGCAGACCGATGCCCTCCTTCAAGTGATCGAGCGTGAGCAGGTGGTCTTTCCACTGCGCATCCACGATATCGAGCAAAATGTGGCGCTCGAGCCAGCGCATGGTGGGCGCGCCGAAGAGCGCTTCTTTCTGCTCGTAGCGCTCACGCGCCTTTTCCACCATTACTGCGCCAAGTTCATCGTGATTCATCGCGGCCGGATCGACACCGATAGACTTTAAATCCATGCCGTATTGGTTCAGCACCTCGTTCCCGAACTGCGTCACGTTCCATTGATCCGGGTGCTGCTCGCGCGGACAATACGTCTCGACTAAACTGTCCATAATCATTTCCGCGCGCTCGAGAACGAACTCCTTCTGGTCGCGCCCTTCAAGGAAACCGCTGCGCAGAGAATAGATCGTCTCACGCTGCTTGTTCATCACGTCGTCGTATTCGAGCAGGTGCTTTCTGGCCTCAAAGTGCTGCGCTTCAACGGCTTCCTGCGCGTTCTCGATGCGCTTGCTGATCAGCCGCGATTCGATCGGCACGCCTTCGGTCATGCCCAGGCGATACATCAGGGCCTTAACCTTGTCACCGCCGAAAATGCGCATCAGATCGTCTTCAAGCGAAAGAAAGAAGCGGGACTCACCAGGATCGCCTTGGCGGCCGGCGCGTCCGCGAAGTTGATTATCGATACGCCGGGCCTCGTGACGCTCAGTTCCCAAAATGTGCAAGCCTCCCATGGCGACGACCTCATCATGCTCGGTGCGACACTGCTCGACAAAACTGTCGTAAATCGGCTTCCATTGCTCGAGCGGCACCTGGAAGATCTTGCCTTCCTGCTGAAAAAGCACCATCGCAGGAGCAGCTGCTGAGCCAGCGCCGTTCGAACCTGCGCCATTACTCGAAGGGCTGGCACCGTCCGCAGTTGCGTGGGCGTCAGCTTGAGCGGGAGTTTCCGTTCCGGCACCGCCGCCAATTACCGATGCCGCCGGTGAATAGGGAATGGCAATTCTGTTTTTCAGGAAATGTTCGCGCGTCATGGCTTCGGGATTGCCGCCCAGCAGAATGTCCGTTCCGCGGCCCGCCATGTTGGTCGAAACGGTCACCGCGCCCTTGCGTCCGGCCTGCGCGATAATTTTGGCTTCGCGCTCGTGCTGCTTCGCGTTGAGAACCTGGTGCGGAATTCCCGATTTGCGCAAGAGTTCGGCGATTTTTTCCGACTTTTCGATTGAAATGCTACCCACGAGCACGGGCTGTCCGCTTTCGAAATACTGGCGAATGCCGTTGGCTTTCGAACCGTCTTCCTGCATGATTCCGTCCACCACGGCTTCAAATTTCTCCACTTCGGTGCGGTAAACCACGTCGGGATGCTCGATGCGAATCAAGTGCTTGTTGGTAGGGATGCAAACCACTTCCAGGGCATATATCTTGTTGAATTCGGGCGCTTCGGTATCCGCCGTACCGGTCATGCCCGACAATTTCTTGTACATGCGGAAATAATTCTGGAAAGTAATCGTCGCGAGGGTCTGATTTTCGCGCTCGATCTTCACGTCTTCTTTCGCTTCGACGGCCTGATGCAAGCCGTCCGACCAGCGTCGCCCGGGCATCTGCCGGCCTGTGAATTCGTCGACGATTACAACCTCGCCGTCTTTCACGACGTAATCCACGTCGCGCTGATACAGCGTGTGCGCACGAAGCCCCTGGTAAACGTGGTGAATCAGTTCCATGTTTGCGGGATCGTAAAGGTTGTTCAAGCTAAGAAGGCGCTCGCATTTTGAAACGCCTTCTTCGGTCAACGTGGCCGTGCGCAGCTTTTCATCGATCGTGTAATCGATATCGCGGATCAGTTTTGGCACGATTTTGTCGATGCGGTAGTACTTGTCCGTCGATTCTTCGGCGGGGCCGGAAATGATCAGCGGCGTCCGCGCCTCGTCAATCAAAATAGAGTCGACTTCGTCGACAATCGAGTATTGGTGACCGCGCTGCACGCATTGCGCGAGATCGTACTTCATGTTGTCGCGCAAATAGTCGAAGCCGAACTCGTTATTCGTGCCATATGTGATGTCGGCCGCGTAGGCCGCGCGACGCTGCGTTTCGTCAAGGTCGTGGACGATGACGCCGACGGTAAGCCCAAGCATGCGGTAGATCGGACCCATCCATTCCGCGTCGCGCCGCGCCAGATAATCGTTTACGGTGACGATGTGGACTCCGCGACCGGCTAATGAGTTCAGGTAAGCGGGCAGCGTGGCAACGAGCGTCTTTCCTTCGCCGGTCTTCATTTCCGCAATTTTTCCGGAATGCAGGACCATGCCGCCGATTAATTGAACATCAAAGTGGCGCATGCCGAGAGTGCGGCGTCCGGCTTCGCGAGCCGTCGCAAAAGCGGGGACGATTGCCGGCTCTAGAGCATCCTCAAGTTTCTTTTTGTAATCAGGATCGTCTAATTCGACGCCTTCAAGACGTGCCTTCACCTCAGCTCTGAGGCTCGCGCTGCGCGCGGTTATTTCCTCGTCCGAGAGCTTCTTCATCTCAGGTTCGAGTTCGTTGATCTGCTCCACGTAGGGAGCGATCTTCTTGATGTCTCGCTCGTGCTTCGTACCGATAAAGCGCGAAACGACTGCGTCTATAATCTTCTCAATATCCATGTTTCCGGTTTGGATGTTCCCTAGTCGGCGTTCGTTGGCACCGCAGCCGTAGGATCCATTGTAGCCGCTCGCAGGCAATGGTGCAAAAGGCGTTCGCAGTGCCGAACAACGCGTAAGAGCCGCCAGCAGCTGCACGTCAGGTCACGGAACACAGATGCGAAAACTTAGTGAATGACGCTGTAACGATTAGGATTGTTTCGCGGAGACTGCCTGGATTGCAGCTTCGCGGGCCGTGGTCAATGCCGCTACGGGATCGCCTGTTGGCCGGAACTCCATCGCGACTGTGCCGGTAAATTTTAACTCCGCGAGCTTGCGATAGATGTTGTCGTAATTGATTTCGCCTGTGCCCGGTTCATGACGGCCGGGAACGTCTGCAATGTGAACGATACCTACGAGATCGATATTCTTCTGGAGTTTTCCGATCAAATTACCTTCGGCGATCTGTTCATGGTAGAAGTCGTAAAGGAACTTCACGTTGGGACTATTGACCTTGCGGATGATGTCAAAGCCTTCCGCTACGGACGTCAGGTAATACCGCGGATTTTCTTCTGGATCAATATTTTCGAGCACGATATCCACATTCGCCTTCGACGCGAGTTCGATGGCGCGGTTCAGGTTGTCGACGCACGCGTTGTGCTGGGCGTCTGGAGCCGCCTCCGGTATTTTATTTCCCGAAAGTAGAATCAGGCGTGGACACTCCAGTTTGTGCATGGTGTCGAGGAACGGCTTCATCTCCTCGACGAGCTTGTCGCCGGCCGAGGGATCGGCCACACCTGTGCGCACGCCAGAAGTCGCATCAAACTTCATTCCCAAGTCATGTTTTTTGGCATTGAACCGCGTGAAGTCGTCATCACTCCATCTGGCAAATTCACCGGTTAATTCGACGTTCTTATATCCGGCCTCATTCATCTTATCGAGTCGCTGGTCGAAAGGCAGTCGTCCGTAAACTGTCCAGAGCATGACGGAAAACTGAAACGGCAGCGAGGCCGCCGCTGTTGCGTCTTGTGCGGCAAAGAGCGGTGCATCCGGAGCGAGCACAGCGCCAGCGGCGACTCCTGCAAGAGTCTTGGCGAAATTGCGGCGGTTCACGTTCATCGGTCACACTCCTCGCTCAGCTTGGCCCCGAAGGCAAAAGGCCTTTTCGTTTGTCGCGCCCAAAAGATACTCCGCCGCGGCGACAAACTCCAGCAATTTAGGTGTCATGCGCTCCGGTGGAAGCCGGCGCAGCGGCATGTTGTTCTGCAAATCCAGCCTTTTCCTCGTGGTAGCAATCGCTGCTCCCCGCCATTAAGAACTCTTATGCACACTATCAGCGATACGTGCTTCCTCAACGGCCCATGGGCGTATATTATTCTTCCGACTTTTACCCTTATACTTCGGTATGACCTCAACGCCCTCGGGGCCTACACAAAAGCAGACTGCGTCCCGACCCGTCGCCAAAGTGTTGGTGGCGACGACTGCGATGCTGGCGTTCATCTCCTATTGGAGAGCCGCAGCGATTGTCCTCAATGACGTCGCATCGTCGGCCTACTACGCTGGGGGCGAGGCTGAGCAATTCATAGGCAAGACGGCGCCCTGGTTCATCCTCGGCACAATGTTGCTCTCCTACGCCGTCTTTCAGCTCTACGTCGAGAGCTGCAGTATGTTCGTGCGCGGGGGCGTCTACCGCGTCGTAAAAGAGGCGATGGGCGGAGCGCTAGCGAAGTTTTCCGTCTCCGCTCTAATGTTTGATTACATCCTCACGGGCCCGATCAGCGGTGTTTCCGCGGGACAGTACCTCGGCGGTCTCATTAATGAACTACTTCCTTATGCGCACATCCACGCAACGCTGAATCCCAATGCCGTCGCCGAAGCCTTTGCTGTAGCGGTCACGATTTACTTCTGGTGGGAAAACACCAAGGGTATTACCGAATCGAGTGAAAAGGCACTGTGGATCATGCAGTTCACCACCGTAATGGTGGTCATCCTTATTGCCTGGTGCACATACACCGTCTTTGCCCACGGCGCGCACATGCCCCCTCTTCCAACGCGCGACCATATCGTTCTCGATAATCACTCGTTGGGGTGGCTGTGGGGCTTCCCGTGGGCACGCCAGATCACTGTGATTGCGGTCTTCGTCGGGCTTGGACATTCCGTGCTGGCCATGAGCGGCGCCGAATCTCTCGCGCAGGTTTACCGCGAAATTGAACACCCCAAGCTGCCAAACCTGAAGAAAGCCGTCTTCATCATCTTCATCTACAGCATGGTCTTTACGTCGCTAGTTTCGTTCTTTGCTGTGATGATCATCCCGGACCAGACGCGCCACCTGTATTTCGAAAACCTTATCGGTGGTCTGGCCATGAACCTCAGTGGGCCCTTTTTGGCCAGGCTCATCTTTCATGTCTTCGTCGTCGTTGTCGGCACAATGATTCTTTCCGGTGCAGTGAATACCGCGATCGTCGGCTCAAACGGCGTCCTGAATCGAGTATCGGAAGACGGTGTCCTTTCCGATTGGTTTCGCCAGCCTCACCCCAGGTTCGGTACTTCGTACCGCATCGTCAATGTGGTCGTGGGGCTTCAGCTCTTGATGATTATCTTCAGCCGCGGCAACGTAACCCTGCTGGCGAACCTCTACGCGTTCGGCGTGATCTGGAGTTTCGTGCTCAACGGTATCTCGGTGTTTGTTCTGCGCTATACGCAGCCTCATGAACGCGAATTCAAAGTGCCCGTGAATTTTCAGATCGCAGGACACGAGATTCCTGTGGGCGTCGCCGTAATCACCCTGGTACTTCTCTCCACAGCGGTCGTGAACCTCTTCACCAAACCTGAAGCGACAGTTTCAGGCGTCATTTTCTCCGCGCTACTTTTCGCAGGCTTCACGATTTCCGAAAGGCGCGTCCTGCGCAGCCGCGGCGAAGCACACGTGGAACTGGACAAGTTCAATCTGGCGCCCTCGGCGGATCTGACGCTGAACAATGTCGATATCGAGCCCGGCAATATTCTCGTTCCCGTCAGCACGTACTACGCGCTCTATCCGCTGGAAATGGCTCTTCAACGCGCTGGCAGGCGACAGGCGCAAATTGTGGTACTTCACGTGAGGATACTGCGCCGTGGAGCATTAGGGGAGTACGATCTCGATCCGGGGCGGCTCTTCAGCTCGATCGAACAATTGCTATTCACAAAAGTTCTTTCGGCAGCCGAAAAGGAGGGCAAACCCGTGCGGCTAGCCGTCGCAGCCGGTAACGATCTGTGGGAAGCGATTCTTCGTACCGCAGCTAACCTGCAATCGAGCACGATCGTCACCGGCATTTCGTCCTCCACATCGGTGGACGATCAGGCACGCAACATCGGCCTTGCATGGGAGCGGATGCCCGATACACGCCCGCGCGTTACGCTGGAAATTGTCACGCCCGCCGGAGGCGAGCACATCTACTACCTTGGGCCGCACGCGCCCCGCCTGACGCCAAAGGAAATCGACCTCTTACATCGCGTCTGGTTGGACTTTGCGGACAAGCTTCCCGGTGAGGAACTCCACCACCACGATATCGTTCACTTCGCTCTAAACGAAGTCGAACGTGAGATCGATAGAGGCGGCACCGATGACGTGCTCAAGCGCCTGCGCGATCATTTGCACGAGATTCAGACGAGGCGGACAAACAACTAACCAGCCCTGGCCCGTTCGCAGGCAGATGGGCGACGGCCGCCCGCGCTAAGCGCCTCGGAATGCGAGGAGCGCGGCAATCAATCCTCGAATAACGAGCACGATACCCGCCAGCGTCACAAGCAAATTCGCGAAGCTTAGCGGCACCATCGCGATCGTAATCATGATTAGCCCCAGAATGGCCAGCGAGCCCGCGCGCACATGCGTCTGCAGCCGGGCAGCCGCGGCTTCTTTTCGCATCCAGGCACGCAGAGCCCAATAGACGACAATCACGCCGAGAATAATCATCACCAGTTTCGAAGGGACGGCTACGGTGCGGGATAAAGAAAGCAGGACGAGGAAGCCGCCAAGCAACATCACGATGAACTCACCGATGAGAAAGAGAGGATTGGGGCGGGCCATAAGCCGCTGATTATCGCGCAGCCCGTGGCCGCCCGCAAACACTGCTATTCGTGTCTGCCAATTGGAAATCTGGTGCTACAATGTCGCATTCATGCCGCTGCATCGTGGGCGGAGTCTGCATCATCAAAACCGGCGAGGATAAGAAAATGCACAAGGTGGTAATCATCGGAAGCGGGTGTGCGGGCCTGACCGCCGCCATCTACACAGCACGCGCTGATTTGAAGCCGCTTGTGCTGGATGGCTACGAACCGGGCGGCCAACTCGCGCTCACCACCGAGGTTGAGAATTTTCCCGGTTTCCCGGAAGGAATTCTTGGCCCTGAGTTGATTGACCGCACTCGGAAGCAGGCCGAGCGTTTTGGAGCCGAGTTTCGTTCCGGCGCTGTGAGCGCGGTCGATTTGAGTAAGCGCCCGTTTACGATCACCGTTGGCAAGGAGACGTACCAGGCCGAAACATTGATTGTTGCCGCGGGCGCCTCTGCTCGCATGCTCGGCATCGAATCGGAAAAACTCCTCCTCGGTTACGGCGTGTCCACGTGCGCGACATGCGATGGCGCCTTCTTCCGCAATCGGGACATCATCGTCGTAGGGGGCGGCGATACGGCGATGGAAGAGGCCACGTTCCTCACGCGTTTTGCGAGAAAGGTTTCGGTCGTTCACCGGCGCGACGAATTCCGCGCCTCCCGTATCATGCTCGATCGCGCGCGGGCCAATTCGAAAATCGAGTTCGTGACGCCTTATGTGGTCGATTCGATCAGCCATCCTGACAAAAAAGCCGTCGAAGAGGTTCACCTTCGCAACGTCGAAACCGGCGAAATGAAAAGCCTGATGGTGGAGGGCGTTTTCGTTGCAATAGGCCATGATCCAAACTCGAAAGTGTTCAAGGGCCAGCTCGATATGGACGAAAACGGTTACGTCATTACGCATGGTGGTCCGAAGACTTCCGTTGTGGGCGTTTTTGCCGCAGGCGACGTTCAGGATCACCATTATCGACAGGCTGTGACCGCTGCCGGGTCGGGGTGCATGGCCGCCATTGAGGCTGAGCGCTTCCTCGCCGACGGGCACTAAGCGACACGAGCGTGGCTGCTTCGATACTAAAGGGGCTTAAACGCGGATATAGGTTCACGTTAATCTGAATATCGGTAACGTGCACGGACGATGTTTCCGTGCTAAATTGCACCGCGGTCAAACGATCGCATGCCTTGCCGAACACGCACAGCGCTGCTTGTGGCATTATTATTTGTCCTCATTTGTCCATGCATAGTCCGGGCCGAAACCGGAGAAGCCGCTTGGCTCCGATATGCGCCGCTGAACGAAACAAGCCACGCAGAATATGATGTTCTTCCAGCGGATGTCGTCAAGCTCGGCGATTCTCCGGTCTTGCAATCATCGCAAGACGAAATCATTCGCGGGATAAGAGGCATGCTCGGGCGCACTTTGCGTGCCGAAAAATCGCTGCCGAATGAAAATGCAATCATTCTCGGCACAATCGCTTCGGTTGAGGCTGCCGCTCCCGAGTGGCGGGGACCGAATGTGCTACGACCCGGTGGTTTTCTGCTCAGAAGTGCGCGCATCCGCGGCTTTGATTGCATAATCGTCGCCGGCTCGGACGACAGAGGCGTTCTTTACGGCTCTTTCGCGCTGCTCAGAAAAATTGCGCTTGGAGACGATCTCAAGACGCTGAATGACCGCGAAGATCCTTCCGCCCCATTGCGTTGGATCAATCAGTGGGACAACATCAACGGGACAATCGAGCGCGGATACGGCGGGCGCTCCATTTTTTTTGATAATGGCAAGGTCCGCGACGATCTCTCCCGCGCGTCCGAATACGCACGCTTGCTCGCCTCGCTCGGCATCAACGGCTGCTCCGTGAACAACGTCAACGCGAACATTTCGATGCTCGACGAAAGCTTTTTTCCCCAGCTCGCGCGCATTGCGGACGCATTTCGTCCGTGGGGCGTCCGGCTTGTTCTGTCCGTCGACGTCAGCAGCCCACAGAAGCTTGGCCGGCTCGCCACATTCGATCCGCTCGATCCGCAGGTCGCAGAGTGGTGGGCGACAAAGGTCAACCAGATTTACACACATATCCCCGATTTTGGCGGTTTCGTAGTGAAGGCGGACTCTGAAGGCCGCCCTGGTCCGTCATCTTATGGTCGCACGCCCGCAGACGCCGCCAATGTGATCGCCCGCGCGCTCAAGCCGCACGGCGGCGTGCTTTTTTATCGCGCATTTGTTTACGATCATCACCTCGATCCCACAAATATGAAGGCGGATCGCGCCCGCGCCGCGTACGACATCTTCCACCCGCTCGACGGAAAGTTCGATGACAACGTTGTCGTCCAGATTAAGCACGGATTGATCGATTTTCAGGTCCGCGAACCCACTTCGCCCCTTTTCGGCGGTCTCGAGAAGACGAACGAAGCGATCGAGCTGCAAATCACGCAGGAATATATGGGCCAGCAGCGACACATGGTCTTCCTGGTGCCGATGTGGAAGGAAACGCTCGATTTTGAAATGCGCACGGCCGGCGCCAGCACGCCCGTAAAAGACATCATCTCCGGCGAAATGTTTCATCGACCGCTCGGCGGCTTTGTCGGCGTAGCGAACGTTGGCCTCGATCCGGATTGGATGGGCAGCCAGATGGCGCAGGCGAACCTCTACGGCTTCGGGCGGCTCGCGTGGAATCCCAATTTGTCCTCGCGTGAAATCATCGACGAGTGGACGCGCCTCACCTTCGGTAATGATTCTGTAGTCGAGCAAACAGTTGACGTGATGCAGCTTGCGTCCTGGCGAGCTTACGAAAACTACACCGGCCCGCTCGGCCTGCAGACGCTCACGGATATTACGGGCAGTCACTACGGCCCAAACGTGGCCGCATCCGAAAACAATGGCTGGGGACAATGGCATCGCGCCGATCATGAAGGCGTCGGCATGGACCGGACGATTGCGACCGGTACCGGATATGTGGGCCAATATTCGCCGGAAGTGCAAAAACAGTTTGAAACCGTCGCGGCTACTCCCGACGATCTCCTGCTCTTCTTCCATCATGTGCCTTACACGCATCGTCTGCGCTCCGGCAAAACGGTCATTCAATACATCTACGATTCGCACTACGCAGGCGCAGACGAAGCCGCCGCATTCGTCCGCGAATGGGAATCGCTGCGAGAGCGCATCGACGATGAGCGCTACGCGGAAATCCTCGCGCAGCTGGAGTATCAGGCAGGTCACGCCATCGTCTGGCGCGATTCCGTCTGCAACTATTTCATGTACATTTCTGGAATCCCGGACACACAAGGGCGCGTTGGCAGCTATCCGAATCGAGTCGAAGCGGAATCGATGAACCTGCAAGGTTATTCGACCATTGATGTGGTGCCTGCCGAAAACGCCTCTGGCGGTAAAGCTGTCGCCTGCAATACGCCGGGCGATTGGTGTTCAGCTACGTTCACTTTCAAACGACCCGCGGGCTGGTATGAATTCGATGTGGAGTATTTCGACCAGAACAATGGTGCAGCGAAATATCGCGTTCTCGTCGGCGACCAAATCGTGGACGAGTGGAGCGCTGACGATCATTTCCCCAGCAGGAAAATTGGCGGCGACACTTCAACACGCCGGCGCATTCCCGGGCTCGTTCTTCGCCCCGGTGATCAAATCCACATCGAAGGCCTTCCAGACGCTCAGGAGTCCGCTGCCTTCGACTATGTCGAAGTCCTCCCATCCTCGAAGCAATAGCTCACTCCGCTTGTCCTCATTGTTAAAGGTCACAAACGTCACAAGGATGGAGAAATCTTTGAGCTGATGCTCTTGGGAGCGGTAAAATGAAGTACCGGCCTGCACTGCAAGTATTTTTTCCAGATAGATCCATTTACAAGGAGCAGCGAAATGCACAATCGTCATGCGGCCCGAATGGTCACGATGCTGGGAGTTCTTGTCGCTTTTTCAGGTTGCAACAAGACGGGCACTTCGTCCGGTACGGCAAATTCCGCCAGCACGAGCGCGGCCGATCCAAGCTCAACTGCGGCAAATGGCACCGCAAGCAGTGCGCCCGCAGCGGCGCCTGCCCCTGCACCGGCGCCAATTGTGATTCCCTCAGGGAAGACGCTGGCCGTCACGATCGATCAGAACATCAACACGAAAGACAACAGCAGCGGCGATCATTTCGAAGCTTCGCTCGCTGCGCCCGTGACAGTTGATGGCAACGAAGTCCTACCTAAGGGCACGCACATCCGAGGCACAATCACCGAATCCGATCAGGCAGGTCACATTAAGGGCAAAGCGACGTTGACGATCACTCTTACTTCGTTCAATGTGCACGGCCAAACGTATGAGATCCACACAAGCTCGTACACGGCGGAAAGTAAAGCGCGAGGCAAGCGGACTGGCATTGGCGCGGGCGGTGGCGCAGCTTTGGGGGCAATCGTAGGAGCGATTGCAGGTGGCGGCAAGGGCGCGGCAATCGGCGCAGGGGCTGGAGCTGGCGCCGGAACAGCGGGCGCTGCCTACACGGGCGACCGCGACGTCTCAATCCCGGCCGAGCATCTCATCCACTTCACATTGAGACACTCCGTAACACTCTCACAGTAGTTCAGTAGCTTTTCTAAAGTGCCGAGGGTATCGCCGTCCGTCAGGCAGGCGGTCTGGCGTGCCCTCGGTGCTGGTTCGTCAAATGCAGCAGAGTTTCGAACGCCAAGAATCGATCAATTCGGTACATCGACGTTGGCGCAAGCGCCGCATCGTCTAGTCCATCTGCGCCGCCTTTATGTAGCGGGCATGTTCATTTGTGCTGAGAGCAAGACGGGAGCAAGGCAGTGGCAGCGATGAGCCACAGTGGTAAGATTCCGAGCGCAGGACCCAAGATGCGAATCTTCATTGGACCGCCCTATTTCTTCGCCCAATTCCTTCACAAGGGTGCGCTCGATGCTTCGGCCAAAGCGCGACCGGGGAAATGAGATGGCCAAATCCAACTCGTGCAGCCGGAATTGCTGCTGTTTTTGCCTTCTTCGGAGTGGCGTTGCTGTTTTGCGGAGCCAGAGTTGCCAACGCTCGCGGACGAGGTGCGCAAGCCGCGGTAAGCGGCGAGCAGGCGAAGATCATCATCGATACGGATATTGGCGATGACATCGACGACGCCTTCGCGGTGGCGCTGGCGCTGCGCAGCCCCGAGGTGCAAATTCTCGGCATAACGACTGCGTTCGGCGACACCGAGGAGAGGGCCAAACTCGTCGACCGATTACTTGGCGAATCTGGCCGGACCGATATTCCGGTCGCGGTTGGCATCGCAACGCAACCGAAAGGCACTTTCACACAGCGCGCTTACGCCGAAAGCGGCCGATTCGCGCGAACTTCGCATCCTGCCGCCGTTGATTTCATTCTCGATCAGATCAATCGACATCCTGGGGAAATCACTTTGGTTTGCATCGGCCCACTATTCAACGTCGGCGCGGCGATCGAAAAGGATACTGCGACTTTTCACAAGCTGAAGCGCGTGGTAATGATGGGCGGTTCGATCAAGCGGGGTTACGGCGATCCGTATGCCGCGCCGAATCCGCCTGAACCCGAGTGGAATATCGTCAACGATATTCCGGGTGCTCAGAAACTCTTCGCTGTGGCCGTTCCGATTTACATGATGCCGCTGGATTCCACGCAACTCAAAATGGATGAAACGAAGCGCGACTTTATGTTTCATCAGGGCACGCCGCTGACCGAGGCGCTCGGCGCTCTTTATTTCGAGTGGGGGCAGCAGACGCCAACTCTGTTCGATCCCATGACGATCGCCTTCATCGATGAGCCAGAGCTTTGCCCCGTGCAGCCGATGCACGTCGTCGTGGATGAGAAGGGATATACCCGCGCGGAGCGGGGCGCTCCCAATGCACAGGTGTGCTTGCACTCAGATCCCGAAGCATTTTTTCGATTTTATCTGAGTCGTTTCGGCGCGGCGCCCACGGGATCGAAGAGCACGGCCATCGGTGAGAGGCAATTGTTCGGGCAAACGAGCGCACCGCTTGTAGCGAGCTATAAAACGAGTGTGCTTTCTAATCCGAGCGGTTTGAACTAAATTTGGGCAAGTCGTTATGTGTTGCGAAGGAGACGATCATGATCGCGAAACGAATGTGGACTGTGGCTGCCGCTTTGGCGGCGACTTTGGCCTTTGTGTTCCATGTAGCGGCGCAGAGCACGCCGACGCCGGCGCGTGCGCTGCTCGTGCTTGAGAAGGATACGACGCAGCTCGATATCATCGATCCCAATAGCCTGAAGATTGTGGCGAAAGTGCCGGTCGGTCCCGATCCGCACGAGGTGATCGCCTCGGCCGACGGAAAGACGGCCTACGTGTCCGATTACATGGGGCGCGGCGGCATGCATCACATCTTAACCGTGATCGATCTAGTGGCGCAAAAGGCGCTGGCACCAATCGATCTTGGCGTACTTGAGGCGCCGCATGGTCTCGATTTCATCGGAGGGGAGCTTTATTTCACTGCTGAGGGCTCGAAGGCCATCGGCCGCTACAATCCTGCGACAAGCAAGATCGATTGGATCATGGGAACGGGTGAAGACCGGACGCATATGGTTTGGGTCTCCAAAGATCAGACGAAGATCGTCACCTCGAATGTTTCTTCGGGGACGGTGAGTATCATCGAGGCGAGCACAGGAAACGGAATGTTCGGCGCCGGCCCCCAGAGGAATTGGGAAGTGAGCGATGTTACGGCTGGCCGCGGATCGGAAGGATTCGACGTCTCGCCCGGCGAAAAGCAGATTTGGACGGCAAACGCGCAGGACAATACGGTGACGATCATCGATTTCGCTGCCAAGAAGGACGTCACGACAATTCCGATTTCCGTTCGGGGCGCGAACCGATTGAAGTTCACGCCCGACGGAAAGCATGTGCTGATATCCGGGCTGGGTGCGGGCCCCGGAGGCGGATCGGGTTCGCCGAACGCGGTTGTAATTGATGTCGCGAGCAGAAAGGAAGTGAAGCAGCTTACTCTTGGCGGCTCGTCGGCGGGAATTCTGATCGATCCGGTAGAGAACCGGGCCTTCGTCGCCGTCAGCGGCGGCAACAAAGTGGCGGTCGTGAGTTTGAAGGATTTTTCGGTGACAGGCTATATTGCCCCGCTTGCACAGCCGGATGGAATGGCGTGGGCGGTGCGGCAGTAGTGAAAACAAGAGCGGGTGTGTTAGCCATCGCGCCGATGGCTGTCTTGGTTCTTTTTGTTGTCGGGTGCGGCAACGACCGCGTGAAGACGAACGCTGAAATGGGTCTGAACGAACAGCAGGTGGCCGGTCGCGCTGTGTTCGATCGGTATTGCGGTGCGTGCCACAACGCTTATTCCGCAAGCGCGAAGAAGGGTCCCGGATTCAAAGGACTGTTTGAGAAAAGGTATTTGCCGAGCGGGCTGCCGGCGAACGACCGTTTTGTTAGACAGACCATCGCTGGTGGGCGCGGAATGATGCCGGAGTTCGGCGATTCGCTGACCCAGGATCAGATGGACGACCTGCTCGCGTATCTACACACACTTTAGGCGTCACGGGAGGGGTTGAGATGGCGAAGGCTTATTTTGTGTCTCTATATCGGGCAATTTCGGATCCGAAGGCGTTCGCAGAATATGGAAAACTGTCGCGGCCTGCGCTCGAAGCCGGGGGAGGGAAGTTCCTCGCGCGCGGCGCGGCGGTCGTTGCGTATGAAAACGGATTGAAGGAGCGGGTGGTGATTGTCGAATTCGAGAGCGCTGAGAAGGCGATTGCGGCGCATGACAGTCCGTTGTATCAGGAGGCATTGCGTGTGCTCGGCAAGGCGGCTGATCGGGATATCCGCATTGTTGAAGGAGTGGGCTGATCTTTCTGCGCCTTGGAAGTCGCCGCGACTAAAGCGCCTATTGAAACCGGCGCGTAAAAAGCCGCGCAATGGTGGGCGCTAGCAAAATCCGAAGGAAGTGCAAATTCTCAGGGTTTCTTGCGGACGAAGAGCCAGCCGGAATTGGAGCATTGGTCGCATCGTGACCCACTGACCCATCCGGAGCCTGAGCAGGCGGGGCAGGGCGCCCAATCTTCAATGCCAAGGGCGCTGATAGTGGTTCCGAAGCAGCGTTCATCATTGATCCGCTGAACGCAGCGTTTGTTGCTGAGCTGAATGTCGAACGAACGTTTTCCGCACGCAGGGCAATACGCAACGGGTTTTTGGCGCCTATCCATTGGACGACTAATCGTTGGGCAATTTGGGGGCATGCCGGCGACTGGGAGCGTCGTACAAATCGATCAGCTTGTGATCGTCGAACTCCTTTTCGTCGATCAGGAAAGAGCTTCCTGTAGGAGTATCGGGATTCGCGGTAAGTTCGCGCTTGAGGCGTGAAGAGCAAACGTTAGGGCCGTCCTGATAACGGACACGCCGGGATGTGAAGGCTGCCAACGCGATGGAGACTACGTAATCGCGGGAGTCTTCTGCGGAAAACCGAACATGGAATGCGTACTCACGTGCTTGGGTAGTGGACGTGAATCCCATGTACTCCATGGAGATGCCTGTGCTCATCTCCGTCCCCGTCGGTCATCCTTCTGCCGTCCTTGAGACGAGGCACGCCACTCATTGAGTTCGGATTGCATTTCGCTCTTGCGCCGTTCGTTGGTTTCAAGCGAAATCCTCCGTTCAAGCTCCGCTATCCGCCCGGAAACGAAATCCGGACGTCCCGATTTTTTCGGCTTTTCGAATCGCATCGTATGTTGGCCCCCTCCAAGGGATCGATTTTTGGTCTCCAGGATCAGCTTAAATTACAGAGCGGTGACGTTTGAAGCCTGGAGGCCCTTTGGACCCTTGGTGACTTCGAACTCCACAGCCTGACCTTCGTTCAGCGACTTATAGCCGTCTCCCTGGATGGCAGAGAAGTGAACGAAAACGTCTTCGCCGGATTGGCGCTGAATGAAACCGAATCCCTTGCTGGCGTTGAACCACTTGACTGTACCTTGTTCTCTCATGTTTTTGCTCCTCCATGGAGCTGTGAAGACTTTACCTCTGAAAAGGAAAAGGGCCACAAGTATAAGCTTGCAGCCCTTTATAAATTCTAGAGGGAATACAAGAGTGACAAACGCGAACTAATAATCTCACCTTTTGGGATGCATAGTCCACTGATTACCGACGACGAGGGCCGATTTGCGTCCCATGACAGTGCGACGCGCGTTGTAGCGATCGTCCGGCTTTATCAACAGGGTTTGTTGACAATGGTCGGTCCCACATATGTGACAACAATACTCTCTCCGTTTGCCGGATTGCTGAACTCGAAGGACCATTTGTCATTACGATGGGAAAAGCATTCTGGTGTTTCATTGACGACGCGCGCGATTGCGTGGCGAAGGCGAAGCCCGGCTTCTGCCACTTCTTGCTTAAGGAGTGGGTCCATTGGTGAACCTCCATTTCTCGTGGGATGGTGGTTCCGAAGATACTCACAGCTACGATGCGATTACCGGAACGCGATTACGTCAGGTGAAGCAGGACGGGCGAGTTGTTTCGCGAGCCCGGCTCACCGTTTTGGCTGAGCGCAACGAAGGCGTAGGGACGCGACAGTGCCAGTATAGCACCACCTTCGTGGGTAAATTCGAACAGCATCATGAAGGAGTGCTCCAGATGCAATTTGGCTGCGGCTAAGCGTCAATCCGGTCGCATATGCTGGTTGGCGGCCGCGCGCCCACAGAGCGAGTGTACGTCGTCCAGCCGCCGAATTTAGGCGGTGCGAAGAGCCGACAAGGCGATCTAAGCCGATCCCTCGTCAAGTTGCAGCGGGGGAGAGTATCCAGTTAAAAGGTAAAAGGCGAATCAATCTTGCTTTGGAAGCTTTCCCGTGCCAACCGCAGTCGGGCTTCGTGCAGCAAAGCTCTTCGTCTCCAAATAATTCTAATGCTTCGTCTTCGGAGAGTGAGACGGTGTGGCATTTTTTCTGCAGGTTGATGCTGTGACCGTTGGGGCATTCGAAAACAATTCGATAGGCTAAGCTCATAGTTCATAGTAACACTTGGAAGCAAACAAAGCGGCGCATCGGTGCTCCATGGGTAAAGTGCCTAACAATCTGCGAGGTTCGACATCAATGTCAATTCGCGGTGGGAGCGCGAAGCGCTTGCTTGTCGTTGACGGCCATACGGTGTTTCCCTATACTAAAAAACGCGATGAGTCGTCGTTCCGCGATGCGCTGCCCTCCTCCAGATTTTGAACAGGTGACAGGCAGATCTAAAAATCAGAGATTAGAATCAGGTCAGAAGTTGGAGGCGAAATCGCGCGATTAAGGGGCGAGTTCATTCTCGCTTCTTGGGCGCAGAAGTAGAAGAATTTCGAAGGCGCCGTTTAAAGCCGGCGCGACAAAACAAGGTTAAAGGCGGGTCCGTCCACTGGGCGGCCGCTGCGAAGGCAACAGCAAAACCGCCCACCAGGAGACGCGCGAAGATCACGGTCAACTGTGGCCGACACAAAAGAAAGTAAAGGCAAAGCGGTAACGAACCAACACAAGCTGCTGGGACGGCGGCGATAACACACGACGGGAAAAAGCTGAGACGACTTCATGACTGAGACTACGGAAGCCACCTGTAAGCGCGAGATCGAACTGGAAATTCCGGCGGATAACGTGCAAAAAGCCGCTGACAAAATCACTCGGGACATCGCGCGAGTGGCGCGCATTCCGGGATTTCGTCCGGGCAAAGCGCCGGCGACTTTGGTGCGGCGACGATTTGCAAGCGATATAGAAGGGGAAGTGGTGCAGTCGCTGGTACCTGAGTATTTGAGGAAAGCGCTCGACGAGAAAAGGATTCTCCCGGTTACGGATCCACAGGTCGATAAGGTTGAGTTTAAAGAGGGCGAGCCGCTGCGTTTTCACGCAATCTTTGAGGTACTGCCGGAGTTTACTCTCGCTGACTATAGGAATTTGGAAGTGCAGATCGATGCAGTGGATGTGAATGACGAGCAAGTGGAGAAGACCATCGAGGAACTGCGTGAGCGCGGGTCGACGTTTGTGCCGGTGGAGGGGCGCGCAATTCAGGATGGCGATTACGCGCAGATCAAGCTGCACGGTACTCCGCATGGTGGAGGCGACCCAGTCGAGGCGGATAACATTTTGTGCCACGTGGGGGCCGAAGAGACGCTGGCAAGTTTTAGCGAAAATTTGAGGGGCGCGTCTGTTGGCGAGACGAAACAGTTTGAGGCGACGTACCCGGACGATTATCCGGACGAGAGCCTGAAGGGCAAGACGTATACATACAAGATTGAGGTCGAGGGCATTAAAGAAAAAAAGCTGCCTGAATTGAATGACGAATTTGCCAAGGATGCGACGGGCGAGGGTGGCGGGATTGCGACTCTTGACGAGCTGCGAAAGAAGATTCGGGTTGATCTTGAGGCTGCGAAGGAGCAGCGTCAAACGGCGCAAGCACGCGAAAAAGTTTTAGAGGCGCTGATAAAGCGCAATGAGTTTCCGGTGCCTGAGTCGCTCGTGGAAGGGCAGATGGACGTGCGATTGGAGCGTGCCGTGCGGACATTGGCGGCGCAGGGCGTGGATCCGCGGGCGGTAAATGTGGATTGGGTGGCGATGCGGCGGCGGCAACGGGACCGTTCGGTGGATGACGTAAAGGCGGAGATCATTCTAGACCGCATTGCGACTGAGGAAAAGATCGAAACAAGCGACGAAGAACTTGAAAAAGAGATTGCACATCTTGCCGAACATAGCGGAGAATCCGCAACGGCGTTGCGGGCTCGCTTGACAAAGCAGGGGGCGCTCGATAGGATGAAATCGAAGTTGCGAAGCGATAAGACGATTGATTTTCTTTACCGCTCCGCCCGAGTAGAAGCAAAGAGCGCGTGAGCGGGTTCCCCCACAGGGCACAGACTTTCCAAATGGCACATCACGACGACGTGTTTCCGCGTGCAACGACTTTAGTTCCCATGGTGGTCGAACAGACCAACCGCGGCGAACGGGCGTACGATATTTATTCGCGCCTGCTGAAGGATCACATCATTTTCATCGGCACGCCGATTGACGATCATGTCGCCAATCTCGTGACGGCGCAGCTTCTTTTCCTTGCGTCGGAAGACCCGGAAAAGGATATTTCGGTTTACATCAATTCGCCGGGCGGCTCGATTTCGGCCGGCATGGCGATTTATGACACGATGCAATTCGTGCGGCCCGACGTGGTGACGTATTGCATCGGGCAATCGGCTTCGATTGCGGCGGTGCTGCTGGCTTCGGGCACACCGAAGAAGCGTTACGCGCTGCCAAATTCGCGAGTTCTCATCCACCAGCCATGGATGTCCGGCCTGTCTGGCCAGGCAACGGATATCGACATTCACGCGAAGGAAATCATAAGAACGCGAGAGGCGCTAAACAAATTGCTCGCGGGACATACCGGCCAGCCCCTGGAAAAGATCGAACGCGACGTGGAGCGGGATTTCATCATGACGGCCGAGCAAGCGAAGGCGTATGGGATCGTCGACGAAATCATCACGAAGCATCGGTAGGTTTTGGAGTCAGGTTCCAAAGGGTTAGTAGTGAAAGCGAAGAAACGTTTCCCTTCAACAGTCTCCCGTCCTAGAATGGGAAAAGTTTCGTCGTGGTCGCCACCGATTTCGGCGAGAGGGGGCATTCCTGGTGAAGCGGTTCACTCCAGAAGAGCCATTGCGCTGTTCGTTCTGTCATAAAACGCAAGAGCAAGTCGAGAAGCTAATCAGCTCTCCATCGGAATACCCACGCTCGTATATTTGCAATGAGTGCGTAGGCGTCTGCCAGCAGATTCTCGAAGACGAGAAACGCGAGCAGGCGAGCCCGGCGAACAAGCGGCTACCGAGGCCCCCCGAGATCAAGACATTCCTCGATGGATACGTGATCGGGCAGGAAAAGACGAAGAAGAAGCTGGCCGTCGCGGTTTACAACCATTACAAGCGGGTCTTCCTGAATCGGCAGCCTGGGGATGTAGAGCTTGCAAAGTCGAACATTTTGCTGATTGGGCCGACGGGCACCGGCAAAACTCTCCTTGCGCAGACCCTTTCGCGGATGCTGGATGTGCCGTTTGCGATTGTGGATGCGACGACGCTGACCGAGGCAGGTTACGTCGGCGAGGACGTGGAGAATATCATCCTGAAGCTGCTGCAAGCGGCGGATGGGGACGTCCAAAAGGCTCAGCAGGGCATCATATATATAGACGAAATCGATAAAATCTCGAAAAAGGACGAAAACCCCTCTATCACGCGCGATGTCTCGGGTGAAGGCGTGCAGCAGGCTTTGCTGAAGATCCTCGAGGGGACGGTCGCAAACGTTCCTCCTCAGGGCGGGCGCAAGCATCCGCATCAGGAATTCACGGCTGTCGATACCACGAATATTCTCTTCATTTGCGGCGGAGCATTCGTTGGCCTCGAAAAGATTATTGAGCGGCGCATCGGGCAGAAAGCGATGGGTTTCCACGCGGATGTGCAGCCGACGACATCTACGCGGCGCAATATTGAGATGCTTGAACAAGCGCAACCTACTGATCTGATTCGGTATGGGCTTATCCCGGAATTTGTGGGCAGATTGCCTGTAATGGGCGTGCTCAACGATCTTGACCGTAACGCATTGGTTCGGATTCTCACGGAACCGAAGAACGCTCTCGTGCGTCAATACCAGAGACTCTTCGAATTTGAAAACGTACGCCTGC
>JBOGMU010000173.1:0-26410 GCA_050746865.1 Candidatus Acidiferrales bacterium
TCGCTGAACATGCGAAGACTGTCGCGAAAGACGTTCACTTTCGTGGCGGGATCGTGGGCCCAGCGGACGGGAATTTCGGCGCCGCGAAGGCCGTGGCGTTTGGCGAGGAAGAGAATTTCTGGATCGAAACCGAAGCCCTCGATGCGTTGTTGTTCGAAGACGATGCGCGCAGGTTCGCGGACGAAGGCCTTGAAGCCGCATTGCGTGTCATGGAATGGCAGTGCGGTGAAGAGGCGGACGAAGCCGTTGAAAATGATGCCCGCGAGTTCGCGATAGCGGGCTTGGCGTACGGCGATGAGGGAGCGGTCGATGGCGCGCGAGCCGATTGCAAAATCGTTTCCCGCGGAAATGGCGGCGAGCAGCTTCGCGGATTCTTCGATTGGGGAGGATAGATCGGCGTCAGTGAAAAGCGCGATGCGGCCGCGCGATTTGAGCATGCCGTGGCGGACGCTGAAGCCTTTGCCGCGATTTTGACCGTTGGAGATGAGTCGCAATGCAGGGAAGCGAGCGGACCATTCCTGGGCGATGCGCGGCGTGGCGTCGGACGAGCCGTCATCGACGACGAGGACTTCGATTTTATCGAGGCCGCCGGGTTGGCGAGAGAAATAGTCGCGGATTTTTTCGAACGCGCGGGGAAGGCGGTTTTCTTCGTTGAATGCGGGAATGATGATCGAAAGATCAGGCTCGCCGGAGGTCATTCGGATGATGCTCGTTGGATGGCGTCCGGCCAGCCGTGTTCTCCGACAAGAGGGACAAAGCGGCAATGGTACAGACCTTCGCGGACCGGTTCGCCGCCGCATTTGACGATGCGCAGGACTTGCTGATTTTCGGAATCGCCGACGGGGATGACGATGCGGCCTCCTTCGGCGAGTTGGTCGAACAAGGGCCGCGGGACGGAAGGCGCGGCGGCAGAGACGACGATGCCGTCATAGGGAGCGAGTGCGGGCCAGCCAGCGGAGCCGTCGCCCTCGATGATCTCTACATTTGAGTAGCCGAGGCGCGCGAGGCGTTCGCGGCCTATGGCGGCCAGACGAGGCTTGGTCTCGACGGCGATCACTTCGCGGGCGAGAAGCGAAAGCACGGCAGCTTGATATCCGGAGCCTGCGCCGATTTCCAGCACGCGTTCATGGCCGAGGAGCGCAAGGGAGTCGGCCATAGCGGCAACCATGAAAGGTTGCGAGATTGTTTGGCCGTCGCCGATGGGAAGCGGCGCATCGACGTAGGAATCGGAGATGCGCTCTATCGGTACAAAAGCATGGCGCGGAACGGAGAGCATCGCGGCGAAAACTCGCGAGTTGCGAATGCCGCGGTCGCGGATTTGGCGTTCGACCATGTTGCGCCGAAGAAATTCGAATTCATCGTGCGCATTGTCTGCCCTGTGCTGCCACTGAAACATCGTAAATTTGGCTCCGGTAGTATCTATCATACCGATTTTTCGCCGAACGCCCAATCGGGCGTAGACGCGAGCGATGGCGCTGAAAATAATTGCCGCGCTTGACAATGGCCGGTGTGCTGCGTAGTCTGCCGCGGGCAAACCTCTCGATGGATTCGGCAGATTACTTGGGATGGGTGGCGCTTGCGCTGACGCCGGGGCTCGGTGCGCGCACCGCCGGAAAGCTGTTGCGGGAATTTGGGAGTCCCGCGGCAATATTCGATGCGTCGTTGACCAGTTTGGAGGCGCAGCGGCTGCCGTCGGCGGTCGCGCAAGCGTTGCATTCGAAGCAGCCGCTGAGCGATGCGGCGCGCGAATTGGCTTCGGTCCAGGCGAGCGGCTGTCGGCTGCTGACTTGGGATGAGCCGCACTATCCCGCACGGCTTCGCGAAATTTACGATCCACCGCCCCTCCTGTATGTGCTTGGAAATCCAGAGCTTTTGAGCCGGCATATTGTGGGCATTGTTGGTGCGCGTCGCCCGACGCCCTACGGGAATCAAATGGCGGAGAGGCTCGGGAGGGATCTGGCGCAGCGAGGACTTGCGATAGGAAGCGGGCTGGCACGCGGAATCGATGCTTGCGCACACAAGGGCGCGTTGAGCGTGGCGGACGGAGTGACGATCGGTGTGCTCGGCTGTGGGATCGATGTTGTGTATCCCAAGGAGAACAAGAAGATTTTTGCGGAAATTCAGGCGCGTGGTGTGATTGTTTCGGAATTTCCCATGGGAACATTTCCGGCGCCACAGAATTTTCCAATCCGAAACCGAATGATCGCAGGGATGTCGTTGGGAGTGGTCGTGGTAGAGGGCGCGCAGTATTCGGGATCGCTGATTACGGCGCGGCTGGCGATGGAATTTGGGCGTGAGGTGTTTGCTGTGCCCGGTAACGTGACGCAGCCGATGAGTTTTGGACCGAACCTGTTAATTAAGCAAGGTGCTAAGCTGGTAGCGGGTTGGGAGGACGTAGTCGAGGAACTGCCAACTCCTGTGCGGGCCGAGCTCTTGCCTGTGGAGCAGAAATCACAGGAAGAGCGAACGGAACTTGTCACGAGCGCATTCTCGGCGTCCGAGCGCGTTCTATATGGACTGTTAGGCACCGATGAAGCCAAGGCGATCGACGATTTAGTGGAAACTTCAGGGCTGAGTTCGTCGGACGTGCTGGCGACCCTATTTGACTTGGAGATGAAAGGCGTGGTACGCCAGTTACCGGGAAAGCAATTTTTGAAAGTCCTGTTGTAACCGCAGGGACCGATCAGGGTACGATGGGTTCAAGGGCATTCGCGGACGTTCCGTCCGCATCCAAGACTATAGGGGTCGAGCAAGGTTCCTAGGGGAACCTCAGACTGAGGAAGACGAAGAAGCATGGCAAGATCACTCGTTATCGTTGAGTCGCCGGGCAAGGCGAAAACCATCAATAAATACCTTGGCCGGAACTATATTGTGAAGGCTTCATACGGCCACGTGATGGACCTGCCCAAGAAGACCATAGGGATACTCCTGCCCGAGAACGGCAACGGCAAAGCCAAGAAAAAACGCAAGAGCAGGTCGAAAGGCAAAGCAGCTAAGGCACCCGAAAAGAAAGTAGTCGTTACCGCCGAGAATATTTTTGACCCGACGTACGAAGTAATTCCCGACAAAGTGAAGGTGATCGATCAACTGAAGGCGGCTGCTGAAAAGGCGGAGAACGTCTACTTGGCGAGCGACCCGGACCGTGAAGGTGAAGCAATATCGGCACATCTCCTTGAGGCGCTGGCGAGAAACAAGTCTGAGAGATCGAAATTTTCGCGCGTAAGATTCAACGAAATTACGCAAAAAGCCATAAAGGCCGCTTTCGAACGACCCACGAAAGTAGACGAGAACCTTGTCGATGCGCAGCAGGCCCGGCGTGTCTTGGACCGTATCGTCGGCTATAAGGTTTCGCCGCTGCTTTGGGATAAGGTGCGCCGCGGGCTGTCGGCTGGGCGTGTGCAGACGGTTGCGCTGAGGTTGATTGTCGAACGCGAGCGCGAGGTTCGCGCGTTTGTCCCCAAGGAATACTGGACGATCCACGCACTGCTCGCCGCAGGGGAGCCACCCGCCTTTGAAGCGAAACTGACAAAGTACAAGGGTGAGGACCTTGAGATTCCGGACGAGGCCGAGGCACGGCGCGTCCTTGCGGCTGTGGAACATGCCACATGGCAGGTCGCAAACGTCACGCAGAAGGAAAAGCGCCGGAACGCGCCGCCGCCCTTCACCACTTCCAAGTTACAGCAGGCTGCGTATAACCGGCTGCGGTACACAGCCAAGCGCACGATGATGCTGGCGCAGCGGCTCTATGAAGGTGTCGAGCTAGGCGATGAAGGTTCCGTCGCGCTGATTACGTACATGCGCACGGATTCGGTGCGCGTTTCGAACGACGCTTTGACGCAGGTGCGCGAACAAATCGGCTCGGCGTACGGCGAAAAATACCTTCCGGAAAAGCCGAATTTCTTCAAGTCGAAGAAGGATGCGCAAGAGGCGCACGAAGCGATTCGTCCGACGGATGCTTCGCGCACACCGGAAAGCGTTCGCGCATTTCTCGAACCAGACATGTTCAAGCTCTACCAGATGATCTGGCAGAGATTCGTCGCGTCGCAGATGGTGCCGGCCGTTTTCGATCAGACGACGATTGACGTGAGCGCGGCCGATTACACGTTCCGGGCAAGCGGTTCGGTGATCAAGTTCGACGGTTATCTGGCTGTCTACCAGATCGTGAAGGAAGAAGAGGAAAAGGAAGACGAGGGGGATAGCGAGAGCCGGACGTTGCCGCGAGTGGCGGAAGGGGAGGGGTTGCGGCTGGAAAATATCCGGCCTGACCAGCACTTCACGGAGCCGCCTCCTCGGTATACGGAAGCTACGCTCGTCAAGGAGTTGGAAGAAAAGGGAATTGGTCGCCCGTCGACATATGCGGCGATTATCTCGACGATCGTCGATCGCGAATATGTGAACAAGGATCAAGGCCGCTTCACACCCACGCTTCTGGGCGAGAAAGTCAGCGATTTGCTCGTCAAGAGCTTTGAGGACGTTTTCGACGTAAGTTTCACGGCGCGCCTGGAAGACGAACTGGACGAA
This sequence comes from Candidatus Acidiferrales bacterium, assembly GCA_050746865.1. Taxonomy (GTDB): domain Bacteria; phylum Acidobacteriota; class Terriglobia; order Acidiferrales; family UBA7541; genus Palsa-295. Next base: position 4,522 of record JBOGMU010000173.1, read on the forward strand.
ATCGAAGAAGGGAAGCTTCCCTGGAAAGAGTCTGTCAAAGGGTTCTGGGACCGATTCGAGGTGGATCTCGACAAGGCCGGCGACGAAATGATCTCGTACAAAGCCGGAATTCCGACGGGCGAGAAGTGCGAAAAGTGCGGCCAGGGCGAACTGCTGGAGCGCATCAGCCGGCACGGCTTTTTCCTCGGTTGCAATCGTTACCCCGACTGCGATTACACGCGCGATCTTTCGGACGTGGCTGGTGACGATTCGGAAGCCGACACCGGCACGCAATATTGCGACAACTGCGGCAAGGAAATGACGATCAAGCGCGGGCGCTTTGGAACATTCCTGGCCTGCACGGGCTATCCGAACTGCAAAACGACGCGACGTCTAGCGGCCGGCACGAAGAAGGCGCTCGAGCCCGACGTCCCGATTGACGAAAAGTGCCCGGAATGCGAGGGGCAGCTGTTGAAACGGCATGGACGTTATGGTGAGTTCATCGGTTGCGAACATTATCCGAAATGCAAGTATACGCGCCCGATTACGCTGGGCATCAAGTGCCCGAAATGCGGTGAGGGTGAATTTGTGCGGCGCGGAACATCGAAAGGACGGGGCCGCGGACGGATTTTTTACGGCTGCAGCCGATATCCGGACTGCGACTATACGTCTCCGCACGAACCTATCGCCGAGCCGTGTCCGAAATGCGGCGCGCCTTTTGTGGTGGAGAAGCGAACCAAACACGGGACATTCCGTTCCTGCGTGCGGGAAGGATGCGATTGGGAGAGCGAAGTAGCACCGGCCTCGCCTCCGCAACTTGTAGAAGAGCCCGTGGGCGCTGCAGGGAAAACCTGACAAGAAAATTATTGCGCGCACGGATGCAACGAGCGTACATTTCGGATGCTGGCGCACTCTAGCATTGGGCGCAGCCGGTGCTTGTCCCTAACGCGAACAGAAATTGAGCAACGTCAACCATCAACCGAATTCCCCACCGATCCTTCTCAGCATCGCCGGGTTCGATCCTTCCTGTGGGGCCGGCATCGCTGCCGACCTAAAGACGTTTTCTGCACACAATTGCTACGGCATTGCAGCGATTGCCGCTATTACCGTGCAGTCCAGCGAAGGGGTGAAATGGGTGCATGCTACTCCTGCCCCTGTGCTTCGCGCGCAGCTCGATACGCTAGCGGATGACGTCTTGATCGCAGCCGTAAAGATTGGAATGCTCGCGAATCGCGCGAACGCCTCGGCTGTGGCGGAATTTCTGGATGCACGGAAGTTCGCACACGTAGTGCTCGATCCAGTCACACGTCCGACGGCGGGAAACGCCGAATTGCTCGACGCGGCGGGGCTGAAATTCGTTCGCGATGAACTACTGAAGCGCGTTTCGGTGATTACGCCGAATATGCCGGAGGCCGGCTTCCTAACAGGTATTGAAGTGAAGGACATCGCGTCCATGAAAGATGCAGCCTTGAGACTCGCGGACATGGGCGCACGGGCCGTGATCGTGACTGGCGGCCACATGGAAAAGCCTACGGATGTGTTGTGCGAAGCCGGTACGGTCGAGACATTCGGCGGCGATCATGTAAGGAGCAACAATACGCACGGATCGGGGTGCACATTCTCCTCCGCCATAGCTGCCCAGCTTGCCGCGGGGCAGCAACTTCCGCAAGCCGTGATTCTCGCTAAGGCATACGTAACAAAGGCTATAGAGAAGGCCTTTCAGGTCGGAAAAGGGCCTGGGCCGCTCAATCAACTCTTTCGCTTCCACCAAGACCCGCCGACCCGCGGCGTCCACGAGGTTCCCCAGCACGGCATGCATCCTGCAGCCGAACCGACGGCCCATTAGCCTCTCAAACTAGCCCCTCAAACGCTACATCCATTGTTACTTGCGCATCACGATAGGACGGAGCGCGTTGGCCTGTACTATAACCCTATGCTATAAAAGCGAAGTTGCCCTAATTCGAGGAAATTGTGCCGTTTATCAACTTTCCAGCGCGAGAGATTAACTGCAAGCTTGTCTACTACGGTCCCGGGTTAGGCGGAAAAACCGCCAACTTGCAGTGGATCTACCAGCATACAGGTACGAATCAAAAGGGAAAGATGGTTTCGCTCGCCACTGAGACGGACCGCACTCTTTTCTTCGATTTTCTTCCGCTGGACTTAGGTACAGTTCGGGGATTCCGGACGCGCTTTCATTTATATACGGTGCCTGGACAGGTATTTTATGAGGCGAGCCGAAGGCTGATTCTGAAGGGCGCGGACGGCGTGGTTTTTGTGGCGGATTCGCAGGAGGAGCGGCTCGATGCGAATCTCGAGACTCTCGACAACCTCCGGGAGCATCTGAAAGACCACAATTTGGATTTCACAACCATTCCCTACGTGCTTCAGATGAATAAGCGCGACTTACCGAACGTGCTGCCCGTCGACGAATTGAGAAAACAGCTTGCCGTGAAAAATGAACCTGCGCTCGAAGCAGTTGCCGTTACGGGGCAGGGCGTTTTCGATACGCTGAAGGAAGTCGCCAAGCTCGTGCTCGCGGAACTGAAAAAGAACGCATAGGCATCGCCCCGCCATCGGGCGTTTACCCACTTCGCGCAGCGAGACACAATACGGTATGGCTAACGGCGTAACGAAAGCTTCTTAGCCCGCTATTCATGAAGACGATTCTTCCGTCTGAGTTAGGTTAGCAGTCTACCGATCGCGACCGCGGTCGCGTCCACCGCCGCCTCCGCCGTAACCACCGCGTCCTCCGCGTCCGCCACCACCGCCGCCACGACCACCGCCTCCGCCACCATAACCGCCGCGACCACCGCCGCCTCCGCCACCACCCTCCCGCTGCGGACGGGCTTCGTTAACGACGAGAGCGCGACCCATGAATTCTCTGCCGTTCAACGCGGCAATGGCTTTTTCAGCTTCGCCATCGTCTCGGATTTCCGCGAAACCGAAACCGCGTGGCTGGCCCGTGAAACGATCGCGAAGGAGCGTCAGTGAGTCCGGTTGCACTCCACTCTCCGCAAACAACGCCTGCAGCTGCTCTTCTGTAGCCTTAAAGGAAAGATTACCTACGTAGAGCTTCTTCACTGTGGTGCTCCTCGGCGCCTCCGTGACGGAGACGCGGCACACGGAGTTGGGAGATGCCCCGGCCAAGGGCAGTCAGCTAGGCGCCTGACTACTCGGGGCTGGAGCGAGCGCTCCAGCAACTCGTGAGCATCTTGCGCTAACCGGCCTTGCCAGTCAACTGCTTGCGGTGGCTGAATCGGGTTTTAGCGGGGCCGGGCGGTCCGCTTCAGGTTCTATAGCTTGCGTTGATGTGGACGTACTCTTGCGTCATGTCGCAGGTGAGAATGCGGGCTTTGCCTTTGCCAAAGTGTAAGTCGATCACGACAGAAACGTGTTTTGTTTGCATGCGGCGGCTTGCTGCTCGCTCGCTGAATCTGTGCTCGCGGCCGCGTTTGCAGACGAGCATTCCCGCAAGCCAGACGTCCGCGCGCTCATAATCGAATTTCACGCCGGAGCGGCCTGCCGCCGCGAGAATCCGGCCCCAATTCGGATCGGCGCCGGCGAACGCGGTTTTCACCAGTGGAGATGTTGCGATCGTTTGCCCAATTTGGCGTGCAGCGTCATCCGACGGAGCGCCGCGAACTTCAATTTCGATTACGCGCTGTGCGCCCTCGCCATCTTCGACGATTGCGTACGCGAGCGAATTGCAGACGTCGTCCAGTGCTTTGAGGAAGGCGTTATAAGCTGCTCCTTCAGTCGTGATTTCTGGTGCGCCCGACTGCCCATTGGCGAGAATCGCGACAGTATCATTTGTCGAGCTATCGCCATCAACCGTGATCGAGTTGTAAGTAGAAGCGGCAACCGACCGCAGCGCGCGATCCAGCAGCGCGGGAGAAATGGCCGCGTCCGTAACCAGAAAAGAGAGCATCGTGGCCATATTGGGATGAATCATCCCTGAGCCTTTTGCGCACCCGAGTAAGCGCACCTGTTTGCCGCCGATGCGGCACTTTGCCGCAGCCCATTTCGGGCGGGTATCCGTGGTCATAATGGCGCGGGCGAATTGAGTGAACGTGACCGCGTCCGACGCGCGCGATTTTACGAGCGCCGGGACTGCTGCCAGGATTTTATCCACACGAAACTCGCCGCCGATTACGCCTGTGGAGCACACAATCACCTTCGATGCGTCCATGGCGCCGATTTGGCGCGCCAATGCCGAAGCCGTTTCACGGGACGCGGGGCGGCCGTCTTTCTCCGTGCAGCAGTTTGCGTTTGCCGAATTGACAATTACGGCGCGCATGCGGCCTTTTGATTTGCGCAGGTGTTCGCGCGAAATGATGACGGGCGCGGCGACCACTTGGTTCGTCGTGAAGAGAGCGGCAGCCGAAGCGGGCGTCTCGCTAAGTACGAGTCCGAGATCGAGCTTTGCGCGCTTCAGGCCGCAATGCACGGCGGCGAAAGAAAATCCGCGAGGGACCTGAAAGTCAGAGAGATATGGGTTCATAGTGTGATAGGTGCGGCGTCAGCATGGTTGCGCATGGACAGGCATTTGAGCACGGTCACGGATTCTCCTGTAGGTTTGAGACACGCAATTCGAAATTCTCGAGCGCGGCTCGTACGGCGCCGGGCGCCGTACCGCCGGGCGATGATTTGCGCGCCAGTGCGGCTTCTACCGTAAGAACCGACGAAACGTCGCGCCCGAATGCGGGCGAAAATTCCTTAAGCTTATCGATCGGCATTTCGCGAATGGACTTGCTTTCGCGTTCAGCAGCGCGAAGCACCTTGCCGACGATTTCGTGCGCTTCGCGAAAGGGAACATCCGCGGCGACAAGGTAATCGGCCAACTCCGTCGCCACAAGTGACGGATCGCTTGCGGCTTCGCGCAGGCGCGCCTCGCGAAATTTCGTTGCGGCCAGGGTAGCAGCGGCGATTTGCGTCATCGCGAGCGTTTGGTCATGCGCGTCGAAGAGCGGCACTTTGTCTTCCTGCAAGTCGCGCTGGTAGCTTGAGGGCAGGCCCTTACACGTGGTCAGCAGCGCGACGAGCGAGCCATAGATGCGGCCGGTTTTGCCGCGGATTAGTTCCCAGGCATCGGGATTCTTTTTTTGCGGCATCAGGCTGCTGCCGGTTGAATATTCGTCGGGCAGCTCGATGAAGGCAAATTCCGGCGTCGCAAAGAGCACCATGTCTTCGGCGAGGCGAGAAAGGTGCATCGCTGCCGTTGAAAGCGCAAAGAGGTATTCGAGCGCGAAATCGCGGTCGCTGACGGCATCGAGGCTGTTGGCGGTAATCGCGGAGAATCCCAGGTCTTTCGCTAGTGCCTTGCGATTGAGCGGGAAGGCGCAGCCGGACAGTGCTCCCGAACCGAGCGGGCACGAGTCCGCCCGCTGAGCTGCGCCCGCGAGGCGATCGGCGTCGCGCAAGAAGGCTTCGCCATGCGCGAGCAGCCAGTGCGAAAGCAAAAGAGGTTGCGCGTGCTGCATGTGCGTGGTGCCGGGCATTGGGACGCCGAGATTCGCCTTCGCCTGCACCGCGAATGCACGCACAAGCGATCCGAGGGCACGCCGAACTTCGCGTGCTGAATCCTTCACATACATGCGGAATTCGGTCGCAACCATCTCGTTGCGGCTGCGACCTGTATGGAGCTTGGCACCGAGCGAACCGAGTTTTTCGATCAGAGCTGTTTCCGCGAAATGATGTACATCTTCGGCGTTCGAAGCGTCGAGCCATGCGGCGTCAGTGCGCGAGCGCGTTTCGATTTCATCAAGCGCCGAGACGAGTTTTTGCGATTCCTCGGTAGTTAGAACGCCTGCGGCTGCGAGCGCGCGCGCCCATGCGCGATCCAGGGCGAGCTCCTGCGGTAGAAACCTGCGATCGAATTGCCACGAGCGCTCGAATTCGTAGAAGGAGGCGTCCGGTCCGCGTTCGAACCGGCCGCCCCACATCTTGGCTCCGCTCATCTAGCTTTAGCCTCTTTCACTTGAGCGTCGAGAGGCACGGTGATGGGCAAAGCGAAAAGATTGATGAAGCCTTCCGCGTCTTTTGGGTTATAGCCCGTCATGCTGAAGCTGGCGAGGCCGGCCCGATAGAGCGAATAGGGTGAAACGCGCGACGAGGCGCTCACGTTGCCCTTGAAGAGGGACAGTTTCACCGAGCCGGTGACCCGCTTTTGCGATTGCGTGAAGAAGGCATCGAGCGATTCGCGAAGCGGCGTGAACCACATGCCGTAATACACCATCTCGGCGTAACGCAGCGCGAGCATCTGCTGGTAGTGCATCGTTTCGCGGTCGAGGCAGAGCGATTCGAGTTCGCGGTGCGCCTGAATCAGTAGTGTGCCTCCCGGCGTTTCGTACGCGCCGCGCGATTTCATGCCGACGAGGCGGTTTTCGACGATATCGATACGCCCGACGCCGTTTGCTGCGGCTATTTCGTTTAGTTGGTTCAGCAATGCCATTGGCGAGAGCTTTTTGCCATTCACCGAAACTGGCGTGCCGGCTTCAAAGCCGATCTCGACTTCGGTTGGTTTATCAGGCGCTTTCGCGGGCGAGGTGATCCATTGCCACATTGCCTCGTCAGGGGCGTTTGCAGGATCTTCCAACACGCCGCCTTCGTGGCTTAGGTGCCAGATGTTGCGGTCGCGGCTATAGATGTTTTTCGTGGTTTGCTCGATGGGAATATTGTGCGATTCAGCGTAAACGATTGCCTCTTCGCGCGAATTGATCTTCCATTCGCGCCAGGGAGCGATGATTTTCAGCTCAGGACCGAGGGCCTTCGCCGCAAGCTCGAAGCGCACCTGATCGTTGCCTTTGCCCGTGCAACCGTGCGCGAGAGCGTCCGCGCCAACCTTCTTTGCGATTTCTACCTGGCGTTTCGCCAGAATCGGCCGTGCGAACGACGTGCCGAGCAAATATCTGTGCTCGTAGATGGCTCCGGCGCGCAATGTGGGCCAGATATAGTCGGTGATGAATTCTTCTCGGAGGTCTTCGACATAGGCTGCGCTTGCACCCGTCGCGAGCGCTTTCTTTCGAGCTGCTTCAAGGTCTTCCTGCTGGCCGAGGTCGCCGATCATGGCGATCACTTCGCAATTATTGTAGTTCTCCTTCAGCCACGGAATGATGATGGAAGTATCAAGACCTCCGGAATATGCGACTACGACCTTCTTTGCCAATTTCTTCTCCTTGGATTGCGCGTTATGCGCTGAGCAGACTGTGCAGAATTGCTTTCTGCACGTGCAGGCGGTTTTCCGCCTGATCGTAAACGACCGATCGAGGAGAATCCATCACTACGTCGGTCACTTCAAGCCCTCGATGCGCCGGCAGACAGTGCAAGAATACCGCGTCTGGCGCTGCCAACGAAAAGAGCGCGTCGTTCACTTGATAAGGCATGAAAACGGCCTCGCGCGTGGCCGCTTCACCTTCCTGACCCATACTCGCCCAAACATCCGTGTAAACGGCCTGAGATCCTCGAACAGCCTGTTGCGGTGAGGTGAAAATCTCCACGTTGCCGCCGGTGGTCTGTGCGATGCGTTTCGCGTGCGAGACGATTGAGGCGTCCGGCTCATAATCCTCCGGCGTAGCCACGCGCATGTGCGCGCCGGTTTGCGCCGCCGCCATAAGAAGGGAGTGGCACATGTTGTTCCCATCGCCGACATAGCTGAGCTTCAAACCGCGCAATCCGCCGAAGCGCTCCTCCAACGTGAAGAAATCCGCCAGAGCCTGGCACGGGTGATATTTATCCGAGAGTGCGTTAATCACGGGAATCGTTGCGTTCTTGGCCAATTCGTCGAGCGTCCTTTGGGCAAACACGCGGGCGATGATCCCTTGAACCCAGCGCTCGAGATTGTGTGCAATGTCTCGCACCGGCTCACGTTCGCCAAGCCGCGACGCCGTGTGGTCCAGGAACGTGCTGTAGCCGCCCAGCTGCGCAATGGCAACCTCGAAGGTCACTCTGGTCCGGAGCGAGGGCTTCTCGAAAAGCAGCACGAACGACTTCCCATCGAGCGTGCCCCGGTAACGGCCCGGATGTGCCTTGACGTCCGCCGCGAGTCGCAGAAAGTCCTGCACTTGTGCGGCGCTCCATTCGACGCCCGTCAGCAGATCCCCTTTTAACGACAAAGGAACAGCACTCGTTTTGCTCATCTTGTCGCCGCCATGGTCATTGGCTCAGCGGACGCAGCACTTGATGCCGCCGCCTTTTGTATCGCCCTTTGCGCGCTCTTCGCTCCGCGCGACAAAACGCCCTCGAACCTCTTTAGGAATTCCGCCACGTCCTTCTTCTTAACGATATAAGGAGGCAGCAGCCGCAAAATGTGCTCGTGTGTGCAGTTAATGAGCAGGCCTTCGCGGAAGGCCTCTTCCACGAAGGGAGCGCCTTCGATCGCGAGATCGATGCCGATGATCAGACCCTCGCCGCGCACTTCGCGGATGAAATCGAAGCGCGTCATCAGTATCTTAATGCCTTCGCTCAACTCCGCGCCGCGCTCTCTCGCGTTTTCGATGAGGCCTTCCTCTTCGAATATGGCGAGTAGCTCAAGTCCAACCGCACAGATCAACGGGCCGCCCGCAAAGGTCGAACCGTGCATTCCTGGCACGAATGCCGATGCGAACTGCTCGTTCGCGGCGACCGCGCCGAGTGGTAATCCGCCAGCCAGCGGTTTTGCCATCGTAACAATGTCCGGCGCTGCGGCAAACTTCTGGCAGGCAAATTTCCGTCCGGTGCGGCCCAGACCGCATTGAATTTCATCGGCGATCAACGCCGCGCCAAATTGAGTGGCCAATGCTCGAGCGCGATTCCAGAAGAGTTCGCTTACGGGGAATACACCAGCTTCGCCCTGGATCGGCTCGATCACGATTGCACACACGTGCTCGTTGATTTTTGATTCGAGGTCAGTGATATCGTTGAACCTGACGAATTCGACGCCCGGAACGAGCGGCTCGAACGGAACGCGATATTTCAGCGTATGCGTAATCGAAAGTGCCCCGAACGTGCGTCCATGAAACGAATTCTCGAGCGCGAGGATACGAGTCTTCTCGGTCGGACCGCCAGCTTTGGCGTGGGCGTAGGCCCGCGCCAGCTTTAACGCGCCCTCGATCGCTTCAGTGCCGCTATTCGTGAAGAAAATACGGTCGAGGCCGGTCCATTTGGCGAGTTTGGCAGCAAGAGGGGCCTGATATGCGTTGTGAAACAAGTTGGAAACGTGGATGGCTCGGGCTGCCTCGCGACGAATCACCTTCACGAGCCGCGGATGGGAATAGCCCAACGCATTGACAGCTATGCCGCCGAGGAAATCGAGATATTCCCTGCCTTGCGAATCGTAAAGCCGACATCCGCGCCCGTGCATAAACACCATCGGCGGGCGCTTATACGTATTGATCAAATGGCTTGCGGCCTGTTCGCGAATCTTCGCCGGCAAAGCGGAATTCCCACGAGAGGTCTTGGTCTTTTTTGTCATGGAATCACTCCGCTGCGCGCTGTGCAGCCTTAGCCGCGCGTATTATTGGCAAAACGCGCGTTCCGTGATGCGACCGCGCGCCGTTTGCAGCGTTGAGCAGAGCGCGCGGCTGTGTGCCGCCGACGATGCGAACTTCAGCAACGCCTCCGGCCAGAGCACGCTTTGCGGCTTCCAGCTTCAAAATCATTCCGCCCGAGACAACATGGCGCTTGATGAGGTCCTCAATCTCCGGCCCTTTCAATGAACTGATGACTTTATCACCGTCCAGCACGCCTGCAACGTCGGTGAGGAAAATCAGGCGCTCGGCTTTTATAAATTCGGCTGCTGCGGCGGCCATGTGGTCGGCGTTGACGTTGTAAAGCTCGCCATCCGCTCCCAAACCCATACAGCTGGCAACGGGAACCACGCCTGCGCGCCAAAGCGAACGCAGGAACTCTACATTTACCTCCGTCAAATAACCGACAAATCCAAGGCCACCTTCGCAGTCTTCTGCTTGCATCGGCTCGGCGAGGAAACAGGCAGCATCGGCGGCGCTGATACCGACTGCCGGCTGACCAGCAAGCGAGATGGCGCCGGCGACGCGCTTATTCAGCAGGCCCGCGAAAACCATGATTGCCACATCGCGCGTTTCGCGGTCGGTGACGCGCAAACCATTGACGAACCGGCTGGAGATCCCGAGCCGCGCCAGCGTGGCAGTGAAAATTTTGCCGCCGCCATGAATGACGAGCAACTCATTGCCTGCGCGCGCAAGTTCGGCAATCTGGCGCGCGATATTCTGCACGTGCTCGTTGTCTTCGAGCAGAGCGCCAGCGATTTTGATCACCATTCTCATAGGAGTCCCGCCGTTTCCGGATAGCCGCACATTCCATTCAGATTCTGCACCGCTTGCCCTGCCGCGCCCTTGCCTAGATTATCGAGACACGAGACGATCGCCAGGCGCTCGCCGGTTGAGTCCACCGCAAATCCGATATCGCAGAAATTCGTATGCGCCACGTGCTGCAGCTCGGGAAGTTGCCCCGCCGGCAGTACGCGCACAAAGGGCTTGCCTGCATAGAATTCCCGGTAAAGAGCTTCGACGGCCGATGCCCTGCGATTGCTGTTCAACCAGATATATAAGGTCGAGAGAATGCCGCGGTCAACCGGCAGAAGGTGAGTCGAGAAGACGAAATCTCTCGACGCCAAGCCGAGATGCTCGGAAACTTCCGGCGTGTGCCGGTGCGTGAAAAGGTTATAGGCGCGAAAGTTTTCATTTACTTCTACAAAGTGTGTATCGCGCTTCGGCTCCCTGCCCGCGCCCGTAACGCCCGATTTGCAGTCGCATACGATGCCGCGTGCGCGATGCGCCCAGTCCGCCTCAAGTAATGGTTTTAGTCCCAGAATCACGGAGGTCGGATAGCACCCGGGATTCGCGACAACTCGCGCCTTCGGCAGGGCACTCGCGTAAAGTTCCGGCAGGCCATAAACGGTCTCGTCGAGTATCTGTGCATTCGGCGCAGGGAGCTTGTACCAGTGCGCGAATGTTTCCGGCTTGCGAAACCGAAACGCGCCACTCAAATCGACAATCCGAAGATCCGGATTCGCCGCAAGCAGGCCAGGAACCAGTTCGAGCGACGCCTCATGCGGCGTCGAAAGGAAGACGACTCCCGCGCCACTCGAAGCTACTGCTTCAACGGAGAGCGATTTGCATGGCGCATCGCCCCAACCGCGAAGCTGTGGAAACAGCTCCGAGAGGCAGCGGACATTGCCGTGGCTCTCGCGCAAGAAGAAGGTAGTTTGTTCTATTTTGGGATGCCGCAGCAGAAGCTTCGCGAGCTCGAATCCCGCGTAGCCCGTCGCTCCGATGACGGCGACCCTTTGCGAGCCGCTCATCGAAGCATTTCCTCCACGCGCCGATGGATCGCTTTAGCCGCACCACGAGAAGACGCGATGATCAGAACCGTATCGTCGCCCGCGAGTGTGCCGGCGACTTCCTTCCAGCGTTCGGCGTCAACGGCTGCGGCAATCGGTTGCGCGCCGCCGGGCGGCGTCTTCAGGACGAGCATGTTTTGCGCGGGACGAATGTCCAACAAGAATTCCTTCAGCGCCCGGGCCAATGCCGTCAGCGCCGAAGACTCCTCCGTAGTGACTGCGGAAAGCTGGCGATACCCGTCGGAAGTCTTGACAAGATGAAGTTCCCGCATATCGCGCGAAAGCGTAGCTTGCGTCACGCGAACGCCAAGATGCCCGAGCTGGCGCCGTAGCTCATCCTGGCTGCCAACCGGCCGCCCGGAAACCAATTTCAGGATTTGTCCCTGCCGAAAACGCTTTTGGACGCCCATGGGTTTTTAGCGGTGTGGCTGAATATTCATACCTTTGCATAATCATACATCGGGGGTCGGGTGTGTCAACAATTTATTGCGAGTAGCGAGGAGAGTCGAGCTGCAATCGCCAAAGCAGGTATCGCGAGCGCTGAATTAGAACCATCCGCTGCGATATGCGATCCACCAGCTTGCGAGAAAGACGGGAATGGTGGCGATCAAGGACCACATGAATGAGGGCAGAATCAGCTCGGTGACGAGTCCCAGAATTGTGAAGCTCGCCCAGAAGATTTTCTTTTGCATGCAATGATTTTACGTCTTTGCATCGCCTGAGGTCAGCCTGGCAGGACTCTCCGTGCGCGAATACGTCACCACAGAAGCGTTCGATGGCTTGCGACAGGCCTTCTATTGCAGAGTCTTCTCGATTGCGGCCTCCACAACCGGCGCCATCAACTGAAAACCCTGCGCGTTGGGATGCAACCCGTCGTTTGAAAATCCTTCCTTGAAGAAACCGGACGGATCGACGACAGCGGAATAGTAGTCGCAATATGTGGCGCCGACGCTCGCGGCATAGCTCTTCATCCACGCATTCAGACGCAAAATATCCGCTGGCGGACGCCCGACAGTCTGTATGCGGTGTGCCGGCGTAGCTCCCGCAGCCAGCGGAGGCGCGCCGCGCCCGGGCGTCATCACGGTGTAGTCGCTTACGGGCGTGAGCGAGCAAAGGATCACCTTGATACCGTGCTTTTGCGCGAGCTCGGTCATCGCCATCAGATTTTCTTCGATCATGGTGATGGTTTCCGGCCCGGTGTTTTGTGCCACATCGTTCGTTCCAGCGAGAACCACCATTGCGGCGGGCTTCAAGTCGATCACGTCGGGATACATTCGCACCAGCATTTGCGGCGTTGTCTGCCCGCTGATGCCGCGGTTCACGTACGGCTTGCCAGGGAACGCTTCGGCCAAGTTCCATATGTCCGTGATCGAATCGCCCATGAAGACGACGCGATGCGGATCGGCCGGCTGCTGTTCGAGGGCCAGGTCCGCGGCATGATAGCGCCCGAGCTGGTTCCAATCCTGAAGCTGATCGGCTAGGTTTTTCGCCGAGGTGGCGAGGCAGCAGTTCGCGCGCGGAGGGTTATATTCCTCGACGATCTGTGCGCTTGCTGGAAGCGCTGCGAATAACGCGAATAACAGGACCGCTAAACCCGTCAACCATCGGTACATGTTGTTCCTCCGCAGCGAAATTCAGCAGCGACCCCGCGCTCTGGCTAATGGCTTTGGGCGCGACGCTGAACTTCGTCAGATTTTGTGCTCGGTATTAAATTCGTCGCCTTCGCCACTTTCATCGCTTCGATGGCCGCGCCGCGGGCGCCTGCGGTGTCGCCATTGGGCATCACGTGGAGCGGAATGTTCGCTTGTTCCTCGCGCTGTTCGGGCATGCCGGCTCGGATTTCGCGCAGGAACCAGTGTTGAAACTCGGGCGCCGTCTCCAGCGCGCCGCCGCCGACGATCAGCGCGTCCGGGTCGAACGTATTGATCATCTGATCGAAGAAGAGGCCCAGCGAACGCGCCTGGACGCGGAAAACTTCCATGCAGAGCGGGTCGCCGCGTTCGGCGAGGCCGCGAACGAGTTTGGCGGCTTTGTGAATGTCGCCCGCGCGATTCAGTTCGTGCGCCGGATTTTCTGCCAGGAAGTGCGGCAAGAGCGTCCGCTCGATAGCGGTGAGCGAGCAAAGCGATTCCAGGTCGCCCGCGCGGCCGCAGTTGCAGAGGGGTTTCATGTCGGCGATTCCGGCGATCGTCTGGAAGGGAATAATCACGTGGCCCAGCTCGCCGCCGAAGCCGTTTCTGCCTTCAAGAATATTGTCCGCTACGATCACGCCGCCGCCGAGGCCCGTTCCGATAATTGCCGAGACCGACGTCTTGCCGCTGTTTGCGCCGAAGATCGAAAAGTGTCCCCAGAGCGCGGCCGCGTTGCCGTCATTCAGATACGTCACCGGGATGCCCAGCTTGGCGGAGAGTCCGTTGGGCAGATCGAAGCCGGCCCAATTGGCGTGAACGAAATTCGTCGCGCCGCGTACGCTGAGCACTCCTTTCGCGCTCGCAGGGCCGGGAGTATCAAGCCCCGCGACCACGATATCTGCCGGCGAAAGTTTCGCTTTCTCCGCGGCAATCTTCAGGCCGTCCGCGATCTGCTGCAGGCAGACGACCGGGCCTTCCGTCGAGCGCGCCGGATATTCGCAGAGCAAGTCGATCAGAAACTGGCCCTGCTGATTCATGAACGTGTAATTGACCGCCGTGCCGCCTAGATCGATCCCCGCCACCACTGGCATGTCGCCCTCGCTGTAATTTCGGATTCGTTGACGTTACCAGACGAGCCCGTCCATGACAATGCCGCAGCAGGTATCAAAAGTTCAAATGTAGCGTCACGGTATTCAGCGCGGCATCTTCGCTTTCGAGTCACACTTAAGCGGGCGGCGGCCTTCAGCGCGGCAGGCGTTGCCGTGAATGTCGCAACGCGCCGCGATCATTGATTGCACTTGCCTCTGCTATCGACCGGAGGGCGGAACCTGATATTCTGCTGGGCCTATGCTTGAGCTTGGGTTTGTGCGCGAGAACGTTGAGTTGATTGAGAAGATGAGCCGGGAGCGGTGCAAACCGGTGGATATGGGGCAGTTTCGCGAGCTGGATGCGGAGCGGCGGAAGGTGATTACGTCGACGGAGGGGCTGAAGGCGGAGCGAAACAAGGCGAGCGAAGAGATTGCCAAGCTGAAGCGCGCGGGGCAGGATGCGTCGGCGATTCTGGCGCGGATGAAGGAAGTCTCGGACGAGATCAAGCGAGACGACGCGCGCGTGAACGAGTTGGATGAGGCGATGCGGAATTTTCTGCTGACGATTCCGAACGTGCCGCATTCGAGCGTGCCGGTCGGGAACGGCTCAGAAGACAATGTGGAGGTGCGGCGCTGGGGAACGGCACCGAAATTCGATTTTGCGCCAAAGCCGCACTGGGAATTGGGCGAGCGCGCGGGGATCTTGGATTTCGACTCGGCGGTGAAGATTGCGGGTGCGCGATTCGCCGTTTACAAAGGACTGGGGGCTCGGCTGGAACGCGCGATCGCTAACTTTTTCCTCGACGTGCACACTGGCGAACACGGATACACGGAGATTTTGCCGCCGTTCATTGTGAATACGGCTTCGCTGACGGGCGTTGGGCAATTGCCGAAGTACGCAGCGGACATGTTTCACTTGGAAGGGACCGATTTGTGGCTTACGCCGACGTCCGAGGTGGAACTGACGAGCTTGCATCGCGATGAAACACTCGATGCGGAAAAGCTGCCGATCAAAGTGTGCGCTTGGACAGCGTGCTTCCGTTCGGAAGCTGGGGCGGCGGGGAAGGATACGCGAGGGATCAAGCGGCAACATCAATTTCAGAAAGTTGAGATGTTCAAGTTCACGCGGCCGGAGCAGAGCTACGACGAACTGGAATCGCTGGTGGGCAACGCCGAGACGATTTTGAAGAAGCTCGGGCTGCATCATCGCACGATGATGCTTTGCACGGCGGACATTGGGTTTGCGGCGGCGAAGACCTATGACCTCGAGGTTTGGCTGCCTTCGAGCGGTGAGTTCATGGAGATTTCGTCTTGCTCGAATACGGAGGCGTTTCAGGCGCGGCGGTCGGGGATTCGATTCAAGCAGAAGGGCGGGAAGAGCGAGTTTGTGCATACGTTGAACGGATCGGGGCTGGCAGTGGGGCGGACATGGATCGCAATTGTGGAGAATTATCAGCAGGCGGATGGGTCGATTATGATTCCTGAGGCGCTGCGGCCGTATATGGGCGTGGATCGGATTCCGGCGGGCGCGCTATAGTTCAACAAAGCCAAGAGAGGTCGTTGAGGCCGCTTGGCGTGCTTCAGGATCGCGGCTGTTTGTACAACCGCTAGATTTTGCAATAAGATGCGGGATGGCCACAAAACGTCAATACACTCGCACGCTGCGCCCTTTCTTAATGTAAGTCATTTGTAATCAGCTATTTAAGACAAGTTCGCGGGCCGCGTGGGTTTGCGTTTAGGCGCATTGGGCGCTAGCTGACAGGCCAGTTTCGATTGACTTCCCCCACATCTCGAATAAACTTCGACTTTCGCGGCACTTACGCGCGCCCTGCGGGTGCGCGTGCGTTCAGGGCACGCTATATTAAGGTACGTCAGGAGGACGTGATGGCTACAGTCGCCAAGGCGGCTGCTGTTCCCCAGCCAATACCGCGGATTGCTCCGCGCGAGGACCTAAATCCGTTTCGGATCGCGCAGATTCAGTTCGATATGGCGGCGGAGTACTTGAAGCTCGATCAGGGGCTGCGCCAGATTTTGCGGACGCCGAAGCGCGTGCTGGAAGTTTCCGTCCCGACGAAAATGGACAACGGGCAGGTGAAGGTGTTCACCGGCTATCGCGTGCAGCACAACGTGGCGCGCGGCCCGGCGAAGGGCGGACTCCGCTATCACCCGAACGTGACGCTGGATGAGGTGCGCGCGCTGGCCGCGTGGATGACGTGGAAGACCGCAGCCGTGAATATTCCGTACGGTGGCGGCAAGGGCGGCGTGATCTGCGATCCGAAACGGATGAGCAAGGCCGAGCTTGAGCGGATGACCCGGCGATACACGTCTGAAATTCTGCCCATCATCGGACCGGAACAGGATATTCCGGCGCCGGATGTTTATACTGACGCGCAGACGATGGCGTGGATCATGGATACGTATTCCATGACGAAGGGCTATTCGACGCTGGGCGTGGTGACGGGGAAGCCGCTCTCAATCGGAGGGAGCGAAGGACGGAATGACGCGACGGCGCGCGGATGCGTGGTGGTGGTGGAAGAGGCGTGCAAGATCAAGAAAATGTCGCTGCGCGGCGCGAGCGTGGCTATTCAGGGATTCGGGCACGGCGGCGCTTCGGCTGCGCGGCTCTTTACGGAGAAAAAGGCGCGGGTGGTGGCGATCAGCGACTCACGTGGAGGCGTGTTTAATTCGCGCGGAATCGATCCCCAGAAGGCGATGCGTTATAAGGAGCGCTCCGGCACGGTGGTTGGGATGCCGGGGACTTCGCGGATTTCGAATGACGATTTGCTGACGATGAAATGCGACATTCTGGTGCCTGCGGCGCTGGAAACCGTAATTACGTTGAATAATGCGGACCAGATCAAGGCGAAGATTGTGGCGGAGATTGCCAACGGGCCGACGACACCTCACGCGGATGAAGTGCTGGCGCGGAGGGGAATTACCGTGCTGCCGGATGTGCTGACGAATGCGGGCGGCGTGACGGCGAGCTATTTCGAGTGGGTGCAGGACCTGCAAAGCTTTTTCTGGGCTGCCTCAGAAGTGAATGCGCGGCTGGAAGCCGTGATGCGGCGGGCATTTCTAGATTGCTATGAATCCATGAGGAAGCACCGCACGTATTTGCGGACCGGCACGTATGTGCTGGCGGTTGGCAGAGTGGCTGACGCAACGCTCGTTCGGGGGCTGTTTCCTTGATTCCCAGGAAAGAGCCTGATCAGGGGCTTCCTGCGTTCGCAAAAGGATTCATCCGCTATTTGCAATCGGAGCGTCATTACTCGCGCTGCACGGTGGTCGACTACCGGACGGATTTGAAGCAGTTCTTTGAGTTCATTAGTCCTCCGGGCGAAAAGACCCTTCCGTTAGAACAGATCGATCATCGAGTGATTCGCGAATTTGTGGCGCAGCTTTACGACCGGAACCTGCAGAAGTCTTCCGTAGCACGAAAGCTGGTGACGCTGCGTTCGTTTTTTAAATATTGCATCCGCGAAGGGTTGCTTCAGCAGAATCCCGCACGCCTGGTGAGCATGCCGAAATTGCCGAAGCGTGTGCCGAAGGTGATCTCCCTCGACGAGATGACCGCGATGCTGGACGGCTTGCTGGGGGAAAAGCCGTCGTTACCGGAGAGCAGAAGGAAGCTGACACCGCGCCAACAAGAAGAGGCGCGCCTGATGATGAAGCGTGACCGTGCGATCCTAGAGCTGATGTATGCGTCGGGACTGCGCGTGAGCGAACTGACCGGGCTCAACATGGAAGATATCGATCAAAACGGGAAAATGCTGCGGGTGTTCGGGAAGGGATCGAAGGAGCGCGTGATACCGTACGGGCGAAAAGCGGCAGTGGCTCTGCTGGAGTATTGGTCTGTGCGAAACAAACTGCTAGCGAACCCTAAAAGCGAGCCGGACTACAAGGCTGTGTTCCTGAATCACAAAGGTGGCCGTCTTCGGAAGAGGGCAGTCCATACGATTGTGGTCAAGTATGGAAGACTTGCAAACATCGATTGGAATTTGCACCCGCATTCGCTGCGGCACGCGTTTGCAACTCACCTGCTGGCAGACGGAGCCGACCTGAGGGCGATTCAGGAACTGCTGGGGCACGTCTCGCTATCGACCACGCAGCGCTACACTCAGGCTAGCATCGAGCAATTGATGGCTGTGTACGATAAAGCGCACCCGCACGCGTGATTTCCTGTAAAAAGCATTTGGACAATTCGAGGTTATGGCGGACGGTGTACAATTACGCGCGTTTTGTGTTATCTGCGTGGGGGCGCGATTTCCTGAGATGAAGATTCGACGGGCGGCAATTCGTGTGTTTTTGACTGCATTTGTGGCGGCGGCAATTTCGGCGGTCTGTGTTGCGCAGACGGACGAAATTCAGGTGTATGACGCGGCGATTGCCGAGCAAGGCAAGTTTAATGTGATGGTGCACAGCAATTTCACGCCGATCGGGCGGAAGACGGCGGATTTCCCGGGCGGGATAATCGCGGATAATTCAGTGAACGGCGCGGTCGAGTGGGCCTACGGCGTGAGGCCGTGGATGGAACAGGGGCTCTATTTTCCGGTTTATACAGCGTATTCGAAGGGGCGCGGCGGATCTCTCAACGGATTTAAAATTCGCGAGCTTTTTGTGCGTCCTTATGCGGACAAGCACAAATTTTTTTACGGCCTCAATTTTGAATTCAGCGTGAATTATACGTATTGGGAGTCGCGGACGATTACGTCCGAGTTGCGGCCGATTGTGGGGGCGCATCTGGGCAAGATCGATTTGATCTATAACCCAATCATGGATACGGATTATCGGGGCGGCCTCGGTGGATTGGAGTACGTGCCGGCCGGGCGGATCGCTTATAACTTCAACGAGCGTTGGGCGTTGGCCGCGGAGGAATACGACGATTTTGGCACCTTCGACCACTTCATGAAGGCCAACGATCAGTTCCATGAGATATGGGCCACCATGGATCACAGCGGCAAAGTGATTTCGATTGAGACGGGCGTCGGAGTTGGCGTGACGGATGGCGCGGACAAGTTGACGTTCAAGTTTATGATCTCGCGCGACCTGAATTAAGGATTAGGGCAGGCCCGGTTCTCCGGACCGGGACCTCGGGCCTGGATTATCGGCCAACAAGGCAAGAGAGATCCTTCGGGACGCTTCGCGGCCCTCAGGACGACGCGACTTTTGAATCATCGGAACTGATTGCTTCAGACGTTCAGGGTTAGTGACGTTTCGGGGACGAAGCCGTCGGTGGGGCGCGGTAGGGCCGGCTTTGAGACGGGTACCGGTCCGGAGCGGTCGACGCGATTGTAGAGTGTGTCGCGCTCGATGGGAACGCGCCCTGCGGCGCGGATCAGGCGCTCGAGTTCGGCTCGCGTGAGATGTTCCGGCGTGGTCGCACCGGCATCGTGGTAGATTTTTTCTTCGACTACTGTTCCATCCAAATCGTCCGCGCCAAATCGCAACGCAACTTGCGCGATACGCGGCGTCAGCATGATCCAATAAGCCTTGATGTGATCGAAATTATCGAGAAGCAAACGCGAGACGGCGATCGTCTTGAGATCGTCGAGGCCCGTCGGCCCGGGCAGATGCGAAAGCGGCGTATTCGCCGGATGGAAGGCGAGCGGTATGAACGTTTGAAACCCGTGGGTTTTGTCCTGCAATTCGCGCAGGCGAAGCAGGTGATCGACGCGTTCTTCGTTTGTTTCCACGTGGCCGTAGAGCATGGTGGCATTGGAACGC
This sequence comes from Candidatus Acidiferrales bacterium, assembly GCA_050746865.1. Lineage (GTDB taxonomy): Bacteria > Acidobacteriota > Terriglobia > Acidiferrales > UBA7541 > Palsa-295. The sequence goes on from JBOGMU010000173.1 coordinate 24,300, forward strand.
ATGCCAAGTTCGTGGGCGGTGCGGGCGATCTGAAGCCACATCTGGCCACTCACTTTGTGATCGCAGATGATGCGACGCACGCGCGGATGGAAGATTTCGGCGCCGCCACCAGGCAGGGAATCGACGCCCGCTTCCTTCATGCGGATGAGAACATCACGCAATGAGATTTTTGCAAGGCGCGAATAGTAATGGACTTCTACAGCGGTGAACGCTTTCAGATGCACATGCGGGAAGCGCTGCTTCAGGCCGCGGACCAGGTCGAGATAATAATCGAAGGGAAGATCGGGATGCAGGCCACCGACAATGTGAAATTCGGTGGCGCCTTCGGCCACGCCCTGCGCGGCGCGCTGAAAGATTTCTTCGAGCGCGAATGTATAGGCGCCGGGGGAATCAGGCGAGCGGCCAAACGCGCAGAGCTTGCAATGTGCGACGCAGACGTTTGTGGGATTGATGTGGCGGTTGACGTTGAAAAAGCAGATGTTGCCGTGGCGTTTCTCACGGACGTGATTCGCGAGCCAGCCGAGGGCTAAGAGGTCGTGCGATTCGAAGAGCGCGAGGCCGTCATCGGCGGAAAGGCGTTCGCCGGCGAGCACTTTGGGAGCGATGGGCTCGAGGCGAGGCTCGGTGATCTGGAGTGAGGCGGCTGTCGTCATATCGTCATTTACGGCGTAGCGATCAAACAGCGCCCCTATGGCCGCATTACGATTGCGGCGGCTCCCCAGAAAAGGAGGAACAATAAACTAATATAACCGTTTACCGTGAAAAACGCCGCGTTAATTTTGCTCAAATCATTGGGTTTTACGAGCGAATGCTCGTACGCAAGGAGCGCGGCGACCACAGCAATTCCCGCCCACGCCGGCCATGGCAGATGGAAGCTCAGAGCGAGCCATGCGAGGAGGGCGATCATGGCGACGTGCATAATGCGGGCGGTGATCAAGGCGCCACGAACACCCAGCATCTTGGGAATTGAGTGCAAACCGACCTGGCGGTCGAAGTCGATGTCCTGGCAGGCGTAAAGGACGTCGAAACCGCCGACCCACAGAGTGACCGCCGCGCAGAGAATCAACATGCGCAGGTCGAGCGAGCCGCGAATCGCGATCCATGCCGCCGCGGGGGACATGCCGAGGCAGAATCCCAGGACGAAATGCGAGAGCGCCGTGAAGCGCTTCGTATAGGAGTAAAAAAAGAGGACTGCCAATGCGACGGGCGATAGCTCCAATGCGAGGCGATTCAATTGCCATGCCGCGATTACAAGAAGTGCGGACGCGGCTAGAGTGAATAGCCATGCAAACGCGACCGACAGTTGGCCCGTGGCAAGGGCGCGCTGCGCGGTGCGCGGGTTGCGGCGGTCGTATTGAAGGTCAGCGATGCGATTGATCGTCATGGCGGCGGAGCGAGCGCCGACCATGGCGACGACGATCCAGAAAATCTGTAGCCATGTGGGCCAATGGCCCGCATCGCGAGCGGCAAGCAACGCACCGACGAGAGCAAACGGCAGGGCGAAAACCGAATGCTCGATCTTGATCATTTCGAAAACGGTGAGTATGCGAGAGCGGGTCATCTATGTTCGTTCCGCCACGGAGTCACAGAGAACATCGAGTATGGTCGAGAAAAGCAAGAGAGGTCCTTCGCTTCGCTCAGGATGACGACAATTGATTGTTTGTTGCTCATAATAGACGGCATCTGCGGCGCAGCTTACGCTTTTCCTTTCCAGCGATATTGTTTTTCCTGCGGCAGCCCGAGTTGCGCAAGCACGCGCATGGCGAATTGGTCGACCACGTCGTCGATTGTTTCAGGCGCGTAGTAAAACGCGGGCATGGCGGGCATCAGGGTGGCGCCTGCGTCGTGCACGCGCAACATATTTTCAAGATGGATGCGATTCAGGGGCGTCTCGCGCAGGCATAGTACAAGCGGGCGGCGCTCTTTGAGGCAAACGTCCGCTGCGCGAGTGAGTAGATCGTTGGCAATTCCGGCCGCTATAGCGCCAAGCGCGCCCGCCGAACACGGGACGATCGCCATTGCATCGACAATTGCGCTCCCTGAGGCGATGCTGGCGCCGATATCTCTATTCGGGAGATATGCAATCTTCTGGGCGGCGCCACCGGTGATCA